>JAFURQ010000011.1 GCA_017471825.1 Clostridia bacterium
AAACCTCCGTTCTCGATAATAGAGGGGTGGATACGTAGCATTTTTTGCCGCAACTGTCGCCCTCGTGGTAGTATTTTACCATTAAAGCCGAAAAAACACCACCAACTATCGCGCAACTTTAGGTTGCATCGGGCTTTTTCTACAAAAATATTAAGTATTTCGGTAATTAAAGCCTGCGCGTAAAAGTGCGTCGCAGGCTTTTTGTTATGTCTATTATTCCGCCTCAGCCCAATGAAGATTTACATTCGTTTCCTGACCTATTTCCTCGTCTATGTACAAACCGTAATCCCATTCCTCATCCCAAGATTCTCCGGGAGCAGACATTTCAAAATAAATATCTGTAAATCCGCTACCTATAAAGCAAGCCCAGCCAATTTCTTCAACGGACGCAGGAATGGTTATGGTTTTGAGATTTTTGCAGTAGGCAAAGACATTGCCCGTGATTTTCTTAACGGTGTTTGCTATAGTAACGGATTCTAAGGAATCGCACTGCTCAAATGCACTTGCGTAAATATATTCAGTACCTTCACCGATTACAACAGTTTTGAGTTTGGGACACAAATAAAAGGATTGCACACCTACTATGGCAGAACCATTGATGATAACAGTTTCAAGATTATCCTGTTTTGCAAAGGCTTTCATACCAATTTCCTTAACGCTGCCGGGAATCGTTACCGAAGTAAGATTGTCCTTGCAATTACCAAAGGCATACATCTCGATTTCAACAACGGGCAATCCTCTGTAAGTAGAGGGAATCACCACATCGCCACCGACATATCCGGGGCCAATGTCGGAAAGAATATAACCGGTTTTGTCATAGTTTAGTACAAATATATATTGCTCCTTACGAGCGCATACATCGCAGATGCCGTTTTTATCCTCGTCAATGTGTTGTTCCTCAATAATGTCAAAATCACACTTGTTCCAACTACAATAAGTAACGCGCCAATGAACTTCCTCGTCGTGCTGCCATTCGCCTTGTGTATGCTCGTGCTTCAACGAGTCACAAGATGCAAGAAGGGTTACGCACATAATGGCGCAAATTAAAATTGCAAGAAATTTTTTCATAGTGTTTTTTCTCCTTTGATTTGTTTTTGCTTTTATTTAATAAGCTCGTTGAAGGGCTTTATTAACTTGGAATTGTAGTAACTGTATTCAATTTTTCCGTAAGTTCCTGTTTTGAGCCATCGACTTTCTCCGCTTACAGTAGCATACAACCATACTGCCAAATTGTATTTATCTGTTTCGGCAGCTTCTTCGGCTTGTTTATCTGTAAAACAAGTGATGAAGTAGATGTAATCGCTGTCAGAATCTTCGGTTAAACTCGCTTTTATGTAGCAAAGTTGTGAGCTTTCGGCTTCATCCTTATGCTCTCCGTGTGTCACGAAATAGCCTGCATCCTCGTATGCCTTTATAATATCCTCGCAGGATATTTCTTTCGGCTCGGCGCTATTACCGCAAGCTGTAAACAAAAAGCAGAGCGAGAATAGCAAAAGTATTGACAGTAACTTTTTCATAATTATTCTTCATTTAATACATAAAAGCCACTAAGAGGTGCTTCTGATTTATAATCAAGTGTTATTAAGGTGTTATACGAAAAATTCTTCGTTCCGTATTCGAGATTCTTTGTTTCATAATCATAAAGCGAAATGATGCAGAAAATTAGTTCACCGTCCTCGTCGAGAGAGCCATCGGAATAAACAAATTTGTATGAGCCGCTAACATAAAATTCAGAAAGCTCGGTTGCAGGCTCAAAGTAATATGTAGTCAATGTTCCCGCCAACGTGCCGACCTGTTCGCCTCGTGTGCCGAGATATTCATAATTCCGAGAAAGCAAATAATCATATACCGACTTTGCGTAAGCTTCAAATTCGCTTTCGGTGAAGCTAACATAAATATCCTCGTCGTTGTGATTTACATACTCTTTTTCAATGGTAGGTAATTCACCCACAAGGCATTGTGTAAGTTTTTCTTCTGAAAACCATTTGTTCTCTTTGTGTGCGCTACCGCACGATGCAAGACAGCATAAGCATAAAACTACGGTCAAGCATAAAGCTAATAACTTTTTCATTTTTGTTGCCTCCTTGAAAGGAAATAATAAAAGCCATTTGACAAAAAGGCACAGCACACCTATGTCAAACGGCTCAATAATTTTGTAGAAAACTTTGCTCGAAAAGAGGCGAGCCGAACAATACGCCCAGAGGTGTATCAAAAAGACCTTGTCGCTCTTTTGACATACTGTAACCCCTTTCGATAATTTTCCAATTATAGTATAGCATATTTTTTCAACTTTTTCAATACTTTTTCGGCTCAATATACATATTTATGTATATATTTTTACGACATTAATAGTCGAATTTCCGCTAAAAAAGTCAAAAGGCATCGGCAATATACACCGATGCCTATATCCTACACGCTCAATACTTTTTTGTACTGTGGCTGAAACTATGGATCGACCTGACTTTTATCATTGGCAAGCCAATGTTGCGGAACCACCGTAGTTGCTCACGAAATTGTTTGTTTTTAGCGTGTTGATATCAATAGTCAGAACTCCTTTTCGGTGACGTTGAAAATATGCTTTTTCTTACGCTTTGCGTGCTGATACGTCTTGTAAGCTCCGCCCCAATCGTGATTGATACCGCAGATAACGTAATCGGCTTGCTCGACCATCCACCTATTACGGTAGGTAATGGCAAACCTCGGCGGCTTATCCTCGATTTCCGGGTATATGATCTCGTCGTATCGTGTCTTTTGATACTCCAAATGATTTTGCTGATATTCCACCGTCATATACGGGGTAATGAATATGAGCGAAACGCCGGGGTGAGTGGCTTTATAATTCTTGCAGCAATCATAGGCAAAGCTGTCAAAAGAGCCGTAACCTCCCAAGTAAAAATCCGCAGGATTATCACCGACCTTTTCTTCCAAAAAGGCAAGGATTTTTTGCTCGTATTCTTCCGTTCTTATGAACTGTGAATGACCGCAAAAGGTAATAATCATAGAAAATACCTCTTTATGTAGGTGTACCTACATAGTATATCACACTTTTGCGAAAAAATCAATAGTATGTAGGTACACCTTCTTATAATTTTTCCTATTTATTGATAAAATATATATGTAGGCAAAACTACGGAGATAAATCTACTTACGGGAGGTGTTTGCGTGACTGTAAATGACGCTGTTGCGAGAAGAATTACAAAGCTCTTACAGGAAAAAGATATGACACAATATCGTTTAGAGCTTGACTCCGGCATACAACACGGAAGTATGCAGTGCATAATGAACGGACGAAACAAAACTGTTACGTTAAGCACCGTGATTATGCTTGCTCGCGGCTTTAACATTTCGCTGACGGAATTTTTAGACGATGATCTGTTCCGCAGTGAAGATTTAGAGGTGGAATAAAGGCTATCTGTTCATAGATAGCTTTTATTTTTTTGTCTGCTCGTTTTCTTCCTTTTTATATTCATAGTCTTTGTAATAATCTTCAACAAGACATAATAACGATGTGCAAAGGACGTTAAAATCCTCTTTAGGCATATTTTCTATTCTGGGTGTGCCTCGGACTATAATTTCTTGCTTAATTTCTTTCATTGTAGCTCCTTTCGTTTTTTTCAATAATAACAGCTTTTGAAAATTCACGTTAGAAACTTATCCCGAAGGAAACCAAAACTAAAATATTGTTTTTGCCTGTTGCGGTAAAAATTCACCCTAAATTTGCCCCAAATAAATTTTGCTTTTTCGGTGGATAGTATCAGAAAAGGCCGTTGCGGTCAAGGGAAAAAATTATCGCTGAAAACAACAAAAGCCGATTTTTCGGACACTAAAAATGTTCGTTAAATCGGCTTTTTTTATTGTTACAATAATGCAATATTTTTTTCTCTTTCCTTGACCGCTTAGGCGTTTTCTGATGGGAGGTAGTTGAGGATCTTGGATAAAGGAAAAGTTATGTTTCCGTTTTGGCTTTGTTTTGGTAAATTGGTATTTTATCAGGTTTTAGCTTGTAAACGGTTTGGATTGACTTTCTAACATTCCAAAAAACAAAACGCTACCATTAAATAAAAAACGCACAGGAGGCAAAAGATATGAAAACAGCAGTTATCTACGCAAGGTATTCAAGCGACACCCAGACCGAGCAATCTATTGAAGGTCAGCTTCGCGTTTGCCAAGAATATGCCAAGCGTAACGAAATCATTATCGTGGATACCTACATAGACAGAGCTATGACGGGTACAAACGACAACCGCAAGGACTTTCAACGTATGCTATATGACAGCGGCAAGCATCATTGGGATTATGTTCTCGTTTATAAGCTTGACCGTTTTTCACGTAACAAATACGAAATGGCTATGCACAAAAAGACTTTGCGCGACAACGGAGTAAAAATACTCTCGGCTATGGAGAATATTCCCGACACCCCCGAAGGCATTATATTAGAGTCGCTTTTAGAGGGAATGGCTGAATATTACTCGGCAGAATTATCGCAAAAGGTATTACGTGGCTTGAATGAAAGCTACTTAAAGGGCAATTTCACGGGCGGTTATTACCTTTACGGATATGACATCATTGACAAGAAATGCGTAGTAAATCCTGATGAAGCAGCCATCGTTTACGAGGTATTCACGGGATATGCAGACGGATATACCGTACCTGCTATTGTTGCTAATCTTCGTTTCAGAGGAATAACCGACAAGCGCGGCAAATTCTTTACGACCTCGGCTATATATAAGATGCTTGGCAATCAAAAGTATAACGGCAAGGTTATGTATCGCGGTGTACTGTATGATAACATCTATCCGCAGATTATCCCCGACCAGCTCTGGAACATAGTTCAGAAGAAGCGTGAAGCAAACAAACACGCGCCCGGCAGAAAGAAGGAAATATATGACTTCCTACTTTCCGGAAAGCTTGTATGCGGCGACTGCCACAGACTGATGGTCGGTGAAAGCGGTACAAGTATGACCGGCGATATTCACTATTATTACACCTGTCTTTCCCGTAGAAGAAAGCGAGCTACCTGCAATCTTAAATCGGTAAAGAAACAGTATTTAGAAGATATAGTCGTCAATACTGTATGGGGCATCTTGACCGAAAACGGCTTTATCAGAGTTATAGCAGAAAGGCTCTGCAAGATGCACGAAAAGAAGGTACGAAATAATACGAAGCTGAAAGCATTGGAAAGCAAACGTAATGCTTCACTTAAAGCGTCCAAAAACCTTATAGCAGCAATCGAGCAAGGCATCATCACCGAGCAAACGAAAATCCGCTTGAAAGAATTGGAGAGCGAGATCACACAGCTTGACTTTGATATTGAACAAGAGAAGATGCGCTCTTATTCCTACTTGACCGTCCCGATGGTTGAGAAATATCTACAATCTGCAATCTACGGTGAAATCACCGATATGGCAGTAAGAAAACGGCTTATAAATACTTTCGTGCGCGAGGTTATTTACTCTCCCGACAAAATCATAATCACGTTGAATTTCACAGATAGATACGACACTCCCGACATAACACTAGACTATATAAAGGACATTGAAAAGCAGTCCGAAACCGAGGCTGCTTTTCCTCTCCCTCAAAGTTCAAACATACTCGCTTCCTTCCCGCCATAGAAATAGCACCCTCAATCGAGGGTGCTATTTCTTTATTTGTTCGCTGTGCGCAAACCTGGATTAAATTTTTTACACGCATCAGCCATAAATATCTTGCTCAATTTCCTTTATAATTTGAGAAATCGCGCCGACATTACAGTTAACAGTAATTCTGTCTGCCACATTTTTTACTGTCTGCTGCGCATTTTCTACCGCGTAAGAAACGTCTGCTTCTTCAAGCATCGAAATATCGTTCTCAAAATCGCCGACAGCAACTGTCAGCTTTGCGTTAATAGCCTTTGCAACGCGTCGCAACGCCTTCCCCTTGGTATTTTCCGCCGATAAAATTTCCGTGCTTACGCTCCAGCTTCTAACCGCGATAATATCAGTAAGTCCCAACGAATTTATATATTCCACGCCCGATATTGCATTTTGTCCACTGTCTGAAACAAGAAGAATCTTGTATATATCCTTCTCTGATAGAGAATTTCGATAGCTCGCGTAATCCCGTGCACAAAAGGTTATGGAATCACAGCTTTCGGCATCATAGTACGTCACAGAATTATAATATCCGCGCTTGATGAGGAGTTCATCGAGAATTTCAATATAACCGCAGGGCAAGAAGCCTCGGTGTAAAAAATTCATATCCCGTACATCGACTATAACCGCGCCGTTGAGGGTAATCAAATGCGTATTGGGCTTTATCTCGTCGGCAAATTCCTGCAAATACGGATAATATCTACCGCTACAAACGGTAAAAATGCCGCCTTCATCCTGGAAATAACGAATCGCATCTATATTTTCCTGCGGTATATTCGAACCGTTACATAAGGTGCCATCCCAATCGGACACTAAAAAGATTCCGTCAAATTTTCCCATATCTTTTCTCCATATCTATGTTGAAATAATTATATATTTTTTTGCCCGGGAAGTCAATAATTTGCGTCAAAAAAGCAAAACTAATAAGGGACTTTTGCGATATTTTTATATGGTCCTCGGAACAGATGGAGAATTAATATGAAACAGAAAAAAGCATCTAAAAAGGATTTGACACCCAACAAAGCATCTAATTCTATCGGCGAAGACAACAGAATAATTACCGATCCTCAAGGCTCATGGACAGGAGTACCCGACGATCCGTATGAAAAGCCGATACAGGATGCCGACGATTTGTAATGAAAAGCCTGCCGCATATGCGGCAGGCTTTGTTTTATATTGAAAGAATAGCAATCAAAAGTATAAATAGCATCAGAGCAGAAATCGAGAGTCCAATAATTCCAAGCACAAGAGGGGCGATTGGAGTCGGCGCACCCGATTTTTTTGCCTTGTTTGCAAGACCGATGACCTTGGCACCAAATACTATCGAAAGAATAAACGAGGGGGCGGAAAGCACAGTGAATACAAGACCTACGGCAGATTCAGCAGCAATAAGAGCAATGCAAATAATTAGCAGGAAATAATTTACCGTAGCGAGAATTACAGATGTGAGACCAAGAGGGAAGCCTGCCATTCTCGGATTTTTCTTATTAGGCGAGGATGGTTCTGTGGTATTTGCTGTGTTATAAAAATAATTAAAATTAGGAATCTCCGTGCGTTGCGGTTGTGCAGACTCTGACGATGCAAAATCACTTCCGAAATCGCCGAGATTAATCTGCTCCTGCGCACCCTCGTCGGCAAAGAGCTTGCTAAGACGTTCGATTTCTTCGCATTCAGCGCAAAGACGGTTATCCGAATCTATATACTTACCGCATTTATTACAATACATAATAATCTCCTTCTGTATGATTAAATTTTATATTACTGATAATTTTGGTAGCTTCGACACACTCGCCCGCAATAGAAACAGCATAAAATTTGTCACGGATTTTTCGGGTTTCTGTGTAGGTGGGAAACGAAAAAGTGTCAATTTCTGCCGGAAAATAACGTGGCAAATTCAAGGTTTTAAATACGCTTTCCTTTTTTGTCCAGATCCGAGCAAACACCTCGTTCTTTCCCTCGCCGTTTGCCGTGCTGTATTCCTCAAGCTCCCTTGGTGTAAAAATCCTATCGGGAAGATTTTCGGATTTTAGCGGCGCTATCAATTGAATATCCACGCCGACACTTTTGGTAGAAACAGCAACCGCCACAACGCCGTCACTGTGAGAAATCGAAAACTCACACTGTGAAGATACCCATTTTCCATATGCTGTTTTTTCGAATTCTATGCTTCTGTGATCAACGGCAAGGGTATCCCTTATCGCCAGCTCCAAAAGCTTCCAGGCATAGTACTTCTCACGCTTTACGGTAAGGTTATTTATTGCTTTAATTTCGGCGTTACGCGCCTCGGGATACAGGTCTAAGAAACCGTCATTCTCCGGTATCTCGGCAATGTAAACGTTTAATACGGGCCCTTTAAGCAAGCTTTTCATATTTTTTCCGCCTTAAAGCTATCTGGCAATATTATTTTTATAAAATTCCTGAAGCTCGGTTTCCTTTTGACGAATATATTCACTGGCTTCATTCAGCGAATCCTTTGACATCAGACCGCCGAATTTTTCTTTGAGATCTATAGGATCGCCGATAAGAACTATATGTCTGTTGTACCACTTGCGTTTGACAATATATACGGGGAGCAGGGGAGCATTTGCCGATGATGCCATCAAAACCGCGCCCGTTTTGAAGCTCGCGGGTGTGGTTTCGTCCCTGTTAATTTGTCCTTCGGGGAAAATGAGCACCGCGCCATTATTTTTCAGTCTGTCAGTAACCGTGTGAAAGGTAGCCATACTGAAGTTAGCTCTATCAACCGGAATGCACTTGACGGTAGTAAAAAACCACTTGCTGAACCAATTGGAGAATAGCTCGGTAGCGGCAAGGAAATATACGTGTCTGTACCAAAAAACGCAGTTCAAGAGCCACGGATCCGTATAGCTGCAGTGATTGGAATAAATAAGAACGCGTCCCTCGAATTTTTGATTTTTTATCAGCCTTCCGTCGCTTATGCGATATATCTTCTGGCGCGCCCAAAGCAGTGAGGGAATAGCTCCTGTAATCTTTATAAAGTAATACCAGAAATTATTTTCCTTCTTTTTCTTGCTGTTGTCTTTCGAGTTCATATTTGAGTCCACGAATCTTTTCCTTTACAAATTCTGTGATTGCGTGTATATTGTCTTTGTCCGACAGAGAATCGTCGTATAACGCATTAACGTCTATAGGGGTTCCTATTATAACCTCAGCAGGCTTTTTCTTGAAATACTGACCGTTGGTGTAAACGGGAATAATCGGTGCATTCCCCTCAAGCGCTATATATATCGCGCTCGGCTTAAAATCGAGCAGCTCCTCATCAGTAACGTTAAGTCTTGCCTCGGGATATATTTCAACAACTCCGCCCTTTTCGAGCACCTTACAGCATTTACCGACAAAAGCGAAATCGTGCGAACCTCTTTCTACCTTTATGCCGCCAAGCGCCCGTAAAAACCACGTCAAAAGCGCATTGCGCGCAAAAATCACCTCGCCTATGACACAGCGCAGCGTTCTCGTCCAAAAAAGAAAGAGCATGAGCGCAAAATCATATATCGAACGGTGGTTGGACACGACTACCGCCTTACCCTTGATTCTTCGCCCCTGAAGCTTTTTGTTCTCATAGTAAACCTTAAACCTCAAAATAAACAGTCTTGGTATAAAGGCGGTAATTTTAAGAAACCAATTAAAAAGAAAATACATTTTATCTTAACTCTCGTTGAGAAATTTGTGCTTAATCAGCATTATAAAGCCTGTTCACATTGCTTTGGAGCAGTGCCAATGCAATAACGTTTATAGGCAAAATGGGGAAGAGTACAGAAAGTATTACGTACAGTGCCTTGTTTCCAATAGGTTTAATTCCCCGCTTCTCGCATTCGCTTGCAAGAGAATCATAGAGCTTAACCGTAAAATAGACGGAAGCGAAGGGAATCAGCGACGAAAGAAGCCAAGTCAAGGTAGTCTTTCCTTTTCCCGTAAGCTCCTTCACAGAACGGAGAAGAATAGCAAGCCAGATAAATCCAAAGATGAATCCCGACAGCACAGAGAGTCCTATCTGTACGAATATAATCTCGCCCTTCTTTTCTTCAGTTACAGTCTCCGAAGCGGCGGTTACGTCTATTGAAGAATCAAACTTCTTAAGCTCTGCCGCTACCAGCACAGGGGTGTAATCCTTCGGCATCTTCATTGCTAAAATCGCGCCGAGAATACAGACAATACAAACTATAAAAGGAATAACAAGAGTTCCAAGGTTGAATACCGATGCCTCCGAAACGCCAAACGCCTCTGCCGCTATCATTTCGGCGGATATTTTTTCGCCGGTATCTGTAATTTTTCCAACAGCATATTCAATGCCGCTCGCTTCCTTGCTTATGAAAAGATTCTTTATATTTTCATAAACAAGAGAGCCTGAAATTGCACCTACAATGCTTGTTGTAACGGCGTTTGCCGCAAAGTACATAGCAGAGTGATTCTTTCCCGTCAAACGCTCTTCAACACTCGAAATCTGCGCAGGAATGTGATAGGGCACCATAAAGAAGGCACCAATACCCCAGCTTCCTATAACTCCGCCAATGCAGGAAATCGCATATTGCAAAATCTTATTGCCGCCGGTTACATAGGTAGAAGCAAAGAAGAATGACATTATCGCAACGGCAAACGCAATAAGACAGGTCTGATAGGTGAAACGTATACCTTTCTTTGCCTTTAGCTTGTTGAATAAATAGAGCATAATGGGCACGGGGGCGAAGGCACAAGTGTTGACCAGCGCCATCTCGGCGCCGTTGAAGCCCATTCCTCCGTTGATCATGGCATTCATGCCGACAAGGAACATTTGCAGTCCGAAAAACGTACAGCAATTGACGTATAGCCAACGACGAAATAAAACGTTTTTAAAGGTTATCTTTACGCTCTCAAAAATACTGATTTTTTCCGCAGTGAGACCGTCATTCTCCGGATATCCGTACTTTTCACCCTCTTTTATAAGGAAAAGCGGTATAAGTATCGTAAGCATAAGAGGAATACAGAAGAATACGAATTTATCGATATGGACTTCAAACGCATCAAGAAGCAGCGGCACCAAACCGTAAACTATGCAATAGGAAATAGTATCAAAGAATGACTTGTAGCCCGAAACGCGCAGGCGTTGGGATTCGTCGGAGCATACCGTTGACAAGGAGCCGTAAAATGCAATAAGACACATCGTATAGGTGGCAAAAAAGACAAGGCACCAGAAGCATATCCATATTGTATTTATCAGCTGTGCCGATTCGTCAGCTCCACCGATCGGTATCCATGCACATACGAAGGATACAATCATCGGCAATGTGCAAACGGCTATTGCGGGTCTGCGCCTGCCCCACTTAGTCGAGAGCGTATCGGTTATGTAAGCAAAGGGAATATCTATAATTCCGTCAAAAACCTTTGCTATCGCATACAGAATAGGGAATATTGCAGGCAGAATAAAGCACACCGGATGCATAATCGCCTGTAATGAGCCGGCATCAAGAGCCGTAGGATTGAGCGCATCGGTAAAGAATGCGCCCATCAAAACCATTAAAAAGTTGGGACCGAAGCCCGAAAAAGCATATAAAAACTCTTTCCAGTTTTTATCCAGAGATTTTACCTTCATACAGAAGCCTCCGCGTCATTTTTTTGTAATGTAATTGCAAAAATCACGAGCCGTGTAAAGCCTTTCCTTCTCATTGTCGGGCAGGGAAATTCCGTATTTTTGCTTCAAAATGCTTAATAAATAAAAATAATCAAGGCTTGACCCACCGAGATCCAAGAAAAACGTTGCCGTGGGGGAAATATCGGTCGCATCTCGCCCCAACGCCTTCGCAAAGCACTCACAAACCTCTTGTTCGAGTTCGGAAACAAATACACTTATCTGCTCCTCGGAAATCTCAGTGCTTATAATTTTAAAGCAGCCACGGGCATATCTTTCGGCAACGCGTTTCCTGCTAATCTTAAATTCAGAGCCTGAAATAAGGGGATCGGTTGTTACAACGACGCGCTTAATTATCCCGTCTAGGTTCGCCCGCTGAATGGCAACGGTTACTTTATCAAAGCTTTTCTTCAAAGCTTCCGTTGAAAAGCAGACCGGAATACCGACTATTAGGGTAGGGAGGTTTTCAGAATCGGCAAAAAGGCAAACCGAATCGCATCCCTCGGCGCGAAGCTTCTCCTCGACGAGCGTGGGATTAATATTTTCGCCGTTTTCGCACACGATAAGGTCATCCATGCGCCCCTCTATATAATACCTGTCATTTCTGAATGACACCAAATCGCGAGTGTTGAACCACTTATCGAAATCTGTTTCCGTAACGCTTACGCCCTGAATTATTCTGCTTGCCATAGTCCATCCGCGAACGAGAAGCTCGCCGCTATCGGAAACGGTATACTGCGTATATTCAAACGGCGCTCCGATTGATGCAAGATTTCTTGTTTTTCTCTTATCCGAAACCTCAAGCGAGGTAATTCCGATTTCGGTCATACCGTATCCGTTTGCCAGATGATAGCCGATTCCGTTGAAAAATTCAAGCACCTTCGCGTTTATATGACTTCCACCGGAAATCATAAAACGAATGCTATCACCGAATATATTTTCACGAACCTCGGTAAACGCCATCTTTGAAATCAGGGCACCGAGCGCACCGAGGGAGTTTGCAAGCGAGAGCGCCTTTTTGAATTTTTCGAGTGTCTTTTCTCCTCGCGCACTTATTTGCTTCATTGCCTCTCTGTATATGGTATCCCAAACAAGAGGGACAGCAAAAATATGCGTTACCTTATGCTTTTTAACCGTATTTAACAGCGTTTGAGGCTGCAAATCCTTGAGGAAGACGAACGTTCTTGAAAAGAAGCCGAACCAAATATATACGGCTATAAAGCCAAAAACGTGGTAAAATGGAAGAAGAGTAAGCTGCTTCAGCTCCCCCTTATAATGCTCGGTTATCGCGGGACATTTCTTAATTATGTCAATGCTATTGCAAATCTGATAATACAGATTTTCTCCCGTATAGGCACATAGCTTAACGTTATTCGTGGTGCCTGAGGACATAAAGAGGATCTCCCGTCCCCATTCTAGGTCAAGAAAAGTTGCATCATAATCTGCCGATATTTCGTCGGCGTGAACGTTCGTAATCCCTGAAAATTCTTTTCCGTCTGTGATAACCGCCGCTACCGAATGGTCGTTCAGTATTTTGATTAATATCTCATCCGACAGTCGAAGGTTCATAAGCAACGGAGTATAACCGCACATTAAAATGCACCAAAACATCTTAATCCACGCAACCGTGTTTTCCATATACAATCCAACGATACTTCCTTGCGGCACGTTGGTAAGCTTTTTAGCAACGCTCGGTGCAATAGAAATTATATCATCGGAAAAATCGCCGTATGAAATTTTCCTTATGCGATGACCGCTTGAGATTTCTGCCATGATGTTTTCACGTTCGGAAAACATATACTTAAAAAGCGTTTTAAAGCTTTTTTCCTCTTTCGAATATTCGCCAACCTTCCATCTGACGTAATCAGCTATATTGTCAAAGCCATGTATGTTGTTCAGTTGCATCAAATCAATCCTTAGTCTATTAATCAATTATAGAAAATTATCAATGAACACAAGCCTCACAGCTCGCAAAAAGACGTAGTCTTTTACACATCATCAAGCTATTATAACATTTAAACATTTTAAAAGCAAGTGCCTGTGAACAATTTATTAAAATATTTAATTATATTTAATGGCGGTTTCAGTGATATAAGTAAAAAAAGGGGCGGTAGTAACTACCGCCCATCTGCATTATTTTAAGCTTGCAAGAATATTCTGAGTCCACTCTCTGACAGCCTTCATTTCCTCGTCGGAAACCTTCTTCGCAAACTTGAAGGGAAGCCCGCCTGTTATGTACAGAATATTGTCCTCAATAACGTTAGCGTCGTTGGTCTTTGCCATTTCAACAATCTTAGCGGCATTTTCAGCAGAGCCGTCAATAATAAATGCCACGTTTGCTGTAACGCTCTTTTTAAGCGAGCGCATAAATCTTGCAAAATCGTCCTTGTACGATGATTTTGCAGTAGCCACAACAACTACAAGTCTTTCACCGTCGCAGGGATATGCGCTCGGGATTTTGTCAGTAGGCTTGTCTGCACTGATAAGCTTTGTAACCTCATCCGCAATGGTCAAAAGCTTGCCTTTTGATGTAGAAGTAAGAACACGCATTCTCATAATTATTTCCTCCAGATGCTTTTTTATATATTTTAGCATATAAATTGTAAAAATACAAGTTAAAACCTAAAAAATACTTGACTTTGTTTTTGGGTTATAGTAAAATTGTGGTACAAAACTTTTAGGGGGCGAATTATGAAATTTATTAAGTACGAAAACAACCCAATATTAAAGCCAAACCCATCAAACGACTGGGAATCTCTTTGTGTTCTTAATCCTGCCGTGATATACGACGAGGACAGGGAAGAGTTTGTAATGGTATACAGGTGTGCAGGACACGACGTAAGGCATGAAATCAAAATGGGACTTGCCACGAGCAAGGACGGTATAAACTTCACAAGAGCCTGCGATAAGCCCGTTTTCTACTCACTGCCAAACGAGCCGGACGGTGGTTGTGTTGAGGACCCCAGACTTGCAAAAATCGGTGATCTTTACTACCTTACGTACGCCGCTCGTGCATATGCGCCCGGACAGTATTGGCTCGAGGAATGGAAGGAAGGCGTGTCCAAGCCACCGATGTATGTAGACGATACCGACGTCATTGGAGATGAGCTTCCCATTATGGCAAAGAAAAATATAACCGTTTCTTGCCTAGCAGTAACAAAAGACTTTAAACACTACAAAAAGTTGGGCAGAATCACCGAATCATCGGTTGACAACAGGGACGTAATTCTTTTTCCGGAGAAGATTAACGGCAAATATGTTATTATATCAAGACCAAAATTCCAGGGCATTGAAGGGCTCAAGATGCCTTCAATTTGGATCTCCTTCACAGACGATTTGCTCGAATACGAGAAGCCGGAATTGCTTATGACGGGAGAAGCGTGGTGGGAGACTCAACGAATCGGCGCCGGAACCACTCCTATAAAAACCGAGTACGGTTGGCTTATGATATATCACGGAGTCGACGATCGGGGAATATATCGCAACGGTGCGGTTCTCCTTGATCTTAACGATCCGAGAAAAATTCTCTCCAGAACCACCGACTTTATTATGGAGCCCGACCAGCCGTTTGAATTTGAAGGCTTTTACGAGGGCTGTGTATTCCCGACGAGCGCCGTTGTGAAGGATAATATTCTATACGTTTATTATGGCTGTGCCGACAAATACATCGGTCTTGCTACCGCAGAATTTGATAAATTCGTAAAATATCTAGCCACGGAGTGTAAAGTCAATGGATAAATACCACCTTTGGTTGGAGCAAACAGAAAATAACGAAATCATTCACAGCGAGCTTCTGTCAATACAGAATTCACCTGCTGAAATCGAGGATAGATTTTACCGTGATCTTGCTTTCGGCACAGGTGGTCTGCGCGGAGTTATCGGCGCCGGAAAAAACCGAATGAACGTATATACAGTCGGAAGGGCGACCGCCGGCCTTGCAAAATATATGATTGAGAGCGGAAGCATAAAAAAGGCGGTGATTGCCTACGACAGCCGCAATATGTCACGCGAATTTGCCTTCAGAGCTGCAGATATTCTTTCTTCCAAGGGAATAGCGGTCTACATATTTGATGAAATAACTCCCACGCCTATACTTTCTTACGCAGTCAGAGAGCTTGAAGCAGGGGCGGGAATAGTTATAACCGCGAGCCATAATCCTAAGGAATACAACGGATACAAGGTTTACAATTCCAAGGGCTGTCAGATAACCGACAATGCGGCAAAAGAAATTTTGAGCAAAATCAACAGCGAGGATTATTTTAAAAATCACGTAAGCAATCCTCAGCTCATAACGGTACTCCACAATGAAATACTCGATAAATATCTCAATGAGATATTGAGCATATCTCTCTTTGATAAGGTCAAGGAATACGCACCGAAAATCGTATACACTCCCTTGCACGGCACGGGTAATATTCCCGTAAGAGCTATTTTATCCAAAATCGGCGTTAGTGAAATAGGCATCGTGAAAGAGCAGGAGCTTCCTGACGGTAATTTTACCACCTGCCCGTATCCGAACCCGGAAGAAAAGGATGCCCTCACTCTCGCTCTTGAGCAGGGAAAGAGGGAAGGGGCAGAGCTGATTTTAGCAACCGACCCCGATGCCGACAGAGTTGGTATTGCCGTCCTTGATAACGAGGGCAAATTCTGCCTTCTGAACGGTAACGAAACAGGCTTGCTTCTTATGAATTACATATTGGAGCGAAAATCTGCATTGGGTACTCTCGGCAATGCTCCAACCGTAATAAAAACCATCGTTACCACCGATATGGCATTCTCGGTAGCGAATAAATACGGTGCAACCGTAAAAGAGGTTTTAACCGGATTTAAATATATCGGCGAAGCTATGGACAATATCAATAACTACGTTATGGGTCTTGAAGAGAGCTACGGCTACCTCCTTGGTAAATTTGCACGCGATAAGGACGCAGTAAGCGCGGTCATGATGATAGTTGAGATGTGCGCGTACTATAAGAGCTTGAATATCTCACTTTATGAGCAGCTTCATGCACTCTACAGTGAGCACGGATATTACCTCACGGATCTTGTATCCAAAACGTATAAGGGCTCCGCAGGAGCCGAAAAAATGAAGGCTCTCATATCCCTTGTGCGCTCCAACCCCGACGTAACCTTGTTCGGCGAGAAGCTCGATTTTACCGATTTCGGAAAGGGAATAGACGGCTTGCCAAAAAGCGACGTTCTTCGATTTAGAAATGATACAGTAAGAATTTTGGTTCGTCCGAGTGGAACCGAGCCCAAAATAAAGTTTTATTATCAGGTAAAGGCAAAAACTAAGGAAAAAGCAAGGGAAGTGCTCGAAATCGCAAAAGAGCATATCGAAAATCTTTTCTCTTAATGCAGTAAAATTCAAATAAAACAAAAAGGTCCGCGACGCATCTCCGTAAATAACAGGAGAGCATAATGCCGCGGACCTTAATTTATTGTGAAATCTCATATAGCCGTCGAAACCAAAGCTGATAGGACAGGGCAGTGTTGGAATTTATAAATTAAAATACGGAACAGAAGCCGCATCTACTGTGGGAGAAAGGTTTAACAGTATAAAGAAGAACATTAATTCACCCAAGCACTCCAAGTATTTTACTATAAAAAGCATTTAAAGCGCAAGGGAATCAAGCATTTAACCATATATTCAATTATACAAAATGCAAATTTTGTATAATTGAGGGAACAAAAAACACCTAAAATAAGTATTTTTGACTACTTTTTGGACTTTTTTACAAATCCACCTTATAAGCCATCCATTTCTGTATAAACAACCACTCAACCTACGTTTTTTACTTTGACGCTTATAAAGCAACTTTTTCTTTATCAACTTTTAATCTCATTTTTCGACAAATTTTGAACTGAGCATTTCAAATAAAATTCAAAACGACAGCACAAAACAAACGGATTAACGAAGGGAACAGTACACTTTTGTTTTTAAGGGCTTGAAAAATGCCCCACGTTATATTATAATGTTATTGTACAGTTCCCTGCTTTTTCTTGTATTTCAGATACTTTCTTCGCGTTGCTTCTCCACCGCGCAAATGGCGCTCTGACTTATTTATTTCGAGTATTTTCTTCACTTGCGAGTACAAAGGCGCATTTATGTATCGCAATCTCGTTGATAAATCCTTATGAACTGTGCTTTTACTTACACCGAATTTAGCCGCGCACGCCCTGACGGTAGCTCCTGTTTCAACAACGTATTCGGCTAACATTTCGGCGCGTTCCCTGCCGTATTTTTTCACCATACTACTCTCCCCTATCGGCTCCTATTTACCGAGCTGTTTGTTTTATTAATACAATATATGAAAGGCTGTTTAATTTAATGATTAAGGAAGATGTAAAATTTGCCGATTCTACCGTATTTGAAGGTATGACTTCCATAAGAGCAATTATAAAAGCGCGCGACGAAGGGAACAATCAGCGCCAGATCACAGAGGTTCTATACGACAGAAGTGCGCTAACAAAAAACGCAAAAAATATAGGATATTTAAGGGCAGTTTCTGAAAAGTACGGTTTTTCTGTCCGTGAAGCCTCAGGCTCTGAAATTCAAAATCTTACCTTGGGCTCGTCCCACTGCGGCATAATTGCTATTGCAAATGAGCGCCCAATTCCGAGACTGGATAACCTTTCTCCCCTCAAAGAAAACGGCTTTTACTGTATGATTCAAGGCATAGAGGATCCTTACAACTTCGGCTATTCCCTGCGTTCCCTGTATGCCTGCGGATGCGATGGCATAATATTGCCCGAGCGCAATTGGATGACCGCCGCGGGAGTGGTTGCAAGAAGCTCTGCGGGCGCCTCCGAGCTCTTCCCTATGTTCATCTCAGATCCGTTGTTTGCCGCTTCTGTCTTCAAAGAAAAAGGCTATAAAATCGTTTGCGCCCACGAAAAAACCGACAACATACTCGGGGAGTGCGAAATTAAGCTCCCTGCCCTGTTGATTGTCGGCGGCGAAAAGCGCGGAATTTCAAAGGCACTCATAGAGCAAGCCGATCTCTTGGTTAAAATTAACTACGCTCGAAGCTTTAATGCCTCTCTTTCTGCGGCATCTGCCACCACCATGTTTGCCTACGAAATAATGAGACAAAATTTATCTATCGCTCCTCGGGAGTAATATTAAAAAAGCATCGGCTTACGCTGTAAGCCGATGCTTTTTAATGTAGCATACTGTTATTTTCCGGAGCAGCCGCATCCGCCGTTTTTCTGTGAAGTCGAATCACGGTGCGAGGTGCCGGTGTTTCTGAACTGATTTTCTGGGAACGCCATCGTTCTGAACAGTGCGCACGGATTCTCATCGTTTGTTGCCGCAGTACATTCCTTGTCGGGAACACTGTAATCGGTAGCCTGAACAAGAAGCTGTGCAGGGCGAAGGATTCTGATTACGGAAAAGATTCCAAATGATACATAAAGTCTTGGCCCCTGAGAATTTGTACATATCTCACCACCAAGGCATCCGGATATCGCTGTCGGAAGCTCTACTGCAGTATCACAGCAATTGCACTGACAGCCACAATCGGTGATTTTTTGTCCAAGAATAATGGGCTCTACGGTCTCGACCACTGCCACGGGCGAATCATCGCTTACCGTGTCGAGATTGCATATATCGCAAAAATTATTCTCAGGGCTCGAGGAAAACGTTCTGAGACATCCTTCTCCGCCGTAAAGAATTACTTCTTTTTCAAGCACGGCAATTCCACAGAAGGTCTGGTTGCGTCCCATGCCGGTACAGCCTTCGCCCTCGACCTTAACATAGTATCTAACGCTTACCCGATAAAAGCCTCTGTTGAAAGGAACCGAATCGAGCCCAACAAAAGCCCAGATAAGCTTCGCAGATTTTAATCTGACGTTTGTTGCGTTGTTGATTACAGACTCTCCATCGCTATCGAGATAAACGCGAGTATCCTCAAAGCAATCTCTGTCGCGACAGCTATCAAGAACTCTGTTCGTATCTATACAAACCACACCGCGACCGTCAAAATTAAGAGCTGACGATGCATTTCTATTTTCTTGCATTCTAATTTCTCCTCGTCTTGCACGTAATAACGCGCAATACATTTTTTAAGGCTTCTGATTCTCGCCTTGTTAATATTCTATGCAAAAAAACACAACCTGTCACTCTGCCCCGCTCTAAAAAACAAAAAAAGGACGCTCATGGCGTCCTTTTTTACTTAAAATCTTATTAAGCGTATGCCTTTATTGCATCGGGGCAATCTTCTACCATGATAGAAGCGGTCATAACGATGTTAACGTTTTCAGCAAGCTTTTCAAGTCTTGCAAGCATAGCCTCGAAGCCTGCGAGATCTTCATTTACAATCTTAAGAGCGGAATCAACGAAAAGATCGGTGATATCGCTATTCGATGCGAGAACGCCAGCGATAAATCCGTAAAGACCGGTTGCGGTCGAAATATCATAATCGTTGGTATCGATAAGTCTTGCCTTATATGTAATATCGTGAGTGAGCTTATCACCCTTCTCGATGCATACTACCGAGCCGTTAGATGCAGCAGTTGCGTTGTTTACAAGCTCAATGAGAGTCTTGGTTTTTCCGGAGCCCTTGCCACCTATAAATAATTTAATCATATTGGAATCCTCCTGCGTTTTGATATCTGTACATATATTTTACAACATACAAATTAAAATTGCAATAGCATTTTTTGTAATTTGTTTATTTTTTATAGTTTTTTTTGTACAAATCAATTGTTTGAAATTCTCTTTTCGAGCTCTAACTTCATATCTTCATAGCCGGGCTTGCCCAAAAGAGCGAACATATTCTTTTTATATGCCTCAACGCCGGGCTGATTGAAGGGATTTACGCCAAGCATATATCCAGATATAGCGCACGCGATCTCAAAGAAATAAACCAAATAACCGAAAGAATACGCTTCCCTGTTATCAAGCTCGATGAGAATATTAGGAACGCCGCCGTCGTTGTGTGCTATAAGCGTTGCCATCATCGCGGTTTTGTTAACATAATCAAGGGACTTACCGCTTATGAAATTAAGTCCGTCAACATTAGCGGGATCGTTCGGAATTGTGAAGGAAGCTCCGGGATCCTTTACGTTTATAACGGTTTCAAAGAGATTTCTTTGTCCTTCCTGAATATACTGACCGAGAGAATGAAGATCGGTTGAAAAAACAACGGATGCTGGGAAAATTCCCTTATTATCCTTACCCTCACTTTCGCCATAGAGCTGCTTCCACCACTCGCTCATCATAAGCATATAAGGCTCGTAGCCTACAAGAATTTCAGTAGTCTTTCCCTTGCCGAGAAGCGCATTACGAAGAACCGCATACTCGATAGCCGCATTGTTGGCGTTTTGAGCATCGGTAAGCTCGGACATAGCCGCCTGTGCGCCCTTCATAAGCCCATCAATATCTACTCCTGAAACAGCAATAGGGAGAAGTCCGACAGCAGTAAGCACGGAGTATCTTCCGCCTACGTCGTCAGGCACAACAAAGGTTTCGTATCCCGCTTCATCGGAAAAATGCTTAAGCGTTCCCTTTTCCTTGTCGGTGGTTACGAATATTCTATCCTTTGCGCCTTCCTCGCCATACTTTTCGATAAGCATTGATTTGAACACGCGGAAAGCAATTGCAGGCTCGGTAGTTGTTCCCGATTTCGAAATTACGTTTACGCAGATATCCTTTCCTTCAAGAATGGATATAAGCTCTGTAAGTGCCGTGGGAGAGATGTTATTGCCCGCGAAATATATCTCAGGCGTATCCTTCTTCAAGCTATTATAAAGCGGACTCTTTATAAACTCAATGGCGGCGCGAGCACCAAGATATGATCCGCCAATTCCAATGACAACGAGCGCATCACAGCTCTTCTTGATTTTTTCTGCGGCTATCTTAATTCGCTCAAATTCGTTCTTGTCATAATTTTGAGGAAGATCAACCCATCCGAGAAAATCATTTCCTGCTCCGTTTTTTGCCAACACGGTTTCAAGCGCGGAAACGGCTGTGGGACGAAGTGAAAGAAGCTCCTCCTCGCTTACAAAATTTTTAGCGTAGCTATTAATGATCCTTAATGCCATAACGTCCTCCATAAGCTATTTTAATTGTTATATGAATATTTTATCACATAACCTCGGCTTTTTCAATAGCGATAGATAAAAATTATTCTTCGTTTTTCGTGTTTCCTGTAATCGCCGTGTTGATTATTTGACAAAATAAGCCCCAAAAGCCTATCTTTTCAACGCCTTCCTTTACGTACAGCTCGGTTTCGCCAAGTACTTTGTCATTTACACTGTATGTTATTTTTCCTACGACCTCGCCCTCGCCAATGGGTGCCACAAGATTTTCGGGTATGACGTATTTTTTTGTAACCGCACCCATATCGCTTTTATTTACCACCTTAGCAAAAGGCTTTGAATAGGTCATTACCGAATCTTCTGCACCTCTGAAAACAGGTATGCTCTCTACTTCGTTCTCGCCCTCTGCAAAAATAGCATAATTAGCGAATCCAAAGTCTAAAAGCTCTCTCGCTATTTCATTCCGTGAATCACGCGATTCCGCCCCCATAACCACGGCAATAAGCCGCATACCGTTACGCTTAGCCGTAACACTTATGCAAAAGCCCGCCTTGTCTGTTGATCCTGTTTTTAAACCGTTACAGCCATCGTAAAAGCGTACAAGGCGATTTGTATTGGTCAAAACGAACTCACCGTCTCTGATAGAATCCTGCCACAGCGAGCTATAATCGGTTATTATCGAGTGCTTTATCAGCTCGCGCGACATCAATGCAATATCCCTCGCCGACGTCACGTGATTAACCGTGGTATCATCAAGCCCCGTGCAATTTTCAAAGTTCGTGTTTTCCATTTCAAGCTCCTTGGCGCGCTCATTCATCCTTCTGACGAATGCTTCCTCGCTTCCGCTAACGCACTCCGCAAGAGCAACGGCCGCATCATTTGCGCTCGCAATTACTGTGCATTTAAGCAAGTCACGAACCGTGAAACGCTCACCCTCCTTCAAGAACACCTGGCTACCGCCCATTGCAGATGCATTTGCACTTACGGACACCACAGAGTCCGGAGAAATTCTGCCGTCGGCGATAGCTTCGGCAACAAGTAAAAGCGTCATAACCTTTGTTACCGATGCAGGTGAAGCGGCATCATCCTGATTTTGCGAAAACAGAACCTCCCCCGTTTCCGCCTCCATTAAAAAGGCAGACGGACATTCAACAGAAAAATCGGCAGGCGTCTTTTCATATTGCTCTGCCTCATTATTTTCGCTATTTTCTGCAAAAACAACAATACTCGCGCTAAAAGCAAAGATAAGCGTAAATATTAAAACTAATATTTTCTTCATCATAATCTCCCTTTAAATCTTTATAATCAATTTTATTATTGATTTGTTTTTTCTATTACTGATTTTTGATAAAAGGGAGAGCTTTTTTTAACTTTTTATTAAACTTTTCTCTTTTTAACTTGTATTTATTAAAAATATATGCTAATATATATTTTGTAAAATATTTTCAGGAGCTTGAAAGTGGAAAACAAAAAGAAAAGCAAACGTCTTCGTTTGTTCGATTTACAGCGCGACGGTAAAGGTATAAGCAAAAATCAAGCGGATATGACCCCCGGACTAAAGCGCTTTTTTCTTTCATACATAAATAATTTCGGCAAGATAGTTTCTACCAACATTATAATGGTACTCGGAAACTTCCCTATCATATTTCTTATTGCCGCTTTATCCGGAGCAACCAAAAATTCAGCATTTTTGCCTATGTCGGATCTGTTCCAGAATGTTAACGGTCTTTTCGAGGCAAGCGGCGCGAATTCCCCCTATACCCTTTCTCTCTTTGCTCTCGAGGGACTCCAAAATCAAGCGCTTGTGCCGTCTGCATGGACGTATGTTTTTTACGGAATCGGCGCGCTTACGATTTTTACCTTCGGTCCTATTAATGCCGCAACTGCATACATCCTTCGAAATCTCGCCTCAGGTGAGCCCGTTTTCGTATGGACGGACTTTATCTACGCTCTAAAGCGCAATATCAAGCAATCGCTCCCCTTTGGTATTATTGACATCGGTATTTGCGCGCTTCTTTTATGGAATATTTATAACAATATAACAACCGGTAGCTTCCTGACGTCCTTGTTCTTCTGGACCAATGTAATCATTTTCATCCTTTATTTCTTTATGAGATTTTACATATACGTTCAGATGGTCACCTTCAAGCTCACGGTATTCAAGATATTTAAAAACTCATTAATTTTTGCGCTTCTCGGATTCAAGCGTAATATTCTTGCTCTTCTTGGAATTATTCTTCTTGTAGTAATTGAGTTTTTACTTCTCTTCTCTCTCGGCGGACTCCTTATGCCCTTTGCCATTGCGGCACCGCTTGCAGTTTTGTTCTCTACCTTTGCTTATATGAAGGTGTACGCCTCGTATTATAAAATCAAAGAGGTTATGATTGATCCTTACTACGAGGAGCATCCCGATGAAAGACCTGAAACGTATGAGGACGAAGAGGTCATTATGACTGACGACGTTACTGAAAAGGAGCGTCTTGAGGAAATTAAAAAAAGAAATAATATTGAATAGCAATTAAAGGGAGATGACTGCCATCTCCCTTTTTATTTATAGCCCGACTTGATCAAGAGTTCCAAAGGTATACCCCATAGCCTTCCACTCTGAAATCAGCCTTGGAAAAATTTGCACGTTTGTCGACGAGGTTGGATGAAAAAGCATAATCGCGCCGTTGTGCGTATTATCAATAACCTTTTTATATGCATATTCGGTATTCGGCTGACTGTTGTTGTCCCAATCGGCATATGCAAAGCTCCAAAAAAACGTTTTATACCCCAGCTCATTAACGGCCTTCAATGCTTCTTCGCTGTATTTTCCCTCGGGAAATCTGAAATATTTGCTCATCTCCAAGCCTGTTTGTTGATTATAAAGCTTTTCGAGGCTCAAAACGTTAGCCTTAGCATCATTGCTCGTCATTCTGCAAATGTTTTTATGATTCAAGGTATGGTTGCATACAGAATGCCCCTCCTCAACCATTCTCATCAGTAAGTCCTTGTTTCTGTATATTACGTTGTCGAGAATGAAAAAGGCGGCTTTTACATCTTCTTCCCTTAAAACGTCGAGGATTTTGGCTGTATTACCGTTTTCATAACCGACGTCAAAGGTTAAATATATAACTCGATTATCGCTAGTGTCACTTACGCTCCTGTCGATATTATACGCGTTATATTTGTTTATCAATTTTTCTTCCTGCGAAATTCGGGGCTGCTTTTGACCGCTTCTCTCACAAAACCAGCAGTATTCTCCCACTGCGGCAGACGGTATCGCGGTAAACGGTGTCGAAAGCAATAAAGCTAAAATCACGCAAAAAAATAATATTCTCCTCATTTCTGACTCCATATTGCATTTTAATTATTTTTCCGCGATGTATGAAATCAAAACTTGAAAAAATAAGACAAAAAATAAAGGATGTACCAAAAGTACATCCTTTAAATTATTACTTATACTTGCGCTTTCTTGCTGCCTCAGACTTCTTCTTACGCTTTACGCTGGGCTTCTCGTAGCACTCTCTTTTTCTAAGCTCGGTAAGAACACCGGACTTAACGCACTGTCTCTTGAAACGACGAAGCGCGCTATCGAGAGTTTCGTTTTCTTTTACTCTGATTTCTGCCATCTTTATTTCCCCTCCCTTCGCTGTGCAAAGAGATAAAATCTCAAATTTACCTACATATTATATAGCATTTTTTTGGCTTTGTCAATAGATTTTGCTATTTTTTAAAAAAAATATTTGGAAATCTGCTTTTTAGCCGCAATAAGCGTATTCTTCAAGAGCATTGTTATTGTCATAGGTCCCACACCGCCGGGGACGGGGGTCACGTATGCGGCTTTTTCGGTTACGGATTCAAAATCAACGTCTCCCGTTAATTTTCCGTCCTCTTTCCTGTTTATACCAACGTCGATAACAACCGCTCCGGGCTTTATCATATCGCCGTTCACGAAATCAGGCTTTCCTATCGCTACTACAAGTATATCGGCACGCTTCGCCGACTCAGTAAGATTTTTTGTCCTAGAGTGACAAACCGTAACCGTTCCGTTTTTCGACAACAAAAGCTGTGCTATCGGCTTGCCGACAATATTGCTTCGGCCTATAACAACACATTCCTTGCCCGAAATTTCAACAGAATAATAATTCAAAAGCTCCATTATACCCGCGGGGGTGCACGGAATGAAATCCGGCTTACCGAGCATAAGCTTGCCAACGTTAATAGGGTGAAAAGCATCGACATCTTTTTCGGGAATTATGGAATTAATCACTCGCTCCTCGCAAATATGCTTCGGAAGCGGAAGCTGAACAAGTATACCGTTTACACCGGCATCGGTATTCAACTCTTCGATTTTCGAAATCAAAACATCCTCAGCAACGGTCGCAGGAAGATGAATTTCGATAGAATTTATACCAACCTCAAGACACGCCTTATGCTTGTTCTTAACATAGACAGTCGAGGCGGGATCGTCGCCGACAAGAATTACGGCAAGCCCGGGTGTTATACCGTATTCCTCTTTGAATTTTAGCACATCACTTGCGATTAGCTCGCGTAAGTGTCGGGAAACAACCTTTCCGTTTATCAATTCTGCCATAAAATAACCTCTTAATTTAAGGTTTTACATACAACTCTTTTTTCGGCGGCTTTACAGCGAACCAAATAAGCACCGCCACGCACGCCACAAGAACTATTCCGGCGAGCAATTGGCTCACTCGGATATCTCCGATATAAAGGCTGTCCGAACGCAATCCCTCGATAAGCATTCTACCAAGTCCGTACCATCCGAATACCAAGAGAATTATCTGTCCATCGTATTTTCTGTGCCTGTAGAATACGTTTATCAACGCAAATCCAATCAGGTTCCATAGCGACTCGTATAAGAATGTGGGATGAACCACGGTATAATCCCAGCCTGTCAAGGAATTGTTGAGTCCCATACCGCAAAAAACATCTGTTTCCGCTCCAAATGCCTCACCGTTCATAAAATTGCCCCAGCGTCCTATTGCCTGGGCTAAAATAATACCGGGAGTACAGCAATCGCCTACCACGACAAATGGGATTTTTTTAACTAACGAAACGCAAAAGACCGCAAGAGCTCCGGCTATGATACCTCCGTATATTGCTAGCCCACCCTCGCGTATGTTTATAATTTCCGCAAAGGTATCGTGGCGACCGTTAAAGATAACGTAATAAAGTCTTGCACCTATAATGCCCGAAGGGACAACAAAAAGCGCAAAATCGATTATATCGTCCACGGTAACGTTAACCTGCTTTGCGCGCCACATAGTATATGATACGGCGCAGATGATACCGAAGGTTATAATCAGAGCATACCACGCAATTTCAAAGTCGCCGATAGAGAACGCTACGCTGTCTACCTCGAACTCGCCAATGCCGAGCCCCGGAAAAGATATTTTTGATATTCTTAACATTGTTTTCTCCCGTTTCGATTATTTCAACTCATACTGCTAATTCAAAACGTCGTATATGGTTATTCCCTGCAGCTTTCTTGCAACGTCAAGGCTTATTGTATCGAATATGTGGTGATAGATGCAGGCAGTCTTGTCAGGATTAAGAGCACAGGTTTCGCTGGTTTCAAGGCATCTGGATATAGCAATCGGTCCATCGATAAGCTCTATTATATCCTTAAGCGTTATATCCTTCGGTGAAGCATTTAATACATATCCCCCCTGAACGCCCTTGTACGACTTCACAAAATCACCCTGTACAAGCTTATGCAATATCTTAAGAGTGAACCTCTGTGTTACGTGAGTTTCATCGGAGAGCGTTTTTGCATCCACCTTATCATTGTGTAATGCCAGCGCAGTAAGTATTCTTAACGCATAATCTGATTCAAGGGTTATTCTCATATTACCTTTTCTCTCCCCCATATTTTAAATATGGGATTCTTCACAAAAAAGAATCCCATACGTATTTAGTGCTTCTTATGCTTGTCAAGGATTCTATGAATCTTCTTTGACTGATCAAGCAGATGGCTTATTGTCTGATCGTGGTTCAAGGTGTCAATTATATATGCCACGTATTTGCACATATTTACCTCGCAATACCATTCTCTTGTTAAAAGCTCGGGTGTTCTGTAAACAAGATTGGTGGTAAATATTTTGTCAAATATTCCCTCACGGTATGCCTCGTCCATATTCTCAAGACCGTTGCAGAAAAGGCCGAAGGTTGCAAATACGAAAATTCTCTTTGCGCCCTTTTCCTTAAGCTGCTTTGCAACGTCAATTACCGAATCGCCGGAGGATATCATATCGTCAACAACGATAACGTCCTTTCCTTTGACATCGCGACCGAGATATTCGTGTGCAACTATCGGGTTTTTGCCATTTATAATTACGGAGTAATCGCGGCGCTTGTAGAACATACCAAGATCAATACCCATAACCGATGAGTAATACATACACTTGGCCATTCCGCCCTCGTCGGGTGAAATTATCATTGTCTTATCCGGCGAAATCTCGATATCGGGATAAGTACGGAGCAGCGCCTTTATCATCTGATATGAAGAACGCACGTTCTCGAAGCCGCTAAGCGGGATAGCATTCTGAACTCTGGGATCGTGAGCATCAAAGGTTATGATGTTGGTGATGCCCATATTTACAAGCTCCTGAAGTGCAAGGGCACAGTCGAGAGACTCTCTTCCGGAGCGCTTGTGCTGTCTGCCCTCGTAAAGCATGGGCATAATAACGCTGATTCTGCGCGCCTTACCGCCAATAGCACCGATTATGCGCTTTATATCCTGAAAATGATCATCGGGACTCATGGGAACATTCTTGCCATACATATTGTATGTCACACCGTGATTAAATACATCGCATATAATGTATACATCGTGACCTCTGAGAGAATGATGAATGGTTCCCTTTCCTTCTCCGCTTCCAAATCGAGGGCAAGAGGATGAAACAATGAACGTTGCCTCGGAATCGTGACGACGCCATTCCTTGAGATAGGAATCAACCTCCTCTGTGAACTCCTCGCAACCGCGCATGCCAATTACACTCAAATCGCCAAATAAAGTGTCCTTCATTTTTTACTCTCCGTGGTTTATTAAATTTTGATTACTTAACTATTATATATCATTTTAAAATTATTGTCAATATCAAAAACGACAAAACACGCACCATCTTTTCGAGAATTTCTTGTCCCTTTTGTCAAAAAAG
The DNA here is from genome assembly GCA_017471825.1 of Clostridia bacterium. GTDB lineage: Bacteria > Bacillota > Clostridia > Oscillospirales > CAG-272 > UBA1740. The sequence continues at coordinate 28,464 of JAFURQ010000011.1, forward strand.
AAAGGAGCGCCTTATGCAATATAACGACAACGGAACAATGAGCGTTAGAACCTACACCGCCGGAGGAGCACTTCCGGTGAAGAACAGTGTTATTAAAATAATAGGAGCTGATGAGAACAACAGATTTATCGAGTTTTCCTTTTTAACAGACGAGGACGGCGTAACCAATACGCTTATTCTTCCCGCCCCCTCAAAGAGCTATTCTCTTGCGCCGGGCGCGCTTGAGGTACCGTATGCGGTTTATGATATTGAAGCAAGCGCAGACGGATATTATACCAAAAGGATAAACAACGTTGCAATATTTTCGGGAACAAATACGTCACTGCCGATAAATATGATTCCTCTCAGTATTGCCGGAAAGGATGCCGCATATCCCCGCGGAAATCTCGACGCTACGGTAAACGAGAACGAAATGTTAGAGCTTTAAACAGCACCTTGGTGTAAAATCGCTGCCCACAATTTTTTAAGGTCGCCACGTGGCGACAGAATGGAGATTGTTATGATAGAATACCCCACCATTCCCGAAAATATAGTAATACATCTGGGGCCGCCAAGCTCGGATGCACCAAACGTCACCGAAACCTTCGCGGATTACATTAAAAACGTCGCTTCAAGTGAAATATATCCCACCTGGCCCCGTGAAGCGCTTATAGCAAACATTCTTGCTCAAATATCCGTAGCATTGAATCGTGTATATACTCAATATTACCGAAGTGCAGGATATGATTTTGATATAACGTCATCAATTGCAAACGATCAGTCGTATGTATACCAAAGAAATATTTTCTCCAATATATCCGAGCTTGTTGACGAAATTTTCGACAGCTATCTGAAGCGCCCCGAATTTATAGAGCCCCTGTACGCAACCTTCTGCGACGGCGTAGAGGTAACCTGCCCCGGACTTTCGCAATGGGGATCGGTTGAGCTTGCCGACAGCGGACTGTCTGCATTTGAGATACTGCAAAATTATTACGGAACCAATCTCGAGCTTATAGAAAACGTTGAAATTGCCGATATAGATGCCGCCCCCAACACAACGTTAAGCGAGGGGGATACGGGGCGTGACGTAGAGCTAATGCAAAGAAAGCTGAACCGCATATCCGTAAACTATCCGGGAATACCGAAAATATACCCCGCTGACGGCTTTTTTGATGAAAGCACTACTGCGGCGGTGAGAAAGTTTCAGGAGGTTTTCAACCTTACGCCCGACGGTATAATCGGCAGAAACACTTGGTACAGAATTCAATATATTTATAACGCAGTCAAAAAGCTATCAGCATTAAATTCAGAGGGGCTACGTCTTTCAGATCTTTCTACGTCCTATCCATCGGTCTTACAAGAGGGAGATGCTTCCAGCGGCGTTCTTGTTCTGCAATACTATCTGCATTACATATCAACCTTCATCCCCACGGTTCTTGACACCGCCGTGGACGGCTCGTTCGGTCCGGGAACGCGCGAATCGGTTATATCCTTCCAAAGAACATACGGCTTACCTGAAACGGGTATAGTTGACCGACCCGTTTGGGATCAGATCGAGGGGGCTTACTACTCCTATCTCCGAAGCATTCCGTATCAACTCACTAACGGTGTTCCCCTCCCCTTTCCCGGAAGAATACTGCGCGCAGGAATAGAGGGCGACGACGTTCTCGCTCTGCAAGAATACCTGAATTATATTTCAAATTCTTATCCTCAAATCCCGAAGATCACTCCAGACGGAGTCTTCGGTCCCGCAACGGAGTCAGCAGTTGCTGAATTTATAGAAATTTTCGATTTACCCTATTCACCAAACAGAGTCAATGCTCCCTTATGGTACGCAATTACAAACGTATATGATGATTTGTATAGCGGCGGACTCGTTAACGAGGGACAGTATCCCGGTTACGTAATATCGGAGGAATAAAATTATGTATAGTATGTACGACAGGCAGGCTGCGATAAGAGAGATAAAAAAGTATCTGTTCACAGTATCGCGCTACGTTTACACGGAAATTCCAAAAACAACGATTGACGGCTTCTACGATAGCGAAACAGCAAATGCAATAGGCGCGTTTCAGGCAATTTCAGAGTTACCGATAACGGGCAGTGTTGATCTGCGCACATTCGATGCATTATACGCTCTTTATAACGCCGCGGTTACGGATTTTAATACGAATGATTATATCATAGAGGACAGAGGATTTCCCGTATCTCCCGGCGATATGAATGAGGATGTTCGTGCGGTTCACCTTTTGATCAATGAATTGGCGGATAGATTTACCGAGCTTGAAAACGTTGGAACGGGAAATTACTATACCAATCGGACTGCAAACGCAGTTCGTTTACTACGTCACGTGTTCGGCTTCGCAGATGGAGAAACAATAGATAAAGGGCTTTATCTTCGCATGATAGCCGAGCTTGATGCGCATAGAAAAAACGATAAAAGAAATCATTTAAGTGACTGAAATCAAAAACATCGGGTATAATCTATTCAAAACCAGGTAAGGAAAGCGTATATAATGAGTAACAGATTTACCGAGAAGGCAGAAAAAGCTTTAAACAATTCAGTAAAAGCAGCCGAGGAGCTCGGACACACGTACATTGGAAGCGAGCATATTCTTTTGTCCATATCACGCACCTCAGAGTCATCGGGCTCGGCCCTCCTCTTCAAGTATGGCGTAGCGCCGCAAAAGCTTTGCACAGTGATAAAGGAGTATTCGGGCTCGGGTCTGAAAAGCTCGCTAACCCCCAAGGATATGACGCCCTGCTCTAAAAAAATAGTTGAAAACTCGTACAGAATTTCCGTCCGATATAACGCGGTGAAAATAGGCACCGAGCATATACTCTTGGCTATACTCGAGGAAAAGGATTCGGTAGCTCTTAAATTTTTGGCATATATGAATATTGACATTGTCGGACTTACCGACGAGGTACAAACGCTTTTAAGAACGGCTGATAAAAATCACAATCGTAAGGAGGACGGGAGAGAAATTTCGGGCAGTATGATACGGAAGCACGGAAAAAATCTCACGGCTCTTGCCCGCGTAGGAAAGCTTGATCCTGTAATCGGAAGAGATAAAGAAACCGACAGATTGGTAAGAATTTTATGCAGAAAAAACAAAAACAACCCCTGCCTTATCGGTGAGGCCGGGGTTGGAAAGACTGCAATAGTCGAAGGTCTGGCGCACAGAATAACCGCAGGTAAGGTCCCACACCTGCTGCTTGGCAAGGAAATCATCTGCATAGATCTCACGTCTATGGTTTCGGGCACAAAATACCGCGGCGATTTTGAAGAAAGAATAAAGGGTGTCCTTAACGAAGCTGCGGCAAACGACTCGGTGATTCTGTTCATTGACGAGCTTCATACAATTGTTGGAGCGGGCGCAGCAGAGGGGGCAATCGACGCAGCAAACATCTTGAAGCCACAGCTATCTCGCGGAGAAATTCAACTCATTGGCGCTACCACGTTGGTAGAATACCACAAGTACATTGAAAAGGATAGTGCATTAGAGCGGCGCTTTCAGCCCATCATTGTGGAGGAGGCCACCGAAACGCAGGCAATCGAAATACTGTCCGGTGTAAAAAGCAAATATGAGGATTATCATAACGTATCAATTGACGATGATGCAATTCGTGCTTGCGTGAATTATTCAACACGCTATATACAGGATCGTTTTCTACCGGATAAAGCGCTTGATATTCTTGACGAAGCATGCGCTAAGGTAAGCTCATCGATTTCGGATTTTTCTGACAAAAGCGAAGATAAATTGCGGCAGTTATCTATTGATAAAGAGCTCGCTATAAAGAACGGTGACTTTGTTTTGGCAAAAAATCTGCATGAGCTTGAGCTATCCTACAACGAAAATCAAGATAGCGAAATCGCCGCCACTCCAAGAACCGTCACTGTTTATGATATAAAGGAAGTCATAAACGAAATGACGGGCATCCCCATTCTGGGAATCGGCGAAAAGATAGATAAAGAGCAGCTCATTTCCGCAATCAAAAGCCGCATAATCGGGCAGGATGATGCAATCTGCAGTCTTGCCGATGCGATAGTCCGAAGCGAGGCGGGTCTTGCCGACCCCGAAAAGCCAAAGGGCGTTTTTCTGTTCATCGGTAGCAGCGGCGTTGGAAAAACCGCGCTTGCAAGAGCCATTTCAGAAGAGCTGTTTTTAGATAAAAATTCATTCTTTAAATACGATATGTCCGAATTTTCCGAAGGCAATGCTGTGACAAAGTTCATAGGGCCTCCTCCCGGGTACGTTGGGCACGAGTCAGGGGGCGCGCTTACGGAAAAGGTCAGAAGACATCCCTATTGCATATTGCTGTTTGATGAAATTGAAAAGGCGCACGTGGAGGTGCTCGATCTTTTTTTACAAATAGCGGATAGCGGAACTCTTACCGACGGATGCGGCAGAACCGTTGACTTTAAAAACACGTATATAATTCTAACCTCAAATATCGGCGCCGAATCGGTTAAGGACGGTTCCCTTGGCTTTGCACGCGATGTTGATAAGGATGAGCACCGTGACCGTATTTTCGATAAGCTTTCCAAGGAATTCCGCGTTGAATTTTTGAACAGAATAGATGAAATCATAATGTTCAACCATATCGACAGTACAGCGATGGTAGAAATCGCAAATTCCAAGCTTAAGGATTTTGCCAATCGTTTAAGTGCATTGGGGATTAAAATAGAATTTTCAAGCGAGGTAGCGGCATTTTTGGCAAACAGAGCGAGCAATTCAAAGCTTGGTGTGCGCCAGCTTCTGCGCTCCATAAAGAAGAAAATAGAGACGCCGGTTTCCTATTTTATATCATCAGACGAATTTGATTCAAATTCTGCAATATTTCTATACGTAAGCGAAGAAGAAATCGTAATAAAGAAAAAAGACGAGGCGTTGCTGTAAAAGCAACGCCTATTTTTAAAAAGCAAAAGTATAGCCCCACGCATTGCGTGGGGCTTGGGGTGGGTAATGGGACTCGAACCCACGGCCTCCAGGGCCACAACCTGGCGCTCTAACCAACTGAGCTATACTCACCGTGTAAATGGCGCGCCTTGAGGGACTCGAACCCCCGACCTACTGCTTAGAAGGCAGTTGCTCTATCCAGCTGAGCTAAAGACGCATATCCAGAACGAATGATATTATAACAGATACAATGTTATTTGTCAATAGTTTTTTCGAATATTTTTCTCTTTTTAGACAAATTTGAAGATAAATTATTTCTTTTAAAATCAAGAAATTACTTTTTGCAAATCAGCTTTGCGCCTTCTATTGCGACAACTCTCAAGGTCTGACCTATATCATAGACCGTATTATCATCCACAGCACGCGCCGACCAGCTCTGTCCGTTGATTTTTACCTGACCGCATCCGGCAGAGGAATCGATTTTTTCAACAACAGTACACTTTTCACCAATTACACCGTCGAGAGCTATAGTTGCGTCCTTGTTAGACTTTTTTCTCAAGGCGACAGTAAAAATATATATGATGATGCCGAGGCAAATAGCGCCAAGACCTATGAATATCCATTCGTATGTCATAATAAATCTCCTTTTATCAGACTCATTTTATTTTAACATAATATGCCGCAAAAGTCAATCTATTTTAAAAGTAATTCTGCGTTTTTTTAACCCCCTTATTCAAAATATCGTTTTGCGCAAAACAAACAATTTTTTCGTTGTTTTTTCACACATTTGCCCGTATTTTTTGTTGATATTGCCTAAAATTATTAAAAACCATTGACAAAAAGAACGAGTTATAGTATCATTTACGAAGTGATGTGGCGCGGCCACAAATGAACAAAGGAGAATATTATGTTTGAAACTTTAAAGCAGTACCTCGTTGAAGAACTTAACGTAAACCCTGACGATGTAACTATGGAAGCGGAACTTGGCGGTGACCTTGGAATCAACTCTCTTGTGCTTTACGACCTCGTTGTGCTTTGCGAAGAGAAATTCAACGTTGCTATCGATGACGAAGATCTCCACAATTTCATCACAGTTGGCGATGTTGTTCGTTACCTTGAATCTTCAAAATAATGTAAATATAAAGGTTGTCTGCAAAATAGACAACCTTTTTAAATTATATCATCACAATTATTGACTTTTCTTTATCGGCTAAAATTTGCGCTATATCAGGATATTTATTTCTCAAATATTCTGCCTCTGTGGTATCGGAAAACAGATTTTCCGATAAAATAAAGAGACGTATTCTTCCCTGCCTTTTCAAGCCCTTTAAGACTTTAACAGCGGCGGTCAACGCCCGTTCGCCGTCACCTGCGGAGGGCAAAAGCTTCAGTATCTCAAATTGATTTACACGCGCGCTTGCTACATTATATAGTATTTCGGTTTCAACGGTAGCCTGCGTTCCCTTACTTAAAACAAAGTCGGTATATTTCATAAATCCTCCACACAGAAAGTTAACTATTATGACAGAACTTTTGCTAAAAATATTCATAAAAGATTATAAGAACTCTTCGAATCCGGTTATACGGAAAAAATGCGGCACGCTTGCGAGCATCGTCGGAATAATTATAAATCTTATTTTATCAATTATTAAATTAATAATAGGTATAATAACTGCTTCCGTAGCTATTACGGCTGATGCGCTTAATAATTTATCCGACGCAGGAGCCTCGGTAATCTCGTTGGTCAGCTTTAAGCTTTCGGCTAAGCCTGCAGACCGCGAGCATCCGTTCGGGCACGCTCGCATAGAATATATTGCCTCAATGATTGTATCCTTTATCATTTTGCTCGTTGGATTTGAGCTTATGATAGACTCATTTAAGGGCATCTTTAATCTCAAAGAGGCAACGCCGCCTGATTTTTCAACCGTCTCTTTAATAATACTCGGAATATCAATATTGGGTAAGCTCTGGCTTGCGCTATTCTATAATAAGATCGGCAAAAAAATCAACTCAGGTGTTATAAAAGCCGCATCGACAGATTCTCTGACCGATTGCATTTCTACCGCGGCTGTTTTGGTTTCTTCGATAGTGGTAAAATTAACAGGACTTGAAATGATCGACGCCATCGTCGGTATGGGACTATCCATGCTGATCATATATGCCGGCGCGAAAATTTTGAACGAAACAAAAAACTCAATTCTTGGTGAGGCGCCCGTAGAAGAAACGGTAGATTCAATCAAAAGAATTGTTTCCGAGGAGCCGCTTGTTGTCGGTATTCACGACATGCTCGTTCATAATTACGGTCCCGAAAAGTATATCGCTTCATTCCACGCGGAGGTGGACGGTTCGAATGACATATTTGAACTGCACGATTCAATAGACAACCTTGAAAAAAGAATTTCCAGCGAATTGAATATACTTTGTACAATACATTTAGACCCAATAGTCACAGACGATGAAACGGTATTATCACTCCGTCATTTTACAGAGGATACAATACACGAGATTTATCCTATGATCAGTATACACGATTTCAGAACTGTAATCGGAGCAACTCACACGAACTTGATCTTCGACATTGAGGTACCGTTTGAAATTAAAGAGTCATCTAATGAAATTATTTCAAGGATCGAGCATCAGATAAGCTCTAAAAAATCGGAGTGCTATTGCGTAATAACGGTAGACCGTTGTTAAAATGCTTAAAAATCCAATCAATCACATGGCGCTGCTTCGGGTGACTCAGTCATCCGTAGTAACGCCTTTTTTAATCGCCGCGTTTCCAAATTTCTGCCTTATTTTATCGACGATTTCTTCGCTTCTGTGCTGTTTTTCTCTCGTTTCATCGGTATTAGCGTCAAACATAGAGATCTGAGTGGGCGCGTCGCTTGACTTTACGAGATTAAGCGCTGTAACGGTTAACATTCGGATCGGGGTGTTGGATTGCCATTCCGATTTCAAAAGCTCGAACGCGGTTGATGCTATCTCCGAGCTTATATCGGTTGGCGGCTCCTGCGGACACTGTCTTTGAATCGACCTGAAATTCATATCCTTGATGGTAATCTGCACGGTTGCACATTTTTCCCCGCGCTCGCGCAGCTTAACTCCGATTTCTTCAACCAAAAAGTCAATTGCCTTTATAATCTCACTATGGTCCTTTAAGTCGGATTTGAACGTATATCCGTTGCCAATGCTCTTCGCGTCATCCATCGAGTCGCACTGCACCGGACTGTCGTCAAGTCCTGCCGCATACTTATGAAGCATCTCGCCGTTTTTTCCAAAACGCGATTTAAGCATCTCGGGCGAGGTTTTTGCAAGATCGCCCACGGTTCTTATGCCCATTGCCATAAGTGCTCTCGCGGTTTTGGTTCCAACGAACAATAAATCAGTCACGGGCAACGGATATACGATTTTTTCGACGGATTCGGCATCTATTACTGTAATTGCATCGGGCTTTTTGTAATCGCTTCCAAGCTTTGCGAAAACCTTGTTGAAGGATACGCCTATTGATACTGTAATACCGAGCTCGTGCTTTATATCCCTCGAAATTCGGCAAGCTATATCATACCCAGAGCCAAAGAGCTTTTGACTTGCCGTAACGTCAAGCCAGCTTTCGTCAATACCGAATTGCTCAACCATATCGGTATATCTGCGGTAAATTTCGTTTGCTTTTCTCGAGAATTTTTCATATTCGGAATAATGCGGTCTTGCGATGACGAGTCCCGGGCATTTTTTCCTTGCGGAAAACACCGTTTCTGCGGTTTTTATTCCGTATGAAGCGGCAAGCTGATTTTTTGCAAGAACAATACCGTGTCTCTCCTCTTCGCTTCCGCATACAGCAAGGGGAACGTTTGCATACCGAGGATTAAGTGCAGTTTCAACGGATGCGAAAAAGCTATTGCAGTCGCAATGCAAAATAACGCGTTCCTTCATAACCTGCCTCCTTAATCTATCGTTTTATTTTGTTTTCTTGAGCGTAAACCAGAATTCTGTTCCCTCGTCTGCTACAGAATTAACGCCGATCTCCTCGTCGTGAGCATCTATTATTGTTTTGCATATATACAAACCAAGTCCAACACCGTTTTTATCCATTCCGCGACTTTGGTCAGTCTTATAAAAGCGCTCAAATATCATTCCCGCCTCTTCATCAGAAATAACCTGTCCGTCATCATAAACAGAAATTCTTATGCGTTTGGAGTCTATTGATTCTATTTTTATTCTGAATTTGCCTCCGTTATTGGCGAACTTAATGGCGTTATGGCAAAGATTATATATTACCTGATGTATCGCATCCTTATCCGCGAACGCCATAATTTCGTCTTCCTCGGCGTCGAATTCAACATCCAACTGCTTTTCCTCTATTTGATTTTCAAACGAAATGAGGATAATTCTGGCGACCTCGGCAACGTCAAAATCCTCAAACGCCATTTTTCGATCACCCGATTCAAGCCTTGAAACGTCAAGAAGCTGTGTAACGAGTCTGGAAAGCCTGTGGACCTCAGAGGAAATTATCTGAAGGTAGTGTCCCTGCTTTTCAGGCGGTATCGCTCCGGACATAATACCGTCAATAAAGCTGGCTATGGTGGTCATAGGAGTGCGCAAATCGTGAGAAACGTTTGCCAAGAAGCTACTCCTCATGGTATCCAATTTTTCAAGCGAGTCAGCCATATTGTTAAATGCCAGGGAAAGCTCTGCAACCTCATCGCTACCATAGACCGTTACGCGAGTCGAGAAATCGCCCTTTCCAAATTTTTTGGCAGCTGTGGTCATATTTTTAAGCGGTCGAATCATTCGTTCTGTAATGAAATATACAGCAATAACCGCAGCGAGCATAACCCAAGCTGAGCTATGGAGCACGGCGTTACGTGTCATTTTTACAAATCTATCCTCGCGCGACGTGGAGTAAAGAGAGATAACGTATCCTCTGTTAATACCGCCGGTAGAAACGTCGTGCGCACATACTATTGAGTTTTCGTCAAGGTAATCGTTCAAATCACCCCTATGAAAATAAACGGTGTCGTTAGTGGTTTCCTTCTGCTCAAAATCCTCGATATTAATGCTTCCAAGCTCTCCGACTATTACAGGATGGCGCAGTCCGTCGGGATTATCGGTTGACGTATTTATAGTAGAAAGAATAACCCTGCCGTCCGCAGACGTGAGGATGATATCAAGATGGGTATCGCGGTTTATAAGCGGCATAATGATAGACGATAAAACGTCGAGAGCGCCTGCCGCCTCGAGATTTTCCACTCCCGTATTCTCAAGGTGTGCGGCAATTACCGTGCTTGTAGATATAAGCTGATTTTCCTTTTCTTCTGTTGAATAGGCACGTATCATCGAGGCTATGATTCCTGAAAGGATAAGAAAGCTGATGAGTATGATGACGGTAAAGGTAATTAAGTATTTCGCAAACGTGCTTTTAAACATCTTTTTCTCTCCTTTCAAAAATTCATATACATTATACAATATTTTATCACAGCGTGTCAAACATTTTTTCACTTTTAGATTGACTAAATTTAAATTTTATGTTAAAATACAATGGAATATTAAAAAACAGAAAGAGGTCGTTATGATAGTAACAAGATTTGCACCGAGTCCTACGGGATATATGCACATAGGAAATTTAAGAACCGCCCTTTACTCATACCTTATTTCGAAGCACGACGACGGCAGGTTTATTCTTCGTATTGAGGATACTGACCGCGAAAGACTCGTGGAGGGCGCTACCGACATAATTAAATCAACACTCAGAATAACGGGGCTGAATTATGACGAGGGACCCGACGTAGGCGGCGAGCACGGCCCCTATGTACAGAGCGAAAGAAAAGATATATATATGGAGTATGCCAAAAAACTCGTAGACATGGGCAAGGCTTACTACTGCTTCTGCTCTAAGGAAAGGCTTGAAAAGCTTCATGAAGAGGACGCTACCGGCGGATATGACCGTCACTGCCGTAATCTTTCTGCCGAGGAGGTAAAAAAGAACCTTGACGCAGGTGTTCCCTTTGTTATTCGACAGAAAATGCCCACCGACGGAATCACCACCTATACCGATTCGGTATTCGGTGAAATTTCAATGAACAACTCTGAGCTCCAAGACCAGATACTCATAAAGGCAGACGGATACCCGACCTATAATTTCTGCCACGTAATTGATGACCACCTTATGGCTGTTACGCACGTTGTAAGAGGCTCGGAATATCTGACCTCTACGCCAAAATACGTGCTTCTCTACGATGCTTACGGATGGGAGCGTCCTGTATACGTTCACCTTCCTCTGATTATGGGCAGAAACGATGACGGAACGATTTCAAAGCTCTCAAAGCGTCACGGTGCTGTTTCATTCCAGGATCTTGTTGCGGACGGATATCTTCCCGAGGCTGTTATCAATTATCTCGCGTTACTTGGATGGTGCCCCAAAAACAGCGAAACCGAGTTTTTCACGCTTGATGAGCTCAAGAGCGTCTTTACCATAGACGGCGTTTCAAAGTCACCGTCGGTATTCGACTACGAAAAGCTTCTCTGGTTTAACGGCGAGTATATTCACATGCTTCCCTTTGATGCTTTTGTAGACAAGGTTACTCCCTTTATAAAGCTCGATATCCCCGCTGATATAAACAAGGACAAAATGCTCGGACTCCTTCACACCAGAATATCGAAGCTTTCCGAGATTAACGACAAGATGGCGTTCTTCATATCCCAACCCGACTATACCAAGGAGCTGTTTCTTAATAAGAAAAACAAAATAGCCGATTTTGAAATAGTGAAATCCGTCTTGACGGAAGCCCTTTCGGTTATACGGAACCTTGAAGCCTTCGATAACGATTCGCTCTTCGCCGCGCTGACTCCCATCGCCGAAAAGCTGGCAATCAAGGTTGGAGCCGTTATGTGGTGCATACGCATTGCAGTTTCGGGTATGATTGCCACCCCTGGCGGTGCAACCGAAATTATGGAAGTTATCGGCAAAAAAGAAAGTATAGCAAGAATAGAAGCGGCAATAGCGAAGCTTCAATAACGAATTGCGCAGGTGCGATACCGTGATCGGTCCGTGCCTGCGTTTTATTTTTCTAATATCATTTATTCGCAAAAGCCTTGAAAAAAAAATAAAAGTATGATAAAATATTTTATATTATTATTTAGGGGGCATTCCTATGGCTATTGATGTTGCACAAAGAATTCGTGACAACTATCCTACTTTTTCAAAGGGGCAAAAAAAGATCGCCAATGCAATATTAAGCGATTACGAGAAAACTGCATATATGACTGCCGGAAGATTGGGAAAATTGGTTGGCGTATCTGAATCAACAGTCGTTCGATTTGCTAACGAGCTGGGATACGAGGGATATTCCGAATTTCAGCACGCGATACAGGAGCTGGTCAGAACCAAGCTTACCCCCAACCAAAGAATTGCTATCACGAAGCAAAGAATGCATCACAAGGACATAATAGAGAACGTTATGTCTGCTGATATAACGAGAATCCGCCAAACCTTTGAAACTCTCGACCGTGACGCCTTTTACGGAGCGGTTGATTCAATAATAACGGCGAAAAACATATACGTTATCGGTGCAAGAAGCGCAAACACTCTCGCACAGTTTTTAGCGTACAACCTTTCCTTGATTTACGACAACGTTAAGCATATTCAGCCCATGTCAAACGCCGAAATATTCGAACAGATGTTCACAATCGGAGAAAACGACGTTCTTATAGCCTTTTCTTTCCCGAGATATTCATCTAAAATGGTTAGTGCGGTAAAATACGCAAAGGAAAACGGGGCAAAAGTAATCGTTTTCACCGACTCTTCCCTTTCTCCTATCTCGGAATTCGCTACCCATCTTTTGCTTGCGCAGTCCGATACTGCATCCTTTATGGACTCCTTTGTTGCGCCTATGAGTATTATCAACGCTATGATAATACACATTACCCACAAGAATGAAAAGGCGATCCTTCAAAGGTTTGACAAGCTCGAGCAGGTGTGGGAGCAATACGGAGTATATACTAAGCGCTAATGGAAATGATGTCTAAAAGAATATGCGTGATCGGCGGCGGTGCGGCAGGTATGATGGCTGCTGGCACGGCGCATTTATACGGCGCAAACGTAACGATTTTCGAATCGACAGATAGGCTTGGAAAAAAGCTTGCGATCACCGGCAAAGGAAGATGTAACGTAACAAACGCCTGCTCAACGCAGGAATTTCTCGAGAACGTAACTAAAAATCCGCGCTTTCTTTATGCGGCGCTGAATGCCTTTGACACAGACAGTACGGTTTCCTTTTTTGAGGGGCTTGGGGTAAAGCTGAAAACCGAGCGCGGCAAGCGCGTATATCCCGAATCCGACCGCGCCAAAGACATTGTCGACGCTATGAAAAATTATTCCTCGGGAGCGAAGACTGTATTCAGTAAGGTAAAAAGCGTCAGGCAGTGCGATGATGGCACATTTTGCGTTATTGCGGACCGTGAATACACCTTTGATTCCGTCATAATTGCAACAGGCGGAAAATCATACCCCTTAACAGGCTCGGATGGCTCGGGATACAAGCTCGCCAATCGCTTGGGACACAGTGTAACCGAGCTTATTCCCTCGCTGATACCGCTTGAATCAAGCTCTTCATTATGCAAAAGCCTTCAAGGGCTTTCCTTAAAAAACGTTGCTATTAAGATAAAAACATCGGATAGCTCTGTCGTTTATGAGGATTTCGGTGAGATGATGTTTGCGCATTTTGGAGTTACGGGGCCGATAATCCTTTCGGCATCTGCTCATTTGCGCAATTACGATATTTCAACCCTCACGCTCTCAATCGACCTTAAGCCAGCCCTTGACGAAAAAACTCTGAATGCGCGTCTGTTGTCAGATTTCTCCGCAAACAGCAACAAGGACTTCATCAATTCCCTCGGCGGTCTATTACCGTCCAAAATGATTGAGCCGTTTATTTTGACCGTTGGTATAAATAAACGCAAAAAGGTCAACGCCATTACCAAGGAAGAACGGCAACGTATTATCAAGGTCCTGAAATCCCTGGATATACCACTTTTGAAATATCGCCCCATTGAAGAAGCCATCGTCACTTCGGGCGGCGTGGACGTAAAGGAAATATCTCCCAAAACGATGGAATCAAAAATACTGCGCGGACTTTATTTTGCCGGCGAGATTTTGGATGTAGATGCTTACACCGGAGGCTTCAACCTTCAGATAGCATTCTCGACCGGATATTTAGCAGGAAAAAGTGCGGCAGAATCTTAATTATTGAGGTGTGCTTATGATTCGAATAGCTATTGACGGTCCCGGCGGTGCCGGAAAATCAAGCGTTGCAAAGGCAGTTGCAAAGGAGCTTGGAATAATCTACGTCGATACCGGTGCATTATACAGAACCATTGGTCTATATATGCTCAACAACAACATCGATACAAAGGATGCCGAGGCCGTTTCTTCGTCCTTAAGCAAATTCACCCTCGACGTTAAATTTGTTGACGGAAAGCAAACTATTTTGCTTGACAACGAGGACGTTGGCGAGCGTATTAGAACCCCAGAGGCATCAATGGCGGCCTCTAACGTCAGCGCAATAAAAGAGGTGCGCGATTATCTTCTCGATACTCAAAGAAATATTGCAAGATCCAATAGCGTCATCATGGACGGTAGAGATATCGGAACGGTTATCCTGCCCTATGCCGAGGTGAAGATTTTTCTTACGGCATCTCCCGAAGCAAGAGCGAAGCGGCGCTACGATGAGCTTGTAGCAAAGGGACACGACGTCACCTATGAAACCGTTTACAACGAAATGGTCGAAAGGGATAAAAACGATTCCACACGTGACATTGCTCCTTGCGTGAAGGCGGATGATGCTGTCCTGCTTGACAATTCGAACCTTGATTTCGACGGAACTGTTGCCGCCGTGCTCAAAATCATAAAGAAAAAGAACAAAAAGACCTTTTATATGAAGGCGCACAAAATCCTTGCACCTATAATTCGTTTTTTCCAACGTATACACGCGTCAGGGCTTGAAAACATTCCGAGCGACGGTCCTGTGATGTTCTGCTCTAACCACATAGCCGCAAGGGATCCGATTCTCATTGCCGCGGCGTTAAACAGACAGATTACCTTTATCGGAAAAAAAGAACTGTTCAAGATTCCGATTCTCGGATGGTTAATCAAAAAGCTTGGGGCTATTCCCATAGACCGCGCCGGTAATGACGTTGGAGCTATTAAGACCTCGGTAAACGTTCTCAAAACGGGCGGCGCCCTTGCTATTTTCCCTCAAGGACACCGTTATCCCGGCGTTGATCCTTCCGAGACCACACCTAAAAACGGCGCCGCTCTTATTGCATACCGCTCTAAATGCGACATTATCCCCGTTTTCATAAAAACAAAAAATCACAAGTATCACTTCTTGGGTAAAAAAGAAATAGTCTTTGGACAACCCATTCCCTACGCTTCTCTCGGTCTTAATGAGGGCGGAAGTAAGGAGTATCAGACCGCAACGTCTAAAATCTTTGGTGAAATTCTCGCACTCGCATCCCCAAAAGAAGCTTCTCTCACCGATAACGGAGGAGATGCGAATTGAAAATTTCAATTGCCGAAAATTGCGGTTTCTGCCCGGGAGTAAGGCGTGCTGACGAGTGTGTGAAATCCCTGCTCGAAAAAGAAAACGCGTCAATTTACACACTCGGTAAAATAATTCACAACAACGGTTATATCGAAAAACTCCGCGGTTTGGGCATTTCAAGCATTGAGTTGAACGATATAGGTCAAGTGCTCGAATGCTCCGCCGATAAGAGAGTCATACTGATTGGCAGAACGCACGGAATAACAAAGGAAGAAAACGAAGAGCTTCTTTCACTGCAAAACAAATACGCTAACTTTTCTTTTTTTGATATGACATGTCCGTATGTGAAAAAGATCCACGAGATTGCGAAAAAAAACACAAACGAGGATACCGTTTTTTTACTGTATTCCGACCCGAATCATCCTGAAGCGCGAGGCATACTCAGTCACGCTAACGGTGCCAAATATGCTTTTTCATCCTTGGATGAACTTAAACGAATAGATTTTGGTGACAAAATTCCCATATTAGCGGCGCAAACCACACAAAATTTGTCAGAATTTAAAAAAATTAAACTTTTTTTGAAAAAGGTATGTACAAACGCGATTTTTTTTGATACAATATGTAATGTTACGGAAAAAAGGCAGGAAGAGGCTGTAAAAATTGCGAAGGCTTCCGATGCGATGCTCATCATAGGTGGTCATGACAGTGCAAACACCCACAAGCTATACGACTTGTGCTCTGCAATCTGTCCTGATACATTTTGGATAGAATCGGTAAAGGATATACCGCACGATTTTCCCCGCAATGCCAAAGCCGTAGGAATAACCGCCGGTGCTTCCACACCCGACGGGATAATTTTGGAGGTTGTAAAAACAATGGAAAGAGAAAATGACTTTAAGTCAATGTTGGAAGACTCACTCAAAACTTTACATACAGGAGAAACAGTAACCGGAACAGTTGTTACTATCGGCAAAAACGAGATCAAGCTTGATCTTGGTACAAAGTTTACCGGCGTTCTTGAAAAAGAACAGATAACCGACGACCCCACAGCTAATCTCGCTGAAATGTTCAAGGTTGGTGATGAGGTTGAGGTTTTCGTTATCAGAGTTGAGGACGGCAAGGGTATCGCAACTCTTTCAAAGAAGAGAGTTGATGCTGACAACAGCTGGGTTGTTCTTAAGGCTGCTCACGAAAACGGCGAAATCCTTGAAGGCAAGGTTGTATCGGTAGTTAAGGGCGGCGTAATAGTTTCCACCAACGGTAACACCGTTTTTGTTCCCGCTTCGCAGACCGGTATTGCAAAGGGCGGCGACCTTTCTGTTCTTGTTGGCACTACTCAGAGAATCAAGCTTCTCGAGTTTGATGCAACGAAGAAGAGAGCGCTCGGCTCAATCAAGGTTGTTCTCAACGAGGAAAAGAGAGCGGCTGAAGAGGCTATCTGGGCTACCCTTGAGGTTGGTCAGCATTACATGGGTACTGTAAAGAATCTTGCAAGCTACGGTGCATTTGTTGATATCGGTGGCGTGGACGGAATGGTTCACAACTCCGAGCTTTCCTACAAGAGAATCAAACATCCCTCACAGGTTGTTTCCGTAGGTCAGGTTATTGACGTATACATCAAGGAGCTTGACGTTGAGAAGAAGAGAATCTCTCTCGGATACAAGACACAGGAAATGGATACCTGGTATCAGTTCACTCAGAAATATCAGGTTGGCGACATCGTTCCAGCTAAAATAGTTTCTATTATGCCCTTCGGTGCATTTGCAGAGGTTTACGAGGACGTTGACGGTCTTATTCACATCTCTCGAATCTCCTCTCAGAGAATCGCATCTCCCGCAGACGTTCTTACTGTTGGACAGGTTGTTGACGTTAAGATCATAGAGATCGACGACGAGAACAGAAAGCTTGCTCTTTCTATTCGTGCAATTACCGATGAAGCAGAAAAGGCCGCTAAAGCAGAGGCAGAGGCTGCTGAGAGAGCTGCAAGAGAGGCTGAAGAGGCTGCTGAGGCTGAAAGAATCGCTCAGGAAAAGGCCGATATGGCTCCCTACATTGTAGGCTCCATTGACTAATAAAATTCAAAGGCGCACATCTGTGCGCCTTTTTATATGCATACAAAGCAGAAAGAACTCAAAGCAGCAATATTGACTGCTTTGAGTTCTTATATTAAACGATATTACGATTAATCGAGCTCGCGCTTTCCGGTGTAGAGCTCATAATATCTGCCCTTCATTGCAAGCAAATCATCGTGATCTCCGCGCTCGATTATTCTTCCCTGCTCAAGAACCATAATGGCGTTTGCATTTCTGACGGTTGACAGACGGTGCGCAATGACAAATGTCGTTCTGTTTTTCATCAATCTGTCCATACCGTGCTCTATATGGCGCTCTGTACGTGTGTCAACAGATGACGTTGCCTCGTCCAGAACCAAGATAGGAGCCTTCGAAAGTGCGGCTCTTGCGATATTCAGAAGCTGACGCTGTCCCTGTGAAAGATTTGCGCCATCGCCCTCGAGAATTGTGTCATAACCGTTTTCGAGCCTCATAATGAAGCTGTGCGCGCTTGCTGTTTTGGCGGCTGCCTCAACCTCCTCGTCCGTTGCGTCAAGGCGTCCGTATCTGATATTCTCACGAACCGTTCCCGTAAACAAATGTGTATCTTGGAGAACCATAGCTATATTTTTACGCAGATGCTCTCTGCTGTAAGATTTAAGCGGCTTGCCATCTATGAATATCTCGCCCTCGTTAATATCGTAAAAGCGGTTCAGCAAATTCGTGATAGTGGTTTTTCCTGCGCCGGTTGAGCCGACGAAGGCTATTTTCTGCCCTGGATGTGCATAAAGAGATATATCTTTTAAAACCGTTTTTCCCTCGACGTAGCCAAACGTAACGTTTTTAACGGTAACGTCGCCTGCGATTTCATCATAAATCGCATCTATTGCATCAGGCTCCTCGGGGTCAGCATCCATAATACTAAATACACGCTCTGCTCCGGCAAGAGCGGCAAAAAGCGTAGAAACCTGCATAGAAAGCTGATTTATCGGCATGGAAAACTGTTTAGAGTAATTAGCAAATGCGGTGAGCTCTCCGGGGGTAAATCCCGCAAGACACATCAAAACACCGCCAACACCGAGAGTTACCGCATAACATATAAGGCTTATATTGTGCATTATAGGCCCTGTAACACCGCCCCAAAACTGTGCCTTCTCCTGCTTGTTTCTCAAATCCTCGTTGATGAGCTCCATTTCCTCGACGCATTCATCCTCGTGATTAAACACCTTGATTACCTTTTGTCCGCTGATGGTTTCCTCGATATATCCGTTCACGGCTCCGATTGCGGCCTGCTGTGCAACGTAATATTTTGATGAGCGCTTTCCAATATATCCGGCGGCAAAAATGAGAATCGGTATAAATACAATGGTTATAACGGTTAACCATACGTTAGTCGTTAGCATAAACACGAATGTTCCGAGAAGCGTTATAACACCGCTTACGATGGACGTAAGAGAGTTGTTGAGCATCACGTCAATGTTGTCTACATCATTGGTGAATCGGCTCATTATTTCTCCGGTAGGATGCGAATCGAAGTATCTTACCGGAAGCTTTTGAAGCTTATTGAAGAGGTCGTCGCGTATTTGCTTAACAGAATTTTGGGAAACGGAAAGCATTAATCTTGCTTGAATATAAGTTCCCAAAACCGAAATAAGATATACTATTCCCAAAATTATTAGTGCGGCTACGATATAAACGGTGATAGATGCCGCAGTGCTTCCCATTATGGAAGACATAAATTTTGTGCTTACAAGTGACTCGATTAATTTATCCGCAATCTCCGCCATAGCACTTGGATTAAGCTCCGCAGTGGGATCAACCTCCAATGTTATTCGGTTGATAATCGGAACGAGCAAATATCCCGCGCAGAGCGAAGAAAACGTAGTCAAAAGCATTGTTATTAAAACAAATATCAGTCTGAATTTGTACTTTCCTACGTATGACAAAAGTCTGCGTACTGTTTTTCCTGTGTTTTTCGGCTTTCCCGAAGCGCGTCTGCCACGAGGAGGTCCGCCACCGGGACCGCCGCGTAAGGATTCGCCGTGAGAGGCGCTGTTATATTGCTTCTGAAGATTTTCCAAATTTCGTGCCATATCTTACGCCTCCTTCTTATCCATTTGCGAATAATATATTTCTGCGTATTCCGCATTATTTTGAAGCAAATCGTCATGCGTGCCTACACCTGTTATAGAACCGTCGTTCATAACGATAATCTGCTCTGCATCTCTGACGGAGCTTATTCTCTGTGCTATAATTATCTTGGTACAATCCGGCAATGAATTCTTAAGAGCATAACGAATTTGAGCCTCGGTTGCGGTATCAACCGCGCTGGTTGAGTCGTCAAGGATCAAAATTTTAGGCTTTTTGAGAAGCGCGCGTGCAATACAGAGCCTTTGCTTCTGTCCGCCGGAAAGATTATTACCGCCCTTATCAAGCATCGTATCATATCCTTCGTTAAAGGATGAAACGAACTTATCGGCGGCAGCATGCGTCGATGCTGTTTTTATTTCCTCGTCAGTTGCGGTATCGTCTCCCCAACGCAGGTTTTCCGATATAGATCCCGAAAACAAAAGATTCTTCTGCAACACCATGCCTACTCCGTCGCGGAGATTAACGAGAGAATAATCCTTGACGTTGATGCCGTCAATCAAAACCTCTCCTTCGTCCACGTCGTAAAGTCTGGGTATCATTGATACAAGCGTAGTTTTGCCGCATCCTGTTGATCCTATGATACCGATTGTTGAGCCCGCCGCAATACTGACGTTTATATTGTTCAAAACCTTCTCTTCGCTATTCTTATAATATCTGAAGGAAACGTTTCTGAACTCAATATTGCCCGCTTCGATTTTTGCATTCGGATTTTTTGCATTTTCATCCGAGAGGTCAAGCTGCTCGTCGAGAACCTCACATATTCTCTTTCCTGATGCCATTGCGCGCGATGAGGTCATAAGTAGCATTGTAACCATCATGAGAGATGAGAGAATTTGAGTTGCATAGGTGATAAAGGCGCTGAGATCGCCAACCTGCATACCGCCGACAAGCATGTGCTCGTCAAGGATAATGCCGTGACCGAACCAAATAATTGCAATAATTGCCGCATACATAAAGAAGTTCATAACAGGAGCAATCAAAATCATTGCCTTCATGGAGCTCATTCCCGAAGCCTTCAAATTTTCATTGTCCTCTGCGAACTTATCAATTTCATAATCTTCACGAACAAATGACTTTACTACTCGTACGTTTGTTACGTTCTCTCTTACAGTTGAGTTAAGCTTATCTATTTTCTTCTGCAAGCGAGTGAATCGAGGGAAGCTTATTCTTATCAGAACAAAAATTAATACAGCCATCAAAGGAATAGCCACCGCCAGCACCACTGAAAGCGACGGCTTAAGCGATATTGCCATTATTATTCCGCCAATAAGCATACCCGGAGAGCGCAACGCCATTCGCAAAAGCATATTTACAAAATTTTGTAGCTGCGTAACGTCATTGGTCATTCTCGTAACCAAAGATCCGGTGGAAAACTTATCTATATTAGCAAAAGAATACTTCTGTACCTTTGAATAAACATCCTTTCGCAAATCGGCGGCAAAATTAACCGATGCTTTTGCACCGAAATAAGCACCGCAAACACCGCCTGCCATCATAAGTAAAACAATCACAACAAGCATTGCCGATATTCCGATGCTCTCGCCAACCGTAAGCGTTCCTGCTTTTCCGCGGTTGATAATCTCCGCAAGTAAAAGCGGCATAAACATCTCGCCGATTACCTCAATTATCATACCTACGGGCCCCAAGATAAAGGACGATATATACGGCTTTACGTATTTAAACCATCTTTTCACGTTATATTACTCCTCACTTCGCCCGAATTTGCGATTTGCTTCTTAATATTGTTTTTTATCTTCTCAAGGTAGGTGATATATCCGTCAAGCTCCTCGTCGGTAAAACCGTCAAAGAGCGATGTATCAACCTCCAAAAAAAGAATCCGAGTATCTTCAACTATCTTTTTTCCGGCATCGGTTATTACAACCTCATTGAAGCGATTATCATTTCCCTGCACTCTTTTGATGTATCCGACGCTTTCAAGCTTCTTAAGTGCGCCCGTAATTGCCGCAGGTGTAACGCCAATATGCTCAGCTAACGACTTTTGAGAATTAAGCCGCTTGTTTCTGGCAATATGCATCAGTATCCTATGATGCGTCCTATGAAGACCAATATAGCTTACGGTAGAATCCAAAAGCTGCTTATGCATTCGGTCAACCTGGATCATTACGTTGACTGCGGAAAATATTTTCGTATCAGTCATGTGCTCCTCCTGTAAAATTTTAGCGGTTAACAATTAACTGCTAAACTATTATAAGGCTTACGTGCGATTTTGTCAACACAATTTTACTTGAAAAATAGTAAAAAATATGTTAACATATTTATATACACTTAAAAGGAATTTATGTTATGGTAAATACAACGCTTTGTTATATTGAAAAAGACGGCGCATATTTAATGCTGCACAGAGTCAAAAAAGAAAACGATTTAAACCGCGACAAATGGGTTGGAATCGGCGGAAAGCTCGAAGCCGGAGAAAGCCCGCACGAATGCGCCATGCGCGAAATTAAGGAAGAAACAGGCCTTGTTGCCACAGATCTGCAATACCGCGGGCTAGTAACCTTTGTTTCCGAAAAGTACGGCACCGAATACATGCATCTTTTCACAGTTAAATCCTTTTCAGGAGATCTGATAGATGATTGCAACGAAGGAGTTCTCGAATGGGTTGATAAAAGTCAAGTTACCTCATTGCCTATTTGGGAGGGGGATAAAATATTCCTCGATCTTCTTAACAGTGAGACGCGTTTTTTCTCGCTGAAGCTTGTTTATGACAAGGACGATGCTCTGGTATCATCCAAAATAGACATATAAAAAGAGCGTCCTAGCGGACGCTCTTTTTATAACTTTAAAAGTCTTTTTCTATCCTTATAGTCCGGCAAATAGCTTTCAACGATGGCATAAAATTTAGGAGAATGATTCATTTCTTTAATATGGGCGAGCTCGTGCACGACAACGTATTCTCGCGCTAACTCCGGATAAAGCATAAGGCGATATGAATAGGATATATTCCCGCGCGAGGAGCAGGAGCCGAACCGCGTTTTTGCACTTGTAATTGTAATTCTGCCGTATTTTATACCCATTATTTCTGAAAACTCTGCCGTTTTGTGTGCGAAATATATTTTTGCATTTCTTTTTAATTCCTTGATTTTCTGCTCGTCGAGTCCAGCTTCCAGCTTATTTCTCGCGGCATCCTCCGCTATGCGATTTTCAATCCACCTTTGGTGTTTTTCCAAAATTGCGGCTATCTGCTTTTCTGATGCTTTATGCGGTGCTTTAACGACTATCTTTCCATCCTTTACCGAGATGGAAACCGTCCTTCTCTTTGAATATTCTACCCGATACTCCATCGCGGTCTCCATTTTACGTGATACGTCAATTATACACCATTACCTTTAAAAAGTAAACCTTGTTTTTTTCTGTCTTCATCCGGAATAACAAATTTGCTTGCATTATAAATATCGGGCGTTTTTTCCTGACTGTTGTTTTCTCGATGTGCGTCACAGCACTCCTGTGGCTCTGTGCCTTTGATAAAATATCCGTATTCCAACCTATCGCCATCAGAATCAAGCAAGCAATCGGGTGAAAAAAGCTTGCCCGAGTCCTTGCAGTATGCCGAATAAATCAATTTTGACGTTGAGAAGGTTGCTATCTCTTCACTGCTTCCCAGCTTTATTTTATGGATTTCTCGCATTACGTCATCCCAAGCATACAGCTGTGGTGACCCATAAACCGAGCGATTGGTATCATAACCGCACCATATTCCTGCGCTATAATACGGTGTGTATCCGATAAAAAGCTTGTCCCTGCTATTTCCGCTCGTCCCTGTTTTTCCTGCTACGTCGCATATTTCCTTTAATCTTATAGAAGATGCGGTTCCTGAATTAACAACACGCATCAGCATTTGTGTCATCAGCTGCGCACATTCCTTTGAATATATTTGCTTTTCATTCGATTCTTTTCTGATAATGGTTTTTCCGCTTGAATCCGTACAAGCAATGTAGCTTCTTTGTGCCGCAAGCCTTCCGTCGTTAGAAAATGCGGTGTACGCTTCTGTAAGGCTTCTGAGTGGGATTCCGTACGACAATTGCCCAAGGGCAAGCGGGGACACAGATAAATCCGTAATTTTCTTCCCCTCTGCATTAACTCCGCTTTTAATTACCGTATCAAAGCCGTAATCGTTTTTTAAGTGGTTATATATTTCATCAGCGCCAATCATATTATAAAGGCGCACCGCTACCGTGTTTTTGGAATAGGTCAATGCTTTTGATAACGTGATATTTCCCTCATATACATTGGGTGAATTCCGCGGAAACGCTTTTACTGTGCCATCACTGTTTTCCGAAAATTCTATGGGTGAATCATCAAATATAGTAGACCAGGTGACCCTCTTAGAGTTTATTAGCGGTGCATATAAAGCCAACGGCTTTAGTGTGGAGCCCGGAACGCGAGGCACCTGTGCAAAATTCAGCAGGCGGTTCCCCGATTTCTCACCCGACGCTCCAATGATTCCGCGTAAATCCGTGGAAGACGAATCTGTAACAACCATAGAATATTGAAGCTCATCGTTTGATTTATCCCGAAAATATTCCTCCAATACAGTTTGGATATTAATATCCATGGTTGTGTACACATCCAAGCCGCCGTTCGCAATCAGAGAGCGCGCCGCGGTAAGTGAATAATTATACCGCTCCATCAAATCCCTGCATAATTCGTCGCAAACCGTTTCAACAAACCATGAATTGATATTATCGTCAAGGCTCCCCCTCGGCAACAATGACAATTCCTCAGATATTGCGTTGTTGTACTCGGTATCGTCTATATAGCCGCATTCCAGCATAGCCCCCAAAACTAC
Organism: Clostridia bacterium; assembly: GCA_017471825.1. Lineage (GTDB taxonomy): Bacteria > Bacillota > Clostridia > Oscillospirales > CAG-272 > UBA1740. The sequence continues at coordinate 52,894 of JAFURQ010000011.1, forward strand.
GTTCCTTTTTGAAATACAAGCATCATAGTTAATATACGGATTATAGCGCGACGGAGCGTTTGTAATTCCAACAAGAGCCGCAGCCTCGGACAGCGATACCTCGTTCGGATCCTTTCCGAAATAAACAAGCGAGGCGAGTCCCACGCCTGAGGTCTTTTCTCCCATCGGAATGATGTTTAGATACACCTCAAAAATTTCCTCTTTGCTGTGCTTTTGCTCCAAATAATATGCTCTCACCATCTCGTGAAATTTTCTTTTTGCCGTTCTTTCATTGTCGCCCGATATGTTTTTTATGACTTGCTGTGAAATGGTAGATGCACCGAATCCGTTGTCTGAGTTAAATAAATAATTTACCGCAGCGGCGACGGTGCGACGTAAATTAACCCCGTGATGAGAATAAAATTCTCTATCCTCTGCGGCAATGAAGCCGTTTTTTATATAATCGGATATTTCGGATATTGTGTACCATTCACGCCTGCTGCTCTCTCCGCTAACAGTTGCAAACTCGATCGGCTCATAATTTGAAAAATCGCCGGCAAAATTTCCGGAGCCATCATAATAAAAACGAGTTACGTTTCCCTTTTTTACAGATAAAAACAGCGCTTCATCATTTGAAAAATCAATAAAGTTTGTTGCATATATCACAACGCCAGCCACACTGAACAAAGTGATAGCAGCTAAAACGCAAATTATAATTACAATTATTTTATATTTACGATTCTCTTTTTTCATAAAAACTCCCGAGAGGCATTTTTAAAATTTTTGCCTATCGGGAGCATAATAAAACAAGTATTATTTTGAAAAAACGGCTATTTCAGTAAATAACCTTATTAAGATACAAGCCGTCGGCAGGAGCTGTAATTCCCGCTTTGCTTCTATCCTTTGATTTAATAATAGATGCAATTTCGCTTGGCTTAATTCTCGAAAGCGCAACGTCAACCAAAGTGCCTACGACAATTCTTACCATATTATAGAGGAATCCGTCGGCAGATATTTTTATGTCAATACAGTCTCCGTTTTTTTCGATATTCAAATAATATATCGTTCGCACAGTATCTTGAACGCCAGATCCCTCAGACATAAATGCCGCAAAATCCTGTGTGCCAATAAAATATTTTGCCGCCTCATTCATTAAGGACAGCATTTTTTCGTCAAAGTCATATGACAAAAACCACACACGCCCGCAGTCAAAAGGATCCGATATCCGCGAGCTTCTTATGCGATAAAGATATTCCTTTGACTTTACGTTATATCTGGGATGAAAATCAGATGCGCATTGCTCCGCGCTGAACAGTGATATATCATTCGGCAAAAAACGGGCTAACGCCATAGGCAGTTTTTCGGGCGGAACCGTTGCTTTGTCGCACTCAATAGTCAAACAAAACTCGTTTGCGTGAACGCCGGAGTCCGTCCTGCTACATCCTGTTACCTTGGCTTCATATCCAAACGCCGCCAGGCATGCCGACGAAAGCTCTCCTTGAATTGTTCTTTGCCCCGGTTGTACCTGAAAGCCATGAAATCCTGTTCCAAGATATTTTATTTTTGCAAAGTATTTCATAGAGCAACCTCAGATATAATAAAACATTATTTGAGTAATCGTTATATTTTCCGGGAAATACTGTGGGATGATTCTGAGGGCAATCACTCCGCCTATAAATAGAATGGCAAAAAGCGCCCAAATTAAATCTATTCCCTTGAACGAAAGCTTAACAAGCTTTGTCCTATTCTTATCTCCGCGATAGCAACGGCATTCCATTGCAGTCGCAAGCTCCTCTGCTCTTTTAAATGATGACACAAAAAGAGGAATCAATATTGGAATAAGCGCCTTTGCTCTTTTTATAAGTCCGCCGCTTGTAAAATCTGCTCCGCGCGATTTTTGCGCGTTCATTATCTTTTCGGTTTCCTCAATCAAGGTTGGAATAAATCGGAGCGCTATGGTCATCATCATAGCAAAAAGGTGTACGGGAACGTGCAAAAGCTTCAGCGGATAAAGCAATGATTCAATTCCATCGGTAAGTGCAATGGGCGACGTAGTATACGTCAGGAGCGTGCTTGTTCCGATTATCAGGATTATTACCCTATACGCCATAAAAAACGCACGTACTATTCCTTCGACGTATATATTGATTATCCAAAAGGAAACCAACGGCTCACCTGTACCCTTGGTGAGAAAAATGTTAATTATAGCGGTAAATATGAGTATATAAATGATAGGCTTTATTCCCTTGAAAATAACCGAAAATGATAGCTTGCTCGCCACTACCGTCAATACCGTGCCGACCGTCAAAAGCAAGAATGCCGCCGGAGTATTAGCCATAAATACCGCTACTATGAAAACAATCGAAAGAATGATTTTCGTGCGCGGATCAAGGCGGTGAATAACGGATTTGCCCGGAAAGAACTGTCCTAAGGTTATATCGGAAATCATACTTCACTACCTCCGATATACTTCAATATAGCATCGCGGACTCCGTCGACTGTGTAAAGCTTACCGTCGAGATTAATACCGCGCTTTTTGAGAGCTGACGCGATTTTGGCTACCACGGGAACATCTAAGCCAATTTCAGAAAGCGAATCGGCGTTTGAGAATATTTCATCAACGGTACCGCTTTTAAATACCTTGGAATGATTCATAACAACCACGTTATCACAGTAGCACGCCATATCCTCCATAGAGTGACTGACGAGAATTACAGATGCGTCATTTCGCTTTACGTATTCGGAAAGCTTGCCGAGAATTTCACGTCTTCCACGCGGATCCAATCCTGCCGCAGGCTCATCAAGGACAAGAACCTCGGGGCGAATTGCTATTATTCCCGCAATGGCAACACGGCGCTTTTGACCGCCCGAAAGCTCAAACGGTGACTTATCCAGCATTTCTTCATCAATAGAAACGAATTCAGCCGCTTCTCTTACGCGCTCATCAACCTCCTCGTCCGACAGTCCCTGATTGCGCGGACCAAAACCAATGTCGGAACGAACCGTATCATCAAAAAGCTGGTATTCGGGATATTGCATAACCAAGCCGATTCTATATCTTATCTTTGAAATCTCCTTCGGCTTTTCCCATATATCGACACCGTCGAGCAATATCTGACCCGACGACGGCTTATACAGACCGTTCAAAAGGTTGACCAAGGTCGATTTGCCGGAGCCGGTATGCCCGATTAAGCCTGTAATTTTTCCTTTCTCGAAAGCGACGTTTATACCGTTAAGGGCAACCATCTCAAACGGCGTTCCCTTACTGTACGTGTAAAAAACGTCCTTTAGCTCTAATTTATTCATTAAACCATCCTACTGTTTTCAATAAATTCCGCAATCGCATCGATACACTCATCCTCGTTTATCGCCTCCGATGCAATAGCGCAGCCTGATTTATTAAGCAAGTGAATAAGCTCACGTCCCTGAGGTGCTTCAAGTCCTATGTCATGAAGCATTTCAACGTTCAAAAAAACGTTCTTCGCAGTTGAGTCGAGAACAACGTGACCGTCATTTATGACTATAACTCTGTCCGCCCGTGCCGCCTCATCCATATAATGCGTGATATTTATTACGGTTATCTTTTCTTCACGATTCAGCTTCTCCATAATCTCTATCACCTCGTGTCGACCTTGAGGATCAAGCATAGCAGTAGATTCGTCGAATATTATAACACGCGGCTTCATTGCGATTATTCCCGCAATGGCGACTCTTTGCTTTTGACCGCCGGAAAGCTTATGAGGAGCATGCTCGGCATATTCGGTCATTCCAACAACCGCAAGCGCTTCGTCTACTCTTTTTCGTATTTCCTCACGGGGCAGCCCCAGATTTTCGGGTCCAAAGGCGACGTCCTCCTCTACAACCGTTGCAACGAGCTGATTGTCGGGGTTTTGAAAAACCATACCAATCTTTTTCCTGACGGCAAAAACATCATCCTCTGAAAAGTCAGGTGAGGTTATATCAACTCCGTCAACGAATATCTTGCCCACCGTCGGAACAAGTATCAAATTCAACAGCTTTGCAAGCGTTGATTTACCCGATCCGTTGTGACCGAGAATAGCCACATATTCGCCTTCGTGGATAGAAAGATTTACGTTTTCGAGAGCCGGTATTTCTTTCGTGCTTATCAAGCCGACATTTTCTTCGTTATTATCCTCGTAAGTGAACCCGAGATTTTCGGTTCTTATAATAACATTATCCATTTTTTCCTCATTTTGCGTTATTTAAAAGTTACACGAACACTTGAGCCGCAAGGTAGAGCAAGTCCGCTATCCTTCACAGGCAGGCCGAGCTCATCAGCAATGCTGAAACCGCTTCGCGTGTTTAACAGCCTTGTATCTGTTATATATTTCATTGTCGATGCAGAGAGTCCTGTGGTATAAGAATTCAGAAGGAAGAACAGAGGGCTATCTGACAGTACCTTCTCAGACAAAGCAACGAAATCGTCAATGTTCTCTTCAATTTTCCATACCTCTCCCGTAGGTCCACGACCGTATGACGGGGGATCCATTATAATTGCATCATACTTTCTGCCGCGTCTTATCTCGCGTTCTATGAATTTTTTGCAATCATCAACTATATATCTGATAGGAGCATCTGCCAATCCGGACAGCGCGGCATTCTCTTTTGCCGCGGCGACCATTCCTTTTGACGCGTCCACATGACAAACGGTGGCTCCTGCCTTAGCCGCCGCAACGGTGGCTCCGCCTGTATAAGCAAAGAGATTTAAAACACTAATCGGTCTGCCTGCGTTTTCAATCAGCTCTCTGAACCAATCCCAATTAGCCGCCTGCTCCGGAAAAAGTCCCGTATGCTTAAATCCCATCGGTTTTATCTGAAAGGTTAAATCACCGTAGGAAATATTCCACTTCTCTGGCAATCTGTTTTCGCTCCACGCTCCACCGCCCGAGCGACTCCTGCTATACGAGGCATCTGCGCGTTTCCAGAGCGGATTTCGTTTTTCGGTCTTCCAGATTACCTGAGGATCCGGTCTGATTAAGCTATACTTTCCCCAAAGCTCGAGCTTTTCGCCCGACGAGGTATCAAGAATTGTATATTCCTTCCAATTACTTGCAATCCACATATACCATCAATCACTTTCTTTGATTAAAATACTTACCCATTGCAGATGCACTGCAGTTTGCATGACATATTGCTATAGCAACCGCATCAGCCGTGTCGTCGGGCTTAGGAGGCTTGGGCAGCTTTAAAATCGAAGTAACCATCGCAATAACCTGCTGCTTCTCTGCTTTTCCATATCCAACAACCGCCTGTTTTACCTGTAAGGGTGTATACTCACTTATTTTTACTCCAAGCTTATGGGCCGTGCAAAGTATTACACCTCTTGCCTCCGCAACTGCAATTCCGGTTGTAATATTAGTATTAAAAAACAGCTCTTCGATTGCCATTTCGTCAGGCTTGTATTTGTTTATAAGCGCTTCCATATCATTTTGAATCATAAGAAGTCGTGCTTCTATATCCGTGTGCGCCGGGGTTGTTATCGCTCCATACGCCACAGGTCTTAGAGTTCCGCGTACACTTTCAATCAGTCCCCAGCCTACAATTGCAAGCCCGGGATCAATTCCTAAAATCAACATATTTTTTCACCATATAACTTTTATAACTGTTATTTTACCATATTTTACTCTTATAGTCAACAAAATATTTTAAAATAAATATTATTTGCGCTTTTTGAAATATCGTCTTTACTTTTACCGCAAAATATGATATAATAATTTTATGGATTAGCTCTGACTATGCAAAGCCTTAGAAAAATTCTTTTACATAAACCTGCGAGGTGCTTATTAAAGTGATACAGTTAAGCGTTGGAGATATACTCATACTTAAGAAAAAGCATCCTTGCGGATCCGAGCAGTTCAAAATAATGCGTTTGGGCAGTGATATAAGAATCTGCTGTATCGGATGCGACCGTGACATTATGCTCCCGCGAGAAAAAATTGAAAAGCTTATAAAAAAAGCTTAATGGCATACACAAGTATTTAGGAGACTGAAATGTTTTATTATCTTTACGGAACACTTGAAATTAACGACCCCGGTGTTGTGGTAATCGATTGCGGCGGTGTTGGATATAAGCTGACAACCAGCCTGATTACGTCCGAGATGTTAAAGGAAAAGGTTGGGCAAAAAATAAAAATTTTCACCCATTTAGCTGTACGCGAGGACGGAATTGAGCTCTTTGGATTTGAAAGCAACGAAGAACGTGAATGCTTCAACAAGCTTATTACGGTTAGCGGTGTCGGTCCAAAAGCGGCAATGAGCATTTTATCAATAATGACACCCGATAATTTTGCTCTTGCGGTATGCACGGATGATGCAAAGGCAATATCCAAGGCCTCCGGAATAGGCGGAAAAACCGCCGCAAGAATTATACTCGAGCTCAAAGACAAGCTATCAATGGATATGAGCGCCGGCGCGGTAAAATCCGGCTCACGCTCGAGCGTTACTATGCCGCAGGGCGGAAATTTCGCAGAAGCAACCGAAGCACTGATGGTTCTTGGATACGACAAGGCCTCCGTTGCTAAGGCGCTTGCCGATTTGGACCCCGGCAAGGATGTGGGAGATTTAATTCGTGCCGCACTCAAAAAGCTCGCACGATAAAGCAATATACTCGAAAGGATCTTCATTGTTATGATGGAAGAAGTAAACGAATTCGATTACGAAAATCGAATTGTTTCAAACGAATATGATTCAATGCAGGATGCAGAGGTGGAAAACTCCTTGCGTCCCAAAACCCTGGACGAATATGTTGGTCAGCAAAAAGCAAAAGAAAATCTGAAAGTATATATAGAAAGCGCAAAGCTTCGCTCTGAGGCGCTTGATCACGTTCTGCTTTACGGACCGCCCGGTCTTGGAAAAACCACGCTTGCAACCATTATTGCAAATGAAATGGGCGTTAAAATCAGAACCACATCGGGACCTGCGATAGAAAAAACCGGCGATCTTGCCGCTATTTTGACCAATCTTTCGGACGGTGACGTATTGTTTATCGACGAGATTCATCGGCTTTCTCGTGCGGTGGAAGAAATACTCTATCCCTCGATGGAGGATTATTCCCTCGATATTATAATCGGAAAGGGTCCGAGTGCGCGTTCAATAAGACTTCCTCTTCCTAAATTCACCCTGATTGGAGCTACAACACGTGCCGGTCAGCTCACTACTCCTCTTCGTGACCGTTTTGGCGTGCTTTTAAAGCTCGAGCTTTACACCCCCGAAGAGCTCGCATCAATAGTTAAGCGCTCTGCCGGAATTCTCGACATTGCGATTACCGAGGCAGGTGCATTAAGCATAGCATCGCGCTCGAGAGGCACCCCCCGTATTGCGAACCGACTTCTTAAACGAATCAGAGATTTTGCTCTTGTAAAGGGCGACGGAACAATCACGGATAGCATTGCAAAATTTGCTCTGGATGCACTCGAAATAGATGAGCTCGGACTCGATAACGTAGACAGACGAATGCTTGAGGCAATAATCAAATTTTACGGTGGCGGTCCCGTCGGACTTGATACGCTTGCCGCGACTATCGGCGAGGAGGCAGTAACAATAGAGGATGTATATGAGCCGTATTTAATGCAAATCGGATTCCTTGCGCGAACACCGAGAGGCAGATGCGTCACAAAGCTCGCTTACGACCATCTTGGAATTCCGTTCGTTCCCGGCGGCTCACAAAAGGCATTTGATTTTGAAGAATAAAATACATAATATAAAAGGCGCTATGTTTTGCATAGCGCTTTTTTATCGCGATCACACTCGCTTATGGTATATTAGGTGTGCTTATTATAGCTTACGTCAAGCATCTCAATGCATCTATCGCAGCCTTTCGATCCTGATTGTTGAATACAGAACTACCCGCGACAAGAATGTCCGCACCTGCCTCTATTGCTGATTTTGCGGTCTTTTCATTGATTCCGCCATCGACCTGAATTGCAACATCAATCTTCCGTTTTTGTATTTCTGCCCTAAGTTTTGATACCTTTTTAAGACATTCAGGTATCAGAGACTGTCCGCCATATCCGGGCTCAACAGTCATAATGAGAATCATATCGCATCTGTCTAAAAAGGGATAAACAGCTTCTATCGGCGTGTTCGGTTTTACGGAAAGAGCAGCCTTTTTACCTCTTTTTTGAATCGCGGCAATGCAGGCCTCAGGATCATTTGTAGCTTCGATGTGAAACGTGATAAGATCAGCTCCTGCATCAATGAATCGATCAATATATTTTTCGGGATTTATTATCATAAGGTGCACGTCCAAGAACATATCGCTGTGCTTTCTAATAGCGCTTACCACCGGCAAGCCAAATGAAATGTTAGTAACAAAGACGCCGTCCATTATATCGAGATGGGCCATATCCGCTCCTGCTATGCGAATGCTCTCCATCTCCTCTCCGATTTTAGTAAAATTGCACGCTAACAACGAAGGAGAAATTTTTACCATATATACCTCTGTCAGTAAATTAGTACAGTGGCGATTATCGCCTAAAATCATAGTATGTAAAGAGGATTAAATCCTATATAAAGCAACGGTAATGCATAGCGCAGACAATAAAGCAAAGGACGTATCGAGAATACACGCTATGCCGCTTACCGAGATTTTGTGCTCTGCTGTCGCGGAGCACTTATTTTTTCTCAATCAAAACAACCGCATGCGCAGCAATGCCCTCTTCTCTTCCCGTAAAGCCCAAGCGCTCCTCGGTAGTTGCTTTAATATTTATACACTCGGGGGAGCAATCTAAAATTTTTGCCACATTTTCCTTCATTGTCGGAATGTGCGCAAGCATTTTAGGCTTTTGGGCTATTATGGTTGAGTCAATATTTACAATATCATACCCTTCTTTTTTCATTAAATCAACCGTTTTTTCGAGTAAAACAAGACTTGAAATATCGTGAAAGGTATCATCTGTGTCGGGAAAATGCTTTCCTATATCTCCAAGCCCCATAGCGCCGATTATGGCATCCATAATCGCATGCACGAGGACATCTGCATCAGAATGACCGAGAAGTCCGAGGTGATGCTGAAGCTCGACGCCTCCTATTATCAACTTGCGGCCTTCTACCAGTCTGTGAACGTCATATCCATGACCGATTCTTAAATTGCTCACTTCTCTCTTCCTTTCAAGATATGTTCAGCATATTGGATATCCCCGGGAACGGTTATTTTGATATTTTCTTTTCCGACATCCGTACAAAAAACCTTATAACCCGCCATTTCGACGAGCATATTGTCATCGGTTACGGTGTCATCGATTTTTTCAGCACACGACAACGCTTTTTTGTATATTTCCACGCTGAAAATCTGCGGTGTCGATGCCATCATCACCAAGGCCCTTTTCGGAGTATACTCAACAAAGCCTTCGTTATCTATTATCTTAACTGTATCAACAGCTGGAGTTGCGGCGGTGGCGGCTCCGTATTTTATAGCATCAGAAAGCACGTCGGTTATCATTTCCGGCGTTATCAGACATCTTGCGGCATCGTGAATAGCTACAAAATCGGTTTTTTCCGGAATAGCGAGAAATCCTATCCTCGCAGATTCTGCTCTTGTTTTTCCGCCGACAACAACGCAAACGAGCTTTTTTATTTCTGAAAGCTCACGCATAACAAACTGCCGCTCATCTTCGCGGATTACGACCACAATGCTAGAGATATCATCGCATAAATCGAAGGCAGAAACAGCCCGTTTAAGCACGCTCTCTCCTAAAAGCGACATGCACTGTTTAGTTGTTTCTGCTTTCATTCGATTACCGCTTCCCGCAGCCAAAATTACCGCCGCTGTAGTGTATTTTCTCATCTCTGCACCTATTTCCTGTAATATACAAAATGAACGGTTATCACGCGCACTTTCCCGTCCTCGAGCAAATTCGGCCCTTTAATAACTACACCGTCGCCGCTCATAAGGTTGCTCGCCTCAAGATCGCGAACCTTGCAGACGAAAAGTCTATCTCCCGATGAATCAACAATAAAATCATCTCCGTGCAAGCAAAGCGCGCCGCCCCTGCCTATTACGTCTTCATTGCCGTCACGATGCTCTGTTACATATTTAATCGCCTGACCGTGTAACGATTTTGCCCTTTCAAGCCTAAAGGCATAACTGTTCGGATTTTTATTTGTACCGAATATCTTTGAAAATATAGACACGCAAGCACCGCCCTTTCATATTTACCGATTTAATTTTACCATAAAACACAGAAAATTGAAATACTTTTTCGCAAAATATTTGTTCTAAAAAATATTTTTTGCTTTTTTTGAACTTTTTTTATAAAAACTATTGATTTTTCACAATTTGTGTATTATAATAGTAACAAAGTGGGGCGAAGTGGGGCAAAAGTGTTCTATTTTCCCAAAAATTAGTGATAAGGAGGTAAGGCAATGTCTTTTGTAGGTTCATACTCGCATTCCATGGATGCTAAGAAGCGAGTTTTCATCCCTTCAAAGTTTCGCGACGATCTTGGCGAAGAATTTTACATAACCAGAAAATTTGATGCTTACCTCTCAATATATACCGCGGAGGATTGGGAGGTTTACGTAGACAAAATTTCGAAGCTTCCCGAGGCTGATGCAGAGGAATTCCAAGATTTTATTCTTGGTGCCGCGCAGAAATGCACTCCCGATGCAAGCGGAAGAATAATAATTGACGAAAGATTACTTAAGCACGCTCAAATAACCAAAAACATGGTGTTTGTTGGAACAGGCAAACAAATTCGCGTTTGGTCTGAAGAAATCTGGACCGAGCGTGAGAAAAACCGCGACTACGAGAAAATGCGCGAAATCATGCGCCAATACGGACTATAATATAATGAAAGGAAAACGATATGGATATCCAATTTTCTCATACCTCGGTGCTTCTTAACGAATGCATTGAAGCGTTGAATATACGAAATGGATATACATACATCGACTGTACTGCCGGCGGTGGCGGTCATTCCCTTGAAATTGCAAAAAGATTAGGTCCCGATTCACGACTCATATGCTTTGACCGTGATAAAGCGGCCATAGCCGCCGCGAAAAAACGTCTCGCAGACTTTCTTGATAAGGTTACGTTCATAAATGATAACTTTTCAAGTCTTTCCGAGGTCATTGCGGATTTGAAGATAACAAATCTCGGCGGAGTTTTAGCCGATCTTGGATGCTCTTCTCACCAGTTTGATACCGCAGAGCGCGGATTTAGCTATATGCAGGATGCTAAACTGGATATGAGAATGGATACCGATGCTTCTCTTTCTGCTTATAACGTAGTCAACGAATATTCCGAAGAAGCTTTAAAAAGAATTTTATTTGAATACGGTGAAGAAAAGTTTTCGGCGAAAATTGCTTCCGCAATTTGCAAAAGACGCCAGGACAAGCCTATTGAAACTACATCCGAGCTTGCAAATATCGTGAAGGCTGCAATTCCTGCCGCAAAGAGGGTCGACGGTCCTCATCCCGCAAAGCGCACCTTTCAGGCTATACGAATTGAAGTTAACGGCGAGCTTGATGCAATAAAGCCTTTAATAGTTGCTGCAACTCAAAATCTTGTTTCAACCGGTCGTATCGCAATAATCTCATTCCATTCGTTAGAGGATAGAATTGTGAAGCTCTCATATAGAGATTATACTGGCGGTTGCACTTGTCCGCGAGATTTCCCCGTTTGCGTGTGTGGCAAAAAGCCATTACTTAAAGAAATTTCCAAAAAACCGATACTCCCCACTGAAGAAGAAATAACTGTGAATCCGCGTTCCAGAAGCGCAAAGCTCAGAATTGCGGAAAAAATCTAAAGGAGAAGAACAATGACCAACATGAACGCTTACGAAACGCTTTATAATAATATGAAGAAAAAATTTACGGTTACAAGCGACAATTGCGAATATACGCTTGGCGAATATATGTTGATGAAGGCTGAGGCGCGCAAGGAAAACACTTCCCTCCCCGTTGCACGTACCGCAGAAGCTCAAAATCATTCGGTCGCTGCTATCGTCTCTTACGTCAACGAAAAGCTTACAGTCAAAAAAGCTCCGGTAAAGGATAAAACCATACGTGCTTTTCCCTTCCGCACCTCTGCGGCTGCATTTCTGTCTGCCGTGGTCGCTTGCGCTCTGATATTCTCGTACGGCATCTTTACTCTCCGCGGAACCTCGAACACTCCCACCACTGTTGATGCAAGAGAGGATACAACCGCAAGCGAAAGCTACGATATAGAAGCTACCAGAAAATAATCCGTCATATTTTAGATAACAAGCAAATAAAATATAGCGATGACTTTATAAGTTGTCGCTATATTCTATTTTAAAGAAAATGCGACACTGCGGTGTCGCATTTTCTTTTTCGAGGAAATAAATGAAGAAAAATAGCTTTTACAACACAAAAAACAGGCAAACCGCAGGCAAACGAGTAGCTTTTCTTTTAACAGTATTTTTGATTTTTTTATCCTTTCTTGTCTCCAACCTATTCAAGCTTCAGGTTGGAATGCACGACTATTACACCGATAAGGTATACGATCAAATAACTACCACATCCTCGCTTCGTGCACAACGCGGCAATATTTACGATACCAATATGAATTTGTTGGCAACAACAAATACCTCATGGAGAGTTTTCATCTCGACGAAGGATATAAAAAAGGCCGAGAAGGAAAGCGGAAAAAAATACAGCAAAATCATATCAAACGGACTTGCAAGCATTTTATCTCTCGATGCATCGACTCTTCTTAAAAAAATCGAGCAATCCAACGTCCTCGATATAACGGTTAAAAAATCCGCCACAAAAAACGAATGCCTCGCGGTAATGGATTTCGTAGTAAAAAACTCTCTTGAGAGCTTGGTTTTTACCGAAGCTCAAAGCTCCAGATACTATCCTGAAAGCACTCTTGCGGCGCACGTTTTAGGCTTCTCGGGTAGCGATAATCAGGGATTGTACGGCTTGGAATACTATTACGACAGCTTTTTGAGCGGAACCGACGGATATTACCTGTATGCAAAGGATGCAAACGGAAATGCGCTGTCGACGGAGTATGCGACTTGCGTTCCTGCGAAGGACGGGTACAGCCTCGTAACAACCATAGATACCTACGTTCAAGCAAAATTGGAGAGCCAGCTCGCACAGGCGGTTCAAAATCACAATGTTACCGGACGCGCTACGGGTATTGTTATGGACGTCAAAACCGGAGCCATACTCGCAATGGCAACCTCATCCCCCTTTGATCCCAACAATCCTTACGAGCTTGATGAGTTATCTAAGGAAAAGCTCGCATCATGCGGTTTCGCAGTCGGAAGCAGTGAATATACGGAATATAAAAAGGAGCTCCTCGAGGTTATGTGGTCTAACAAAGCCATAACCGAAACATATGAGCCTGGTTCTACCTTTAAAATCATAACCGTTGCCTCTGCTGTTGATCTTGGCGTGGTAAATATGAATGACACCTTCTCCTGCCGTGGCTATCATACCGTTGGCGGTTGGCGAATAAAGTGCCACAAAATTAAAGGCCACGGTGCTTCATTTCCCCTTTCATACGGTCTGCAAATGTCATGCAATCCAACCATGATGCAGGTTGCAGAGAGGGTTGGAAGCAGCAATTTTTATTCCTATATTGAAGGGTTCGGTTATTTTGAAAAGAGCGGAATCGATCTGCCGAGCGAAGCCTCGACAATATTTCACAAGGAAGAAGCAATCGGCTCAACAGAGCTTGCAACAGCTTCATTCGGTCAAAGATTTAAGGTTACCGTGATTAATCATTTAAATGCTATTTGCGCCGTCGCCAACGGCGGAAAGCTCGTGACACCGTACGTTGTCGAGAAAATAATAGACGAAAACGGAGATTCTGTTTACGAGCACGAGGTAGAGGTAAAGCGCCAGGTCATTTCGGAGGCTGTTGCGGCCGAAGTAAGCGCAGTTCTCGAAAAGGGCGTAAGCGGTGAGGGTGGCGCAAAAAATGCCCGTGTTGAGGGATATCAGGTCGCCGCAAAGACCGGAACATCAGAAAAATTCGACGTCCTCGATGAAAACGGAAATTCATATCTCAGAATAGGTTCAACCGTTGCATACAATATCAGCGCAGACGGCGGAATAGCCACAATTATCGTTGTCGACGAGCCGCAATCAAACGTAAAATACGGCAGTGTAGTTGCGGCACCATACGTTTCCGCGCTTTTGTCGGACGTTCTTCCCTATCTTGAATTTAAGTCTACGAGCGAAAGCAACGAAATCAGTGTCCCGAATATGGTAGGCTTGCCTGTCGAGAGCGCAACGCAAGAATTAAAGAAATTAAACTTAAAATACGAGATTATCGGCGACGGAAGTGTTGTTTTGTCGCAAACCCCCACGCTTTTTGATAAAGCGATACCGGAATTATGCACCATCTATATTTATACGGACAAAAAGCAACAGTTGGTTTCTGTACCCTCACTCGTAGGCATGAGCGTAGCAGAAGCGACAAAAGCAGCTATCGACACGGGGTTAAATATTGAGCTTACAGGAAGCGGAGATGGCGGTACCGTAATAGAACAGTCACTTCCGTCAGGTGCTGTAGTTGAAAAAGGTAGCGTAATAAAGCTAAAAACCATGGTTACAGATTTTGAGGACTGATATAAGGAGAAAAAATATGAAGCTTTCCGACGTTTTATTCAAAAATGAATATAAGTGCGATACCGATGTGTCAGATTTAGAGTTTGAAAGTATCACATCTGACATCAATCAGCTAAACGAAAATTGCTTATTTGTTTTTACACGCGGAGTCAACCATGACAAAACCAAGCAGTTGGAATATGCAATAGAAAAACAGCCAAGAGCGATAGTATGCGATATAAGTCTTAATGTGAACGCTTCGATTCCAATAATCGTTGTCGATAACGCAAGAAAAGCGTTATCATACATGTTATCGAGGTTTTACGCTATCGACTACGAAAAAATCAGCATTATAGGTGTCACGGGAACTAACGGAAAAACCACAACCGCGACCATAATTTATGAAATATTAAAGTATGCGAATTATAAGGTAGGGTTTATAGGCACCGGAAAAATTTGCTATTGCGGCTTGGATTTTGTGGGAGAAAACTATTCGATGACTACGCCGGATCCGGAAACCCTTTATAAAACGATAAAGGAAATGCAGGAAAAAGGGTGCGAGGTGGTAGTTATGGAGGTATCAAGCCACGCATTGACGCTTGAGAAGGTTGCCCCAATTCCCTTTTCGTATTCGGTATTTACCAACCTGTCCCACGAGCACATGGATTTCCATAAAGATATAGATAGCTATTACCGCGAAAAATTAAAGCTTTTTTCCCAAAGCAAAAACGGAGTTTTTAATGCGGATGACAAATATTCCTGCAGAGCTATGAGCGATGCGTTTGACAAATGCAACGTGCTTAGCGTAGGGGTGCTTTGGGATGCAGAAGCAATGGCAAGAGACGTTGAGCTAAACGGCTTCGACGGAAGCACTTATATTTATCGTGAAAGCAATCTCATTTTCAAGGTTAAGTTAAAGCTTCCCGGATATTATAATATATACAATTCATTGCTGGCTCTGAAGTGTACTATTGCTTTTGGAGTAAAGCCTTATATTGCCAAAGAAGCTGTAAGCAAGATAGAAAGGATCGACGGGCGGTTTGAAATAATCAGGGACAGTGTCACTGTAATCATAGACTATGCGCACACGGAGGAAGCCTTTTCAAGTATACTAAAAGCTGTAAATTCATTCAAAAAAACGAGGCAGAATGTAATAACTGTATTTGGATGTGGCGGCAATCGCGACCGTGATAAACGTCCGAAAATGGCAAGAGCCGCAGAAAAAGAATCCACCTTTTTAATAATTACACAGGACAATTCAAGAGATGAAAACGAAATAGACATCATCAGCGATATCGTTGACGGGATCTCCGATAAATCTAAATACCGTATATGTATATCAAGAGAAGCGGCAATAACCGAAGCTATCGTTTCAGCTAATGATGATGACATAATTCTGATTTTGGGAAAAGGGCACGAAAAATATAACATAGACAAAAACGGCTACCACCCCTTTGACGAGCACAAGATCGTCAATGATGCCCTAAAAAAACGCCGAGAGAGGATCGGAAATCAATGCGAATAAAATTATCCCTTCCGCTTTCCCTTTTTGAAATCTGTTCTATTTTAGATACTGCGCGCCCCGAAGAAGACGCGACTGTTGACTACATAACTTTTGATTCAAGGACAGCCCAATCGGGTGATCTTTTTATAGCTTTAAGGGGTTCTAAATACAACGGCGCTGACTTTTCAGAGGAAGCGCTGGCAAAAAAATCGTATGTTATTGCCGAATGGGGCAACAATATTACTATGAAGGTTTCGGACGCTAAAACAGCGCTGCTTCAGCTTACGAAATATTACAAAAGCAAGCTACCTAATCTAAAGCACACGGTAGCAATAACAGGTAGTGTCGGCAAAACAACAACCAAAGAATTTGCCGCGGCTCTTCTAAGCCAAAAATACATTGTTCACGCAACGGCGAAAAATCAAAATAATTTTATCGGTGCTGCGTTTACCGTCTTTTCTGCTCCTGCCGAAACAGAAATATTGATTCTCGAGATCGGTATGAACCATCTTGGCGAAATAAGCGAAATTTCCGGTACCGTTAATCCTGATATTGCGGTGATTACCAATATCGGTAATGCTCATATAGGGAATTTAAAAAGCAGATCCAATATCGCCAAGGCAAAAACAGAGATAACTGACGGAATGATGAACGGTACGGTTCTTGTGCCTTTTGATGAACCGTTATTATCCGGCATATCCAAAAGAATGACTGTCTCCTTAACTGACGGTCAGGCAAATTTCTTTCTTATTCCGTTGGCAATCAACGAAACCGGAAGTATATTTGATTTTTATTCCTCGAAGAAGATTTTCCTTTCCAAGCGGCTTAACGTAATAGGAAAGCATCACCTGCACTGTTTTGCGTATGCTCTTTCCGTTGCAGTCTTATTAGGTATGGACGATGCCGAATTAACGTCTGCGCTTAAACACATTGACTCAACGCTTTTAAGACAGAAAAGAATACAAATAGGACTATATGATATTTTTGATGATACGTACAGCTCCTCACCCGAAGCAGTAATTGAAACAATGAAAATGCTTACAATATACAAAAGCATAAGAAAAAGCGCGGTGCTCGGCGATATGCTTGAGTTAGGGGACAAAAGCGAAGAAATGCACTATAAAATAGGCAAATGCGCGACTGAATGTGGGTTTAACAGACTATATCTGTACGGAAAATTTTCATCATACACTGCCCATGGTGCCGAATCAAGCGGTATGAACAAGAACAGAATTCACATTAACTCCGATATTTCCGCCCCGGAAATAACCGTATCGCAAATAAAAGCTACATACAACGGCGAGCTTATGATCATAAAAGGATCCCACGATCTGCA
Source organism: Clostridia bacterium (assembly GCA_017471825.1). GTDB lineage: Bacteria > Bacillota > Clostridia > Oscillospirales > CAG-272 > UBA1740. The sequence continues at coordinate 70,263 of JAFURQ010000011.1, forward strand.
TATGGAAAAAATAATAACACTTTTATCTGAATAGGACGGGAGGTGACGCCATGCTTGACAATTATTTTCCGCTATACATTATTGTCTTTATTTTTTCTTTGGCTATAACGGTTATAACAATCAAAAGGCTGATTCCTGTCTTATCAAGAGCGGCTCAACAGCCGATATATGCCGATGGTCCAAAATGGCACTTAAAGAAAAGCGGAACGCCTACTATGGGTGGTGTTTCCTTCATAATTTCCGTATCGTTGGTTATATCTCTATCGGCAATAATTCTGCTTTTACTTGGCGAATCCGAGTCTGCAACATCTTTAATTCTGTGTCAGCTGTATGCAATACTGAATTCTATTATTGGAATAATTGATGATACTCGAAAATTAAAAAAACATCAGAACAAGGGGCTTAGTGCTAAAGGCAAGCTTATTTTACAATTTGTAGCCGCAGTATTGTTTCTTGCGGCAAGACGTCTTTTATTAAACGACACTACAAGGGTTTCTTTTTCTTTTGGAGAATTCGACCTTGGCCCCTTTTATTATCCTATTTGTCTATTTATTTTGCTCGGAATAATAAATTGCGCAAATCTGACTGATGGAATAGATGGACTTGCATCAACGGTAGCATTTTCAATAGGCACCTCTCTTCTGTATTTATCAGCCGCATTGAATAAAGAAAGCAGCATTTTAGCTTCTGCGATCATTGGGGTTACAGTCGGTTTTTTGTTTTTCAACCTTCATCCGGCAAAAATATTTATGGGAGATACGGGCTCGCTTTTTCTCGGTTCATTAATTGCCTGCAGTTGCTTCACTCTAAACAATCCCCTCATCGTAATCTTCATAGCCGGAGTTTACGTTATTGAGGGTTGCTCTGTTATATTGCAGGTCATATCGTATAAGCTATTCAAAAAAAGGATATTCAAAATGGCACCGCTACACCATCACCTTGAACAATGCGGGTTAAGCGAAAATACAATATGCATTATAGCTATAATAGTCACATTTATATTTTCGATACCCGCGTATATTTTTTATTTACCTTGAAAAATAATATTAAAAGCTTGAAAACAAACAATCGTATTATCGACATATCATTTTTATCATTTGTCATTCTGCTCTCCTTTTTCGGTACAATTATGATATTTAGCAGCGGTTATTATTATGCCTATGCAAGATATGACGACGGCTATTATTTCATTAAGCGTCAGCTTATTTGGCTGCTTTTTGGCTTTGCCGCTATGTATTTTGCATCAAGGATTCCGCCGCAAATATACAAGAAAATAACCCCTATAGCATACTCAATTACGCTTTTTTTGCTTGTGTTGGTTCTTGTTATCGGCCTTGTTGGTAACGGTGCAAAAAGATGGATTTCCATCGGTCCGATTACAATACAGCCATCTGAAATAGCCAAGCTTACCATAATTCTGATGTTAGCCAATTATTACTCTAAATTTGAGGAGAAAATCGGTTCAAAAAAACGTCGTGATATTTTCATTTACGGAACACTTATACCCGGGGGAATACTGCTTGTACCCATTATTCTTGTAATGCTCCAAAAGCATCTATCCTGCATTATAATCCTCGGATGTATAGGCGTTTGCATGATGGTAGCCTCAGGAAGCAACCTGCGTTACATATACGGTGCGGGTGGTGTCGGAGTTGCCGGAGTGGCTTGCCTTGCTCTTTTTACCGACTATACCAAGGAACGTATAACGGTTTGGCAGAATCCCGAGGCATATAAGCTGACAGGAGGGTGGCAAACGCTTCAAGGACTAATGGCAATTGGCTCGGGCGGTATATTTGGCGTCGGATTCGGCAATAGCGTAATGAAGCACTGTTATGTATCTGAACCGGCTAACGATATGATTTTTGCCATACTGTGCGAGGAGCTTGGACTCGTAGGAGCATTAACCGTTATTTTACTATTCTCTGCGCTTGTTTATTCGGGAACAAAAATTGCCCTGCGTGCAAACGATATATTTTCACGGCTTGTTGGTCTCGGAATCTGCTTCAAGATGGCAATTCAGGTATTATTAAACATTGCGGTTGTAACTAACAGTATTCCCAACACGGGAATTTCGCTTCCGTTTTTCAGCTACGGAGGTTCTTCACTTATTATGCTGTTTTTTGAAATGGGGATACTTCTGTCTATTTCCAGATTTTCTAAAATAGAAAAATAAAAAATGGAGCTTTTTATGAAAATAATTATTTCCGGCGGTGGAACGGTCGGGCACGTCACACCGGGTATTGCGATTGCCGAAACCGTGTTAGATTATGACAAGGAGTCAAAAATTCTTTTTATAGGACGCGAGGGCGGCGATGAGAACAACGTAATCGTAAGACACGGTTTTGCTATGGAAACGCTTCCTATTCACAGCATAGAAAGAAGGATTACCTTCAAAAACATCAAAAATGCCGCCGAAATCGTCACTTCACTAAAAAAAGCAAAAAAAATCATAAAAAATTTTTCTCCTGATGTAGTTGTAGGAACGGGCGGGTACGTTTGCTGGCCCGTTATAAAGGCGGCTCAATCCCTTAATATCCCCACGGTGATGCACGAATCAAACGCTTATCCCGGACTTGCAACGCGCATGCTATCAAAAAAATGCGACAGGATGCTTTTGAATTTTGCCGCATCGGCTCAGGCATTTAAAAGAAAAGATAATCTGGTCGTTGTCGGCAATCCTCTACTAAACGATTTAATCAATCAAACCAAGGCTCAAGCGCGCCGTAGGCTGAATATTCCGCAAAGTAGCTTTCTGATTGTGTCATTTGGCGGCTCGGGAGGCGCAGACGTTTTAAACAAAAGCATAATATCACTTATGCAAAATTATAGCTCAAAGGTTCCGAGAATCACCCACATTCACGCAACAGGAAAAAAGTACTACAATCAAATCAGTAGCGAGCATCCAAAATTCGCAAAGGGTGATAACGGGTGCTATATTTATCCGTTCATCGATGATATGCCTACCTATCTGCTTGCCGCAGACGTAGCAATATGCCGTTGCGGAGCTATGACCTTATCGGAGGTTGCGAAGTCTGAGGTTGTGCCGATTTTAATTCCTTCGCCTAACGTAACAGACAATCATCAATATAAAAACGGAAAAATATTTGTCGACGCCAATGCCGCCTTAATGATTGAGGAGCACGAGCTAAACGATAGAACACTGTTAGATGCTGTGAGACATTTGGAAAGCAATCCGATGCTACGAAAAAGAATGACAAAAAATCTTTCCAAATTCACCCGAGCGAACTGCCGACAGCTTATATTGGACGAAATATGCAGTTTAATATCGAAATAATTAATTCTGCCACGTATTATATCATTTTTTAGGCAGGGCAAATATTCTGCCCTGCTTTATTTATTGCATTTGAGCAAAACTGTGAACATTGATTGTATCGAAGAAAAACCACTTGAAATTATAAATATTTATAGTATATAATATAATTGATAAATATATAAAATTGTACATTTTAAGGAGGCATACAAATGGAATTTGATTTTGAACCCGTATACGATAGCGGTGTTGATATAAAAGTAATTGGCGTAGGTGGCGGCGGAAACAATGCTGTTAACCGTATGATTTCTACAAATATTCGCGGTGTTGAGTTTATCGCCATCAACACGGATAAGCAGGCGCTTGATTCTTCCTGCGCGTCAAAAAAGCTTGTCATCGGTGATAAGATAACACGCGGAAAGGGCGCAGGCTCTAATCCCGAAATCGGAAAAAGAAGCGCCGAGGAATCCATAGAAGCAATTAAGGCTATACTCGAGGGTGCCGACATGGTATTCATAACCGCCGGTATGGGTGGCGGAACCGGCACAGGTGCGGCTCCCGTAATTGCAAAGGCGGCTCGCGATCTCGGCATTCTTACGGTCGGAATCGTTACAAAGCCCTTTGCTTTTGAAGGTATCAGAAGAAGCAAGCAGGCAGAGCTCGGTATTGCGGAGCTTTCGAAATTTGTCGATTCACTCATTGTAATTCCCAATGAGCGCTTGAAGCAGGTTGAAGACAACCATATTACTCTCGCAAACGCGTTTGAAATTGCTGACGACGTTCTCCGCAGAGGCGTATACTCGGTATCCAATCTGATAAACTCCACAGGCTTTATCAACCTCGACTTTGCCGACGTTACAACCATTATGAAAAACGCCGGTTACGCACATATGGGCATGGGCTCTGCAAAGGGTGAAGATAAGGCTCAGATCGCAGCGCTTGCCGCTATCTCCTCCCCCCTTCTTGAAACCAGCATAGCAGGGGCTATGGGCGTTCTTGTAAGCATTACAGCATCTGAGGATATTCAGCTTGAGGAAATTGAAGCAGCATCACAAATGATTTATGAGGAAGCCCACCCCGATGCAAATATCATTTGGGGCGCAGCATTCGATCCGTCTCTCGAGGATGAAATGAGAGTTACAATTATAGCTACTGGCTTTGATCACGTTAAGAACCGCGCGTCTGCTGTTGTGTCGGAAGAAGCTGTTACCTCTCGCGCTCAAACCGAAACCGAGCTTGAGGTCGAGAGAATTGCCCACACAATTGAAGAGGAAGAGGCTCCCGAGGAAATCGTAACTGTGGAAGAGCCTGTTACTGTAAGAACCGCTCCTCGTGAGGAAACTATTATTAAAACAATTCCTGCAAGAGATTCTTCAACTGACGGTATGGAAAATTACGACGATCTTTTCAGAAGCATCAAGAAAAGAAAGCATTAATTATATGCTCAACCAAAAAGCTTCCGCAAATTGCGGAAGCTTTTATTTTTTGCATTTTTCCGTTTTAGTTTTTTCGTATTTTTGATAACTACATTTTTCCGTTATCAACTTTTTTCACGCCAAAATAAATAAAATAGCGTTACATTTTTGCATATTTGTATCAACATTGTGCGGAATTATGTATTTTTTATGTTGGTGCTTTTCCACACTTTTTTGTTTAATTAAAAGTTTTCCACATTTTTTCACACTCAGAACAGCGGTTTTCCACATATGTCAACATCTGTTTTTCGTTCCTTCGGATTTGTGTATTTTTGGTTTTTCTGCATATTTTAATATAAAAAAACACCTCTGCTCTTCCCTTGCTTTTTGTGGGATGCAGAGGTGTTTTTTGGTTATGTCATTTTTTCTTGTTTAACCTTGTGGTCTATTATGTGTCTAGATGCAAGCTCGCGATGTATGTCTTCAACTGTTATTCCCATCTGAGTCATCAAAACCATTACGTGATATGCAAGATCGGCAATCTCGTAAATGCATTCCTTTTTATCGTCAGCCTTACCCGCGATAATTACTTCGGTGCATTCCTCGCCAACCTTCTTTAATATCTTGTCTGTTCCCTTTTCGAAAAGGTACGTTGTATAAGATCCATCGGGTCTTTCGACTTTACGCTGCACAAGAAGCTCGTACAATCCTTCGAGCGTGAATTGCGAAAGAGTCTCGCTTTGGTACACGGGAGTATTAAAGCAAGATTCTGTACCAAGGTGGCAGGCGGGTCCGTCCTTCTCGACTACAACCACAAGTGCATCCTTGTCGCAATCTGCGGTTATGGAAACTATGTGCTGATAATTTCCGCTTGTTTCGCCCTTTAACCAGAGCTCCTTTCTCGAACGGCTATAAAAGCAGGTGAGCCCCTTCTGAATCGATATTTCAAGGCTCTCGCGATTCATGTATGCAACAGTCAAAACATCTTTTGTTATCGAATCAACGACAACCGCCGGAATAAGACCGTCTTTATCAAATTTCAATTCGTCTATGTTTATCATAATTTTATCCTCTTAGGAATTTTAAATTCTTGCATTGATACCGTTTTGAAGCAGTACCTTTTTCAGCTTTTGTATCTCGATTTCTCCGAAGTGGAATACCGATGCCGCGAGACCGGCATCAATTGAAGGAATTTCGCGGAACAGCGTCACAAAGTCATTCATATCCCCGGCGCCACCCGAAGCGATTACAGGAACTTTTACGGCATCGCAGACCAGTTTGAGAAGTTCAATGTCAAAGCCCTGCTTTACACCGTCCGTATCTATGGAATTCACCACGACCTCTCCGGCTCCCAATTCAACGCATCGCTTGATCCAAGGAATTGCCTCCATACCGGTATTTTCGCGGCCGCCCTTTGCATACACGGTAAAAACTCCGTTTACCCTTTTGACATCTACCGAAAGAACGACGCATTGGTTGCCATATCTCTCCGCTGCCTGTGCAATCAATTCAGGATTCTTAATCGCACCCGAGTTTACGCTTACCTTATCTGCACCGCTCTTAAGAACGCGGTCGAAATCCTCGAGAGTATTTATTCCGCCACCGACAGTTAGGGGAATAAATATGTTCCTCGCAACCTCTGTAAGTATGTCGGTGAATAGCGCTCTTCCCTCGTTAGAGGCTGTTATGTCATAAAAAACAAGCTCATCAGCGCCTGCATCAGAATAATATTTCGCAAGAGCAACAGGTGACGCAACGTCTGCAACGCCCTCAAAATTCACTCCCTTTACCACCCTGCCGTTTTTAACGTCAAGGCACGGTATAATTCTTTTAGTTATCATTTTGCTTCCTCTATTGCATCCTTGAGATCTATTGCGCCAATATAATATGCCTTACCGATTATAGCACCATAAATTCCCATTTTTTGCAATTCTCTGATATCGTCAATTGTTGATACACCGCCGGATGCGATAATATTCATATTGTATTTTTTTGACAAAGCCTTATACATCACAAGATTGGTTCCCATCATGGCTCCGTCCTTTGATATGTCGGTGCAAATCACCGTCTTAACTCCAACGGTCTGCATTTTGTCAAAAAAGTCTTCCAAAGAATATTCGGATTTTTCCGTCCATCCCTTGATAGCTATCATGCCATCCTTCACATCGGCGCCAACCGCAATTTTATCACCGAATCTTCTAACAGCTTCCACAAGAAAGCCCTCGTCCGATACGGCGGCGGTGCCGATTATCGCTCTTGAAACTCCGGCATCAAAATAGCGCATAAGTACGGGCATGCTTCGGATACCTCCCCCCACCTGCACATATAGCCCTGTATTTTTGGCTATTGCTTCAACAATTTCAATATTGGGAGTAGTTCCATCCTTCGCTCCCTCAAGGTCTACAACGTGAATAAATCTTGCGCCCGATTTAATAAAATCGTAGGCAATTTCGATCGGGTTTTCGGAATATACGGTCATATTATTGTAATCGCCTTTATAAAGCCTGACCGCCTTTCCCTCATAAAGATCAATCGCAGGAAAAATATTCATACGCCCGCCTCCCACTCGCAAAATGCTTTGAGAATCGAAAGTCCTACGTCGCCGCTCTTTTCCGGATGAAACTGAGCTCCGGCAACGTTTTTATATGCAACAGCCGCAGTAATCTCTGCTCCGTATTCGGTGGAGGCGATAACGCTTTCATCGCAATCAATCGCGTAATACGAGTGAACAAAATATACGAAATCGTTTTCGTTCAAATACTTAAGTAGCGGATGTTTTCTTTTGATTCTTAAAGAATTCCAACCTATATGAGGTATCTTTAAATCCTTCGGGATTCTGTCTTCCATAAAAACGACGCTTCCCTTTATCAATCCCAAGCCTTTGCTTTCACCGTACTCGTAGCTTTTTTCAAAAAGCAACTGCATACCAAGACAGATTCCAAATATCTGTTTTCCGAGTCCTGCCTGCTCGATTATTACTTTATCAAGTCCGGTTTGGCGAAGCTTTTCGGCGGCATCCGCAAATGCGCCTACACCCGGCAGGATAATTTTATCCGACTTTTTTATAACCTCGACGTCAGATGTTACAACGCTCTCGGCGCCTATGGCATCAAGAGATGAGCGCAAGGAAAAAAGATTTCCAACACCGTAATCAATAATAGCAATCATTAAATAACACCCTTTGTTGAAGGAATTTCATCAGAAAAACAAGGATCAATCTTTACCGCTTCAGCGAGAGTCCGTCCAAACGCCTTAAATGCCCCTTCGATAATGTGGTGGGAATTTGTTCCGGAAAATTGTCTTATATGCAGTGTAAGCTTTGCTTCTCTTACGAATGCTTTGAAAAACTCCTCGCAAAGCTCGGTATCAAAATCCCCAACTCTGTACGAAGGAATATCGAGAGCATATCCAAGGTGATCTCTTCCCGAAATATCTACCGCAACAAGTATGAGCGCCTCATCCATGGGGATTATCTTGTCTGCATAGCGAGCAATGCCGCGCTTGTCACCGAGAGAATCGGAAAACGCCTTTCCAAGACAAATCGCAACATCCTCAACCGTGTGGTGATAATCAACGTGCGTATCTCCGTGACATACGATTGACAGATCAAAATGAGCGTGCTTGGTAAAAAGCTCAAGCATATGATCAAGAAAGCCGCAGGCTGTAGATATTTGAGCCTCGCCTTTTCCGTCGAGATTTAAAGAAAGCGTGATTTCGGTTTCATTCGTCTTGCGACATATTTCCGCAATTCTCATAAATTTATGTCTCCTTAAGGATTTCTTTTACTTTCGAGATAAAAATCTCCATCTGCTGTAAGGTTCCTATGGTAATTCTGTTATAATCCTTTATTCTGTCAGATGAAAAATGACGGATCAAGACTCCGCGCTGCTTTAGCTTTTTATAAAGCTCCTCGCCGGATATCCTATCCGATTTGACAAACAGAAAATTTGCCTTAGAATCGGGAACAGTGAACCCAAGAGCTAAAAGTTCATTTTTGGTCCATTCCCTGTTTACAATAATGCGCTTACAGTTGTCCATATAATATTCATTATCCTTAATGGCATTATAGCCCGCCGCCATAGTCATACGGTTAACGTTATATGGATTGGTAGAGTATTTAATTTTATTAAGATCGCTGATCAGAGCACTGTTAGCAATTCCAAATCCGAGGCGCGCTCCCGCTAGGGAGCGTGATTTTGAAAAAGTGCCCGTAACAAGAAGATTATCATATTTTTTGACAAAATTAATAGCGCTTTCCGCGCCAAAATCAACGTAAGCCTCATCGATAATAACAACGTTGTCGGGATTGGTGCGTACTATTCTCTCCACTTGGTGCAAGGACAGCGCAATTCCTGTTGGGGCATTAGGATTTGCGATAACGATGTTTTTGTTAATTCCGCAATAATCGTCAACGTCGATTGTAAAATCTTCTTTTAAAGGAATTTGCTCATACGGCACAGAATTGAGCTGCGCAAACACAGAATAGAATCCGTACGTAATGTCAGGAAAAACAATAGGATGCTCACTGTCGCAAAACGCCATAAAAGCAAAATTCAGAATTTCGTCCGAACCGTTTGTCATCAAAATTTCGTCGGTTTTCACACCAAAAAGTGCGGCAGACGCAGAAACTAAATCCGTGCATTCGGGATCGGAATAAAGCTGAAGTCGCGAAGCCTCATTTGTGACTGCCGTGATAACGGACGGTGACGGAGGAAAGGGCGACTCATTTGTATTAAGTTTAACATATTTCATTTCCTTGGGTTGTTCACCCGGAGTATATGCAACCAAGGACTCGTATTTACGGCTTAAAAATCTACTCATTGCTCGTCCTCGAATCGTATCGTAGCACTTTTTGCATGCGCACCCAAGCCTTCTTTTTCGGCAAAATACGCCACCTTATCTGCAACACTTCTTAATGCATCCTTGGTGTAATAAGTGAATTGAGTTTTCCTCACAAAATCATCAACGCTGAGCGGCGAGGAGAAGCGTGCAGTTCCGCTTGTTGGAAGCGTGTGATTCGGACCTGCGAAATAATCGCCCAAGGATTCGGGACAGTATTTCCCCATAAATACCGAGCCTGCGTGCTGAATTTTATCGAGATAATCGAAAGGATTATCAACACAAAGCTCAAGGTGCTCGGGTGCAATTTCATTCGCTATTTCTATAGCTAAAAACAGATTGTTTTCCGCTACTATAATTTTTCCGTTATTATCAATCGAGCATCTTGCAATATCCGCTCTTTCAAGGCTTGGAATTTGTACTTCAAGCTCCTCCCTAACCGCTATTGCAAAATCAAAGCTATCTGTTACGAGAACAGCGCTTGCCATTCTGTCATGCTCTGCCTGCGAAAGAAGATCTGCGGCGACAAATTTGGGGTTCGCGGTTGAATCGGCAACTACCAATATTTCTGAGGGGCCCGCGATCATATCAATGGACACCTTGCCGAAAACCTGCTTTTTCGCCTCAGCCACATACGCATTTCCGGGGCCCACTATCTTGTCAACCTTAGGAACTGTTGCTGTTCCGTATGCGAGCGCTGCGATTGCCTGTGCCCCGCCAACCTTGAAAATTCTATCGACTCCTGCGATTTTTGCGGCAGCAAGAATAACCGGATTTACCTTTCCGCTTTTTAGCGGAGGCGTCACCATAACAATTTCCTTACAGCCGGCAATTTTTGCAGGAATGGAATCCATCAGAACTGTTGAAGGATATGCAGCTGTTCCACCGGGGACATAAAGTCCGACCTTTTCAATTGGGATAACCTTCTGACCCGTTATAACTCCATCCTTTTCCGCAATGACGAAGCTATTACGTACCTGACGCTGATGAAATCCTTTAATATTTTCGGCGGCTTCTCTTATTATTGAGATAAATTCAGGATCAACCGAGGAATATGCCTCCTCAATTTCAGCCTCGCTTACCTCAAGCGAGTCCAAGCCTACCTTATCAAATCTGTCTGTGTAATAGCGGAGCGCATCGTCACCATCTCTAATTACATTAGAAATGATTTCGGAAACGCTTGCTTCTACTCCTGAATCAATATTATCTCTGGCGAATATCTCATCATTTGACACCTCGCCATACCTGTAAATCTTAATCATCGTACTTTACCTGTGCTTTTATCGCATCTACAATTTTTTCAATTTCGGTGGTTTTAAATTTAAAGGTTGCCTTGTTTGCAATAAGACGAGCGCTTATTGGCACAATATTCTTAATAACTTCCAGATCGTTTTCCTTTAAAGTTGTGCCTGTTTCCACAATGTCAACGATAACGTCTGAAAGCTTCAAAATCGGAGCTATTTCGATTGAACCGTTAAGCTTTATAATGTCAATATCACGGCAAATAGATTTATAATATTCGGATGCGATATTGGGAAATTTCGTTGCAACCCTTAGTGTCTTCTGCGTATCATCATAAAAATCCTTAGGTGCCGCAACGGCCATTCTGCATTTACCGAGATTCAAGTCAAGAAGCTCATAAACGTTTGGTGAATATTCGAGAAGTATATCCTTACCCACAACGCCTATATCAGCCGCGCCGCGCTCAACGTATATTGCTACGTCGGAGGGCTTGACCCAGAAATAGCGTATTCCAACGTCAGCGTTTTCGAAAATAAGCTTTCGGCTATTTTCTTTAATTGACGGGCATTCGTATCCTGCGGCCTCAAACATGGAATACACCTTTTCACCAAGGCGCCCCTTTGGAAGTGCAACACTAATCATTTTGCCGCCTCCTTACTCAAGTCGATAAGCTCCTTATATCTTAATTTTGTCGGTATAATTCTTGACGAAAATACACTTTTTTCGGATCTTATTAATTCTTCTTTTTTAAGAATAATTGTTTCTGCCGTCGTTTTTTCATCATATATCATTAAAACATCGACATCGTAGGTGTTAGAATCACTGAGCTGAGAAAGAAGATCAACGTATACGGCAAAGCCGATTGCACTGCTGGTTCGTCCCATACGCTTCATAAGCGGATCATATTTTCCGCCCGTTAAAACATCCTCGTAAATTCCGTTTATAAATCCCTTAAAGACTATGCCATCATAATATCGCATATCGTTTATAACAGAAAAATCAAACTTAATTTTTTCGGCAAACTCGGTATTTGCAAATAAATCCGCAAGCGTTCTAAGCTCGTTAAGTGCCGCAAGCTGTTTTTCATTTTTGCAAATTTCAAAGATAGCATCAACGCTTTCAGCAAGATTGCCGTAAAGCGAAAGCATAACTTCTATTACCGCAGATTTATCTTTGGTAATTTGATATTTTTCGCAAAGAGCCAGGGCCTCGTGGCGATTTTTCTCTGCTATGAGCTCGGTAATTTGCTTTCTAAAGACTTTATCTGTGCTTACCTCATCAAGCATTGCCGAATACAAGCCCATGTGAGATATATCAAGTATAAACTCATCAGACATCATGCTCAAGCTTTTTGCGGCGATATAAACGACCTCAAAAACATCTGTTGAATCAATATCTCCAATACACTCAATTCCAGATTGCATAATCTCTTTGAATTGGTGTGTACTGCCTGAAAGGCGGTATACGTTTTCATTATAGTACACCTTTTGCTTGTTGCCCTCTTCATCAGCAGTATTTTTAATTATAGAAAGGGTTACGTCGGGCTTAAGTGCCAAAAGCTTTCCGTTCGTATCTGTGAACGTAATAATAGAATCGCTTACAAGAAAATCCTTGTTGCGAACATACAAGTCATATTCTTCAAATTTGCTCATTTTGAACGGCTGATAACCGTATTGATTATACAGGCTACGAAGAGCCAACACTGCTTTCTCTTCACTTTTTAAAAGTGCCTCATTAAACAAGCTCGACACCTCCTTTGATATTTTACAGTTTTATATTTCGGCTATAACTTCAACTTCAACAAGTGCGCCCTTGGGCAAATCCTTTACCGCAACACAGCTACGTGCAGGTTTGCCGATAAAATACCGGGCATAAACCTCATTAAAAGCGGCGAAATCAGCGATATTTGAAAGGAAGCAGGTGGTCTTTATTGCCTTTTCAAACGATGTACCTGCCGCACTCAATACCTCTGCAAGATTTTTCATAACCTGCTCAGTCTGCGCGGTTATTCCCTCAGCTTCAATGCATCCTGTTGCGGGATTGATCGGAATTTGCCCCGAAGTATAAACAAATCCGCCCGAAACAATCGCCTGCGAGTACGGCCCTATCGCCGCAGGTGCCTTGTTGGTAGAAATTATTTTCATAGTATTATCCTCACTGTTTATTAGAGTAATTTAAATCCGGCTTCTTTGAGTGCTCTTTCTATCTGATGTATATGATCGTAATTTTTGGTTTCAAGAATTATTCGCAAATAGCATCCGTTGACATCCGAGCCCTCATTCGCTCTCTCGTGATGAACTGAGGTAACGTTTCCACCGAGATCTGCAATGATTCTCGAAACGTTTTTAAGCTGACCGGGCTTATCTACAAGCTCTATCATAAGCTGACAGCTTCTTCCCGACATCAGCAAGCCTCTTTTTATAACTCTTGAAAGTATTGTTACGTCTATATTTCCGCCCGAAAGAAGACAAACGGTCTTTTTATTATCGATGTTTATTTTTCCAAACATAACCGCAGCTACCGAAACGGCACCTGCGCCCTCGGTTACGAGCTTGTGTTGCTCCATAAGTGCAAGTATGGCGGCAGAAATCTCATCATCTGTTACCGTCACTATTTCATCAACGTACTTTGAGCAAATTTCATATGTAAGATTACCCGGCTTTTTGACGGCAATTCCGTCGGCAATAGTTGATACGGCAGAAAGCTCTTCGATTTTCCCGTCGTTGACAGAATTATACATAGACGGAGCTCCCATCGCCTGTACACCGTAAACCTTTATAGAGGGGTTTACTGCCTTAAGGGTATATGCTATTCCGGATATAAGTCCGCCACCGCCGATAGGGACAACGACAGCATCGAGATTGGGAATCTGCTCAATAAGCTCAAGCGCTATTGTTCCCTGACCTGCAATTACATCCTCGTCGTCAAACGGATGAATAAAGGTGTAACCCTCCTCATCTCTGAGCGAAAGAGCCTTACGGTATGCGTCATCGTAAACTCCTTCTACAAGACAAACCTCGGCTCCATAGCTTTTTGTCGCCTCTATTTTAGAGATAGGAGCTCCGTCAGGCAGACATATTACCGCCTTTATCCCATTCTTTTGTGCCGCGAGTGCAACACCTTGAGCATGGTTTCCTGCCGAGCAGGCAACAACGCCCCTCGCCCTTTCCTCAGGTGTAAGCTTCGACATTTTATAATACGAGCCGCGAATCTTAAACGAACCCGTTGTTTGCAGATTCTCTGTCTTTAAATAAATTTCCGCTCCTTCTTTGATTTTAGGAGCAAATATGATGTCTGTTTTTCTGACCACGTCGCGCAAAACGTTGCTTGCGCGGTAAACATTATCAAGTGTAAGCATTTTTCCTCTTTTAGGCGCCCAATATCACATCAGGCTATCAATAAACTGTTCCGCACATCTTGCGGAGCGCGAGCCACGACGTAATGCAAAGGCCTCTGCCCTCACATCGAGTTCGCCTATATCCATGTCGATTTTATTTCTTTTTGCAAGCTCGTGTACTATATCAAGATAAAGCTTTTTGTTTGGCTTCGTGAAAAGAACAACCAAGCCAAAGCGCTCGGATAACGACAGCGTTTCTTGAAGCGTATCATTAACATGCACATCGTTTCCTTCTCGGTCTGAGAAGGATTCCTTTATTATATGTCGGCGATTCGAGGTTGCGTAAATCACGGCATTGTCTGCCTTTGCCGAGGCACTGCCCTCGAGCGCCGCCTTGAGCATACTGAAATTATCATCACTGCGGTTAAAGGAAAGATCGTCGATAAATATGATAAATTTCAGTGGATTATCGTTTATCTTACCCATAACGTACGGCAAATGGTGAAGCTGATCCTTACGAAGCTCTATGAGCCTCAAGCCCTTGTCAAAAAATTCATTGGCAACAGCCTTTACAGTCGAGGACTTACCCGTTCCCGCGTCTCCGCATAACAGAGCGTTGGCGGCAGGGCGACATTCCAAAAAAGCAACGGTATTCGCAACTATCTTTTCTCGTTCTTCCTCATACCCAACGAATTTATCTATTGTGGTTTTGTCCGAGCTGATTATTGGCTCTATAGCCTTGTCATCAGAGAGCCTGAACATACAGTAGGATGAGAAAATACCGTATCCGTATTTATCAACGTTCAGAATCCTCTTTTCATATAGCTCCTGAAAATCCCATTTTTCAGAATAAAACGGAGAAACGTAATCAACTCCGAGATCCTCTGCAAAAGCTTTGGGTGTCAATGCCGCCAACTCTTGAAAGTTAAGAATTTCGTGCCTTACCGCCTGCGAAATCTCTTCGCTTATCGGTTTTTTATGTGCTCTTGATTTTATATAAACATTCTCATCCTCGCAAACCAAGTTAAAAACAAGCTGAGTAAGAGAATTCCCGTGTGCATATATTTCCGCAACAAAGGCGGCGTATGCTTTTATCTTTTCGTCGGTCGACGTGCTTTTGGCATAATCTGCAAAGTGCTTAAGCAATGGCTTCTGCATCACCGCAGAAAAAACGCTCGACATACAAAGTCGCAAATAAAGTTCTTTCATAATGCTATCCGAATTACAAATATCATATAAATTCAATGATTTGGTTTGTTATTTCTTCAGTCGAAAGCGCAGGAGCTCCGTGCGCAAGGTCAGCCGTACGGTAACCGGCCTCAAGAACCTTGTCAACAGCACTGACTATTGCTTCACTTTCTTCTGCCAGATTAAACGAATACAAAAGCATCATTGCCGCTGAAAGAATGGTTGCAATGGGGTTGGCTTTGTTTTGCCCCGTAATATCGGGAGCCGAACCGTGAATCGGCTCGTAAAGACCTCTCGTAGATTCGCAAAGCGATGCAGACGGAAGCATTCCGATAGAGCCTGTAATCTGCGAAGCCTCATCCGAAAGAATATCACCAAACATATTCGACGTAACGATTACGTCAAACTGTGCCGGATTACGTACAAGCTGCATTGCGGCATTATCAACAAGCATATCCGAGCACTCTACATCGGGATACTCTGCCGAGATCTCATGTACGATTTTCCTCCATAAACGAGAGGTTTCGAGAACGTTTGCCTTATCAATGCTTGTAAGCTTTTTTCTTCTCTTCCTCGCGGTAGCAAAAGCCACTCTAACGATTCTTTCTATTTCCATACGGCTATAGCTCTCAGTATCGTAAGCCTCCTCGCCGTATTTGCCCTCGCGCATACCGCGCTCGCCAAAATAAATGCCGCCGGTAAGCTCGCGGACAATCATAATATCAAAGCCGTTTTCAACAATATCGTCACGCAACGGGCACTCGCCCTTAAGAGCGGGATAAAGCTTCGCGGGACGCAAATTGGTAAACAAATTCATAGCTGCGCGAATGCCGAGAAGAGCCTTTTCCGGTCTCATATTTCCGGGTAACGTATCCCATTTGGGACCTCCTACGGCTCCAAGCAAAACGCTATCCGAGGCAAGACATCCTTCGACCGTTTCCTGTGGCAGAGGAATACCGTGCTTATCAATTGCAACGCCGCCGATATCATACGGTGTAAAATTAAATTTATGTCCGTATTTTTCGCCAACTGCATCAAGCACCTTTACTGCGCTATCGACGATTTCGGGACCGATTCCATCTCCTTTAAGGAGTGCAATATTGAAAACCATTTTTTGCCTCACTTTATATCGCCACAGCGAATTGACTCTACAAGTCCGCCGCAGCTTATTATTTTTTGTATAAATTCAGGGAACGGATTTGTCTTGAACGATTGACCTGTTGTGATATTGTATATAATACCGTTATCAAGATCTGCCTCGATTTTATCCCCTTCTTTTATGCTTTCAGAAGCCTCCGGGCACTCGAGAATAGCAAGACCTATATTAATCGAATTACGATAGAAAATTCTTGCAAAGCTTTTTGCTATTACAAGGGATATACCGCTCTCCTTAATTGCAATCGGTGCGTGCTCGCGCGAGGAACCGCAACCAAAATTGCTTCCGGCGATCATTATATCGCCGACCTCGACCTTTTTGACAAAATCCTTATCTATATCCTCCATACAATGTGACGCCAATTCCTTTTTGTCAATCGTATTAAGATATCTTGCGGGAATTATAACGTCGGTATCAACATTGTCGCCATATTTTATTGCTTTACCTGTAAATTTCATCTGCTATATTTCCCTTTCGTTAGTCTAACATTTCTTTGGGATCGGCTATTTTTCCTGCGATAGCACTTGCGGCGGCAACCGCAGGGCTTGCAAGATAAACCTCAGATGCAACGTCGCCCATTCTACCAACGAAGTTGCGGTTCGTTGTCGCAACGGCGCGTTCACCTGCCGCGAGAATGCCCATATATCCGCCAAGACACGGACCGCAGGTTGGTGTTGAAACAACGCATCCCGCGTCAATGAATATTTTCAACAGTCCGTTTTCCATAGCCTTCAAGTAAATATCCTGCGTTGCGGGTATGATAATCGCACGAACGTTTTTCGCGACCTTTTTGCCCTTCATTATTTCTGCGGCTTCTGCGAGATCCTTGTAATGTCCGTTGGTGCAGGAGCCTATCACGACCTGATCTATCCTGATATCACCGATTTCATCAAAGGTCTTGGTGTTTTCGGGCAGATGAGGGAAAGCGACCGTTGACTTGATGGTCGAAAGATCTATTTTGTAAATCTCGTCATATTCTGCATCATCGTCCGCCTTGAAAATTGTCATTTCGCGCTCAGAGCGTTCCTTTACATAGTTAACGGTTTGCTCGTCAACCTCAAAAATACCGTTTTTCGCGCCCGCTTCAATTGCCATATTAGCAACCGTAAGCCTATCAAAAACCGACAGCGATGCTACTCCATCACCAACAAACTCCATAGACTTGTACAGTGCTCCGTCGACACCGATCATTCCTATGATATGAAGAATAAGATCCTTACCGGAAACATATTTATTCAGCTTTCCGGTAAGAACAAATTTAATGGCCGAAGGAACCTTAAACCAAGCCTTTCCCGTTGCCATACCGCACGCCATATCAGTTGAGCCAACTCCGGTAGAAAAGGCTCCAAGCGCACCGTACGTACAAGTATGCGAATCTGCACCGATAACAACATCTCCGGGAACAACAAGCCCCTTTTCGGGAAGAAGCGCGTGCTCTATTCCCATTCTGCCGACGTCGTAAAAATGTACTATTTCTTCCTTCTCACAAAAATCACGGCACATTTTGCACTGAACGGCAGCCTTGATATCTTTATTAGGTGCAAAATGGTCCATTACCATGGTAACCTTTTCTTTATCAAATACACCGTCTGCACCAATTCTTTCATACTCGCGTATAGCAACAGGAGACGTTATATCGTTTCCAAGAACTCTATCAACGTTTACAAGCACAAGCTGACCTGCAGTAACACTCTCAAGCCCAGCATGATGTGCGAGTATTTTTTGTGTCATTGTCATCGACATCTTAAAATTCCTTTCGCCGCAAACACTATTTGTTTATGATTGCCCCCTTGTCGGCGGAGCTAACCATAGCTGAATATCTTTTCAAATATCCTGTAATATTTTCCTTACGCTTAATGGGCATTTCTGCCTTGCGGGCAGCAAGCTCTGCGTCGGAAACCTTGAGTTCAATTTTATACTCGGGAATATTTATAGAAATAATATCCCCATTTTTTACATAAGCAATCGGTCCGCCGCTTACCGCTTCCGGAGACACGTGTCCTATGGAAGCACCGCGGGTAGCACCCGAAAATCTGCCGTCGGTTATGAGTGCCACATCCTTGTCAAGCCCCATACCTGCGATTGCAGAGGTGGGCGAAAGCATCTCTCTCATACCGGGACCGCCTGCAGGCCCCTCGTAGCGAATAACAACCACGTCGCCCTTGCAAATTTTACCCGCATATATAGCCTCTATTGCCTCTTCTTCGCTCTCATAAACCTTTGCAGGTCCCTCGTGGACGAGCATTTCGTCCGCAACTGCACTGCGCTTAACAACGCAACCGTCCGGAGCGAGATTTCCACGAAGAACAGCTATACCGCCCGTTTTACTATAAGGATTATCAACAGGTCTTATAACGCTTGTGTCAAGATTGACGGCATTCTTTATATTTTCATGCACTGTATTACCCGTGCAGGTCATCACAGAGGTATCAATCAGGCCGATGTCCTCGAGCTCCTTAAGCACGGCATAAACTCCGCCCGCTTCATTAAGATCCTCCATGTACGTAGGACCAGCAGGGGCAAGGTGACAGAGATTTGGCGTTTTTTCGCTGATTACGTTTACCTCATCTAACGAAAATTCAACTCCGCACTCGTTAGCAATGGCAGGAAGATGCAACATACTGTTAGTAGAGCATCCAAGCGCCATATCGGCGGTTATAGCATTCTTTATAGCCGCCGCGGTCATTATATCACGCGGACGGATATCCTTTTTTACAAGCTCCATAACCTGCATTCCTGCATGCTTGGCAAGCTGAATTCTTGCAGAATAAACCGCAGGAATTGTTCCGTTACCGCGAAGTCCCATTCCGAGAACCTCAGTCAGACAGTTCATAGAGTTTGCAGTATACATTCCCGAGCAGGAGCCGCACGTGGGACAGGTTTTTTCTTCGAACTCACAAAGCTTGCAATCGTCAATTACACCTGCCTTATATGAGCCAACCGCTTCAAACATGCTCGACAGGCTCGTTTTTTTGCCTCCTACTCTTCCTGCAAGCATAGGTCCGCCGCTCACAAAAACGGTGGGTATATTAAGTCTTGCAGCCGCCATAAGAAGTCCGGGAACGTTCTTATCGCAGTTCGGAATCATAACGAGTCCGTCAAAGCCGTGCGCCATAACCATTGCTTCGGTAGAATCGGCAATAAGATCTCTTGTAACGAGAGAATACTTCATCCCGGTGTGTCCCATTGCTATACCGTCACAAACGGCGATAGCAGGAAATACTATGGGAGTTCCCCCTGCCATAGCAACACCAAGTCTTACCGCCTCGGTTATTTTATCGAGATTCATATGCCCCGGAACTATTTCATTGTACGAGCTTACTATACCGATCAGAGGGCGCTCAAGCTCCTCCTTGGTTAATCCAAGCGCGTTATAAAGCGAGCGATGGGGGGCGTTATGCGCCCCATCGACTATTTTTTCTTTAATCATTTTCAAAACCCTTTCGGTTTTCACTTAAAATCAGTTGTTTATAAACTTCTCTTCGTCAGCCCAGCTGTAAAGCTTTCTGATTTCATTACCTACAAGCTCTGCAGGATGCTCTGCCGCTATCTTTCTCATAGCATTGAAATGAACCTGCGCACCTGCATCAGACATATCGAGAAGGAAATCCTTTGCAAAGGTTCCGTCCTGGATATCAGAAAGAACCTTCTTCATTGCCTTTTTGGTTTCCTCGGTGATAATCTTGGGACCGGTAATATAATCGCCGTACTCTGCGGTATTGGAAATGGAGTATCTCATACCCTCGAAGCCGCTCTGATATATAAGGTCAACTATAAGCTTCATCTCGTGTATGCACTCGAAATATGCATTTCTGGGGTCATAACCTGCCTCAACAAGAGTTTCAAAGCCTGCCTGCATAAGAGCACAAACACCGCCGCAAAGAACCGCCTGCTCACCAAAGAGGTCGGTTTCTGTTTCTGTACGAAACGTTGTTTCAAGAACACCTGCTCTTGCACCGCCAATTCCAAGTGCATACGCAAGGCCTATCTCAAGCGCATCACCGGTTGCGTCCTGATGTACTGCGATAAGACAAGGTACGCCCTTACCAACCTGGTATTCGCTACGGACGGTATGACCGGGACCCTTGGGAGCGATCATTATAACGTTTACGTTTTTGGGAGGCTTAATGCATCCGAAATGGATATTAAAGCCGTGAGCAAATGCAAGAGTTTTGCCCTCTGTAAGATTGGGCTCTATGCTTTCCTTATAAAGCTTCGCCTGCTTCTCGTCATTGATAAGTATCATGATAATATCGGCATTCTTTGCCGCATCTGCTGCAGTCATTACGGTAAGACCGGCCTTCTCTGCCTTCTCCCAGCTCTTGCTACCGATATAAAGACCTACAATAACGTTAACACCTGACTCCTTGAGGTTAAGCGCGTGTGCGTGTCCCTGAGAGCCGTATCCGATAATAGCAACGGTCTTGCCGTTGAGCTTGTTAAGATCACAATCCTGCTGATAGTAAATTTTTGCGTTGTTCATTTTTATTTTCTCCTTTAAGAAATATTTTTTCAGTCGTTAAAAAGTGTTTTGCTTCCGCGCTCAAGTGCAACGATACCGGTGCGGCACATTTCAAGAATTCCAAACGGTATCATAAGCTTAATAAACGCATCAATTTTTGTCGGATCTCCGGTAACCTCTATACACATTTCGTCCGTAGTATAATCAATTACCTTTGCCCTGTAAACCTCGGTAGCGGCAAGAATATCTGCGCGGTTTTGCGAAGTGTAAGCCACCTTCAAAAGCATTAATTCGCGTTTTATTGAATCATCGTCAAGAACGTCTACCTTTTTTACGTTATATAGCTTTCTCAACTGATTTATAAGTTGCTCGCGTGCGTAGCCGTCGCCGCTGAGGCATATTGTAATTCTTGAATACTCGGGCGATTCGGTTTCTCCAACCGTCAAGGCATCTATATTGAAGCCGCGTCTTGTAAACATACTTGTTACTCTGGTGAGGACACCGAACTTGTTATCTACGTAGACCGCAATTACAAATTTATTAATCTTTTCCATCGTTCTTTTCCTCTATCTTCGTAATTATGTCGTCTACTGATCCTCCCGGAGGAAGCATGGGCAGAACGAATTCGTCCTTATATATGTAAGTGTCGATTACGACGGGGCCGTTAATTGTAATGGCTTTTTTGAACGCATCCTCAAATTCTTCAATATTGGTTGCTCTGAAGCCAACTGCCCCAAACGCCTCTGCAAGCTTTACAAAATCAGTCTTTCTATTAAGCACAGTATTTGAAAAACGCTTGCCGAAAAACAGGTTTTGCCATTGACGTACCATTCCGAGAACGCCGTTATTTGCAATGATAATAACGAGAGGAATGTTGTACGTAACCGCCGTTGCGAGCTCATTGAGGTTCATACCGAAACTTCCGTCACCGGTTATGAGAAGCGTTGGGTCATTTGTAGCCACTCTTGCTCCGATTGCGGCTCCAAGGCCAAAGCCCATCGTACCAAGACCGCCGCTTGATACAAAACGTCTTGCGGTATCAAACGTAGAATACTGCGCCGCCCACATTTGATGTTGTCCGACGTCGGTAGTGGTTATTGTTCTTGGAAGCTTATGTTTGTTTATGACGTCAAACACCATTCGAGGTGTCATTCTGTCACCGGCAAGTCTTGCCGCTCTATCGGCTATCTCCTGCTCTTTCTGCTTCAACGCCTCAATCTCGGCAATCCATTCGGGCTTTTTGTCTTCGTTAGCACCTTCTGCTATTCTGATAAACGAATCGAAAACATCTGCGACTATGCCAACGTCAACGTTTACGTTTTTGTTTATCTCCGCAAAGTCAGGATCAAGCTGAATTATCTTTGTCCCCTTTGCAAATTTAGCGGTATTACCCGTTGCCCTATCGCTAAAACGAACGCCAACACCTATAATCAAATCTGCGTGCTTTTGAGCTATAGACGATGCAAAATGTCCGTGCATGCCCTGCATGCCGAGAAATCTTTCGTAACCGTCATCAACTGTAGAAAGTCCCATAAAGGTACATCCGATACAAGCATCAATCTTTTCCGCAAATTCAACTATTTGCTTGCCCATACCGATGCCTGCCGCACCGCCGCCTATATAAATGTACGGGCGCTTAGATTCATTAACGAGCTTTATCGCCTCGTCAATTTGCTCCTGATTGGCCTTAGGCAAGGGTGTTTTTTCAACTATCCCCTTCGGCTCAAATTCATAGGTAGCAACCTGAACATCCTTGGGGACGTCGACAAGCACGGGACCCGGACGTCCGGATTTTGCTATCGCAAACGCCTCTCTTATGCTATCGGCAAGATCCTCAATTTTATTAACAAAATAGTTATGCTTGGTTATCGGCAACGTAATTCCCGTAATATCTATCTCCTGGAAGCTATCCTTGCCTATAAGAGAGCACGGAACGTTTCCGGTTATTGCAACCATGGGAACTGAATCAAGCATAGCTGTCGCTATTCCTGTTACGAGATTCGTTGCACCGGGGCCGGAGGTTGCGATGCATACGCCAACCTTTCCCGTTGCACGTGAATATCCGTCTGCGGCGTGTGCCGCTCCCTGCTCGTGAGCAGTCAGGATGTGATTTATTTCGTCACTGTATTTATAGAGAGCATCATAGATATTAATTACCTGCCCTCCGGGATATCCGAAAACATCAGTAACGCCCTGCTCAATCAGGGTGCGTATGATAATTTCTGCTCCTGTTAATTTCATATATTCTCCTTTATGCAAGCATTCTGTTTACGGCACTTAATAATGCTTTTACCGAAGAGGTTCCTATGTCGCTGTCTATTCCGCAACCCCAATAGGCTTTTCCGTTCCATACTATGCTTACGTATGATGCTGCTCTTGCGGTAGTTGTGCCCTCTAATGCATGCTGTGTGTATGTTTCAAAGGTGTACTTTTGATCAATGACGGATTTTATGGCATTGCTAACGCAGTCAAGGCGTCCGTTTCCTACCGTATGAATTTCGGTTTCCCTTCCTAAATAAGAAATTACAATGTCTGCGTTAATATTTCCGTCTGCCCCTTGCGTGAACGTGCTTTTTGCAACGGTAACCTTAGTGCTTATATTTACAAAATCGTTCATAAAGATATCGTGAACCTCGCGGGGCTGTAGCTCACGGTGCTCGTGGTCGGATATACTCTTGATATGATAACCGAAGGCTTCTCTCATCTTAGGGGGAAGATTCAGGTTAAACTGCGTTTCCATAATATAGCCGATTCCGCCCTTGCCCGATTGAGAATTGATGCGAATAACGTCAGCCTCATATATGCGTCCGATATCCGTAGGATCTATGGGAAGGTACGGAACAGTCCACGGCAGGTCTGTTCCTTCGCGGAATTTCATTCCCTTTGCAATAGCATCCTGGTGTGATCCGCTGAATGCCGCAAACACAAGCTGTCCGCTATACGGCTGTCTTTCATAGACGCGCATTCTCGTTACCTTCTCATAAACCTCCGTAATGGCAGGAAGATTAGAGAAATCGAGCCCGGGATCAATGCCCTGAGAATACATATTAAGCGCAAGTGTGACTATATCGACGTTACCTGTGCGCTCACCGTTACCGAAAAGTGTTCCCTCAATTCTGTCACCGCCTGCAAGCAATCCAAGCTCGCTGTCGGCTATCGCACATCCCCTGTCGTTATGTGGATGAAGTGAGATGGTAACGTTCTCGCGGTTTATAAGATGCCTATCCATATATTCGACCTGATTTGCATATACGTGAGGCATTGAGTGAGAGACCGTGACAGGAAGATTGATTATAACCTTATCATCGGGAGTGGGATTCCAAATTTTGAGCACCTCGTTGCAAATTTCTGCAGCAAATTCGGGTTCGGTTCCCGTAAAGCTTTCGGGAGAATATTCAAAGGTGATTTTTCCCTCTGCCTTTTCTTTGTACTTTTTGCAAAGCTCTGCTCCAAAAACGGCGATCTTGACGATATCCTCTTTAGACTTTTTGAACACCTGTTCTCTTTGAGCTACAGAAGTGGAATTGTAAAGATGCACCACCGCATGCTTCGCACCGCGTATTGCCTCGAAGGTTTTTGCAATTATATGCTCTCTCGACTGAGTAAGAACCTGTATTGTCACGTCGTCAGGAATAAGCCCCTGCTCAATTATCGTTCTGCAAAACTCATATTCGGTTTCCGAAGCGGCAGGAAAACCGACCTCTATTTCCTTGAATCCAACGTCGCAGAGAAGCTTAAAAAACTCGAGCTTTTCTTCAAGGCTCATGGGTATAATCAACGCCTGGTTTCCATCTCTGAGATCGACACTGCACCAGATCGGCGGCTTCTCTATCGAATCCTTGGTTGTCCAAGACATCTTTGCCTCAGAGGGCACGAAATACTGTTTTTTATATTTTGCAAAGCCCTTCATTTTTTCTCCCTTCCTGATTATAATAATCCAAAAAACGCAAAAAGCCAATTTTACGCAACCAACATATGCATAAAACAGGCTTCCACAATTTGTATCGGTCATTGGCGCGCAAAAATCTATTACACACAGCATCGGAATGTCGTGTGTGGCGTTTCAAAACTCTAAACTCCGGCAATAAACCATTACCGTTAGAAAATTAAGTTTCGCGCACAAATACGAATAAGATTTTCTGCCAAAGTTAAGGATTAAAATAAAATATAAAACTATATTATAATATTTTGGCGGATTTGTCAATACTAATCATAAATATTTTTTAAAAAAATCCCGTTTACGCGCTATATGCGCGCAAACGGGATTTTCAGCAATCAAAGCTTATGTATCCAGCCGTACTCATCCTCGAGCTGTCCCCACTGGATTCCTGTAAGAATATCGTAAAGCTTCTGCGTAACCTCACCTATCTGCTCGTTGTTTATAACGTACTCAACGTCCTCGTACATAAGACGTCCGATAGGAGAAACAACGGCTGCGGTTCCGCATCCCCACGCCTCTTCAAGCGTGCCCGACTTCATTGCGGCGAGCAATTCCTCAACCGAGAAGAGTCTTTCGGACACGGAGTAGCCAAGTCTTTTAAGTACCTCTATACATGATTTGCGGGTAATTCCGGGAAGTATAGAGCCGGTAAGAGCGGGAGTGATAATCTCTCCGTTTATTTTGAACATAACGTTCATCGCACCGACTTCTTCGATATACTTTCTCTCGACACCGTCCAACCACAAAACCTGAGAATAACCCTTTTTGTTAGCGCGTTCGCCGGCACGGGTTGAGGCAGCATAATTGCCACCGCATTTTGCATATCCGGTACCGCCTCTTACGGTTCGCACATCCTCGCTCTCAATCATTATCTTGACGGGGTTGATTCCCTCTTTGTAGTAACTGCCGCTGGGAGATGCTATTATCATAAACGTCGCTCTTTTTACAGTGTGAACACCGAGCGTTTCGTCGTTTCCGAACATATAAGGGCGGATGTAAAGAGAAGATCCCTTCGAATGAGGAACCCAATCCTTCTCGCATCTTACGAAGGTCTCGAGAATCTCAAGTGCAACGTCCTCGTCAATAGTCGGAAGGCACATACGCTCCGCCGAGGTGTTCATGCGCTTGATATTTTCCATAGGGCGAAACAGCTGAACCGTACCGTCAGCTATTCGGTATGCTTTCAATCCCTCAAATATTTCTGCTCCGTAATGAAGAACGGTAGAGGCAGGATGTAATGAGATATATCCAAACGGAACGATTCTTGCATTTATCCATCCCTTTCCGTCCTCATATTCCATAACGAACATGTGATCGGAAAAATATTTGCCGAACCCAAGCTCCGATTCATTCGGCATCTGCTTGGGCTCTTGTGTTTTGATTATCTTTATGTCCATTTTGCTCGCCATCCTTTATCGGTTATTACTGAAGAAGAAAGGCAAGACCGGCTGCCAAAACTCCGGCAGCAAGCGCTATAACCAGAATAAGCGCAATTATTCTTGTGGATGCATTTTTGCTTGATTTCATTTATGTTTCCTTTCTGCCGCATAATATGTAGCATTTTTTAACCTTTGCAATGCACGGCATCTATTTTAATTTATATCAAATTTCACGTCATCGTCAGACGATGCGGATGTATTGGTATCTTGCTTCGAATGAGCGTTTTCATAAAATTTCGCTATTTGCGAGGTGATATTTTTACCTGTAAGCTTTTTCTTGCTTGGTAAAAAATTGTGTATTCTTGAAAGCCCCTTTGCGACAGAATCTATGGCATTATGCGGCTTTGTAACGGATATCCCCAAAACCTTTGACATCATCGTGTCAAGACCATAGAGCTCTGCACCGCCGCCGGTAAGCACCACACCGTTTTCAAAAATCTCATTGACATACTCAATTGGGATTTTCTTCACAACGTTTGCAACGGAAAGTATGAGGTTTTTAAGAGGCTTTTCAAATACGCCAACTACGTCTTCCGTAGATATCGACATTTTTACTCGGCTACCGGTCAGCGACAGAGTTCCCTCAATATCTATGCTTTCGGATTCTCTTCCCTGCCACACGGCGCCAAGGTGCTCTTTTATGGTTCTTGCCACAAGCAAAGAAACGTTCATATCTCCCTGCTCGAGTATGTGCTGCTTAATCGCCTTATCAAAATCCTCACCGCCGATTGATTCACGCACAGAGGTAAGTATCTCGCCCTTGTGGAGTACTGCTATTTCGGTTGAGGATGCTCCGATATTTACTGAAATAGCGCTTATCAGCGGAGAATATCCGGCGCCGATAAGGGCGGCTACCGAGCGCTTGACAGAGAAATACTCCGACACCCCTGCCGCGGAAAGCATAGAGAACATCTCCGCTTCCTGCTTCGGCAAAAAATCGGACGGTAATGCTATGAGGCATCGAATTTTTTCGGCAGGCTTAACAGCGTCAATCACGTTTTTAACAATCTCGGCGGTTAAATCCGAAGAATACAAAAGACCGTTCTTAAACGGGCGGATCATAACCCCGTTTTCAAACTCTTCACCTTCGTTTTTCAATGCGGCACGAGCACCGATAGAAAGGATACGGCGCGTATTTTTATCAACAATCGCCACCGAAGGCTCTCGGTATATATCCGCCGATGCGTTGGAAAGCGTGATGTTTGCATATCCAAGGTCAAGGCCTATTTTCACCAGCATAAACGCGCTCCTTTCTAAGCATAAAGTTTCTTATTTTATCATTGTAGCACACTTTTGCAAGAAATTCAAGTATCTTTTTAAATAAAAATCATCAAGCTACGCCAGCTGCTCCGCGATTTTATCAGCAACGAAAACACCGCTCGCCGAAGCGTGTGAAAGCGAGTGCGTTACTCCGCTTCCGTCTCCGATGACATAGAGTCCCTTATGCTTGGTTTCAAGATTTTCATCAAGGGCAACCTCCATATTATAAAATTTCACCTCAACACCGTAAAGCAATGTATCGTCGTTTGCCGTTCCGGGAGCAATTTTATCAAGGGCGTAAATCATCTCAATGATGCCGTCGAGTATGCGCTTCGGAAGAACAAGACTTAAGTCTCCGGGAGTTGCCGAAAGCGTTGGTATAACAGTGTTTTCAAGAATTCTTTGCTTCGTGCTTCTGCGTCCTCTTTCAAGATCTCCGAAGCGTTGAACTATAACGCCGCCGCCAAGCATATTGGAGAGCCTTGCTATATTTTCACCGTACCCGTTACTGTCCTTGAAGGGCTCGGAGAAATGCTTTGCAACAAGAAGTGCAAAGTTGGTATTTTCGGTTTTCTTGCTTGGATCCTCAAAGCTGTGACCGTTTACCGTTACGATACCGTTTGTATTTTCATTTACTACTATTCCGTTGGGATTCATACAGAAGGTTCTGACGCGGTCCTCAAATTTTTCCGTTTTATAAACGATTTTACTTTCGTACAGCTCGTCGGTAATGTGCTTGAATATTACTGCAGGAATCTCTACACGAACTCCGATGTCAACTCGGCTTGAATTCGTATCAATATCAAGGTCGCGGCAAACGCTTTCCATCCATTTACTACCGCTTCTTCCCACAGAAATAATACACCTTTTACACTCGAAATCACCCTTTTTGGTTGTTACTTTATAACCGTTTTCCAATATTGAAATGGCTTCAACAGTTGTATTGAAGTAAAAATCGACCTTATCCTTCAATTCGTTGTAGATGTTTTCAAGAACTATGTAGTTGATATCTGTTCCCAGATGTCTTACAGAGGCATCAAGTAGAGTAAGCTTGTTCTGTATGCACTTTGTTTTAAACGCATTACCCGAGGTGGAATACATTTTCGTGCCCGCACCGCCGTATGATACGTTTATATCGTCAACGTACTCCATAAGCTCTATGGCTTTTTTATG
The DNA here is from genome assembly GCA_017471825.1 of Clostridia bacterium. GTDB lineage: Bacteria > Bacillota > Clostridia > Oscillospirales > CAG-272 > UBA1740. Next base: position 98,985 of record JAFURQ010000011.1, read on the forward strand.
TCCTATATAGCGGTAAAGCGAACCGCCGAAATCGTTGGTAATATTATACTTTCCGTCTGAAAAAGCTCCGGCTCCGCCAAAGCCGTTCATAATAGCGCAGGTTTTGCACTTTATACAGCTTTTAATTTTTTCTCCGTCTATCGGACATTTGCGCTTTGAAAGCTCGTTTCCTGTCTCAAAAACCGCCACCTTAAGCTTTGGCGCCTTCTTTGTTAACTGGTATGCCGAAAAAATGCCTCCCGGGCCGGCACCAACTATAATTACGTCGTATTTCATATTTTTACCTTTCTGTATTTACGCATTTTCAATGCGATCTTTGAGTGTTGTATAACGCAACACCTCCATATTATTTGACACCATTTTCTGCGGAATATCGCTACGTCCAACCACGATAACCATCCTTTTGGCACGGGTAACCGCGGTGTAGAACAGATTTCTCGTCATCAGCATAGGCGCGCAATAGTAGGACGGAATAATTACCACAGGGTATTCACTTCCCTGGCTCTTATGTACCGTAATCGCGTATGCAAGCTCTAATTCCTCAGCCTTTTCGTAGCTGTAATCAGCAGTTTTGTCATCGAATCTTATTGTTATTTTCTCGTCTGCATGGTTGATAAATTCAATAACGCCAACGTCTCCGTTGAAAATGCCCATGCCTGTCATTCCGTTCTTTTCCCACTCAATTTCGTAATCGTTCGTAATTTGCATTACCTTATCTCCCTCTCGGAGAGTGAGCGAATGGATTTTAATTTCTTTTTTGAACTTTGACGGCGGATTTATTTTCTCCTGAAGCTCGGAATTAAGATTGATTACACCGCCGTAGCCTTTTTTTGAGGGGGTAATAACCTGAATTTCGTCACGTATCTGCGCTCCGTACGTTCGCGGCAATCTTTGAGTTATAAGATCGGCGATTGTTTGAGATATTTCCCTCTCATTTTCTCTGCGAACAAAGAAGAAATCACTTTTGGTGTTATTGAGTATTGGGTTTTCGCCGTTGTTTATTCTATGAGCGTTGGTTACTATAAGGCTCTCCTTCGACTGACGAAAGATTTCAGTCAAGCAAACCGTTGTTATTCTGTTGGAATTTATAAAATCAGCGAAGACGTTGCCCGCTCCAACACTTGGGAGCTGATCGGCATCGCCTATCAATATAAGCCTCGTCCCCTTTCTGAGTGCAAGAAAAAGCGAGTTCATAAGGTATAGGTCTATCATTGATGCTTCATCGATTATAACAACGTTTTCGTCAAGCGGATTTCTTGCATCGCGGAAAAATCTCGGTTCTGAATCTACGACCTTTTCCATTTCTAAAAGGCGGTGAATGGTTTTTGCTTCTTCTCCGGTTGCCTCGCTCAAGCGCTTTGCCGCTCTTCCCGTCGGTGCGGCGAGAACACATTTGTGTCCGATACTGTTGAATATCGAGATGAGCCCCTTTACGACGGTCGTTTTTCCTGTACCCGGACCGCCTGTGAGTATCATTATACTGCCGCCGAGTGCCATATGTATTGCCTGCTTTTGACGGTCGGCGTATTTAATTCCCAAGCGGCTCTCAAGCTGCTCAATCATAAGATAAATATCAGTCGTGCTGAAATGGCTTATGTATCTGTCCATCTCGGAAACACGAGTCGCGATATAGGATTCACAGTCGGCTACGTCCTTTTTCATAACGTAGCACTTGCCGTCATAGGTGTATGAGGCAAGCTCGTCGTTTTGGAGAAAGCTATTAATTGCCGCTTCCACCTCTTCATTTGAAAGCGTAAGCACCTCGGAGGCTGCAAGCACCAGCTTATCCTTAGGTAAGCAGGTATGACCGTTAGTGCTTGCGTTATATATCAAAACGTGCATAACGCCTGCCAGGATGCGCGGTCTTGCGTTTGGTGCTATACCGAAATCCCTAGCTATCACGTCTGCCTTACCAAACGATATGCCGCAATGCTCGTCGCATAAAATATACGGATTTTCCTTAATGAGTCCGACAGCGCCCACGCCGTAGTGCTTATACACCCTCGTGACCTCACCCTTATCCATATAATCCTTGCAAAACATCATCACGTTTCTGATGCCCGTTTGCTCCTTAAAGGACTCCGCTATTTTAGCGGCTTTTTTCATAGTAATGCCGGGTATGTCGGCAAGCCATTCCGGATGATTTTCTATTACATCGAAGGTATCGGCGCCAAAACGGTTTACAATTTTCAACGCTGTTACGGGACCGATGCCCTTAACCGTCTTCGAGGAAAGATACTGTAATATCCCGTCTACCTCCTTCGGCAAGTTTTTTTCAAAGGAATCGAAGCAAAACTGCTTGCCAAACTCCTTGTGATACGTCCAATTACCTGTGAGCTCAACATTTTCGCCCTCAAATGCCATAGGCATAGTTCCGACTGCTGTTATGAGGTTGTTCTCGGAATCAACTATTTCAATAACAGAATAATCGTTGCTTTCGTTTCTGAAAACCACGTTTTCGATAACGCCGCTTAATACTACTGCATTATTACGCTCTTCCATAACAACCTCCTAAATATTTTCGTACACGAATATTATACCAAATACAAGCGGATTTATCAATAGCAAAAAACAAAAAAACAGGCGAAATTCGCCTGTTTTTTGACTGCAATACTTTATAAGCACATTTTTTTCAATTCTTCGGCTATATCGCAAAGCTCCCATTTTACGCCGAGCTCCTCACGTCCCATATGGCCGTAAGCCGCGAGGTCCTTGTAGATGGGCTTGCGAAGGTCGAATTTTTCGATAATAGCCGCGGGACGAAGGTCTACGAGCTTTTCAACCGCCTCGGAAATCTTCTCCTCACTGCATACAGCGGTTCCGAAGGTGTCAATCATAACCGAAACGGGACGTGCGATTCCTATAGCATAAGCTATCTGAACCTCACACTTGCTTGCAAGACCTGCCTTGACGATATTTTTCGCAACGTAGCGTGCGGCGTAGGATGCACTTCTGTCAACCTTGGTCGGGTCCTTACCCGAGAATGCACCGCCGCCATGTCTTGAATATCCGCCGTATGTATCAACTATAATTTTTCTGCCCGTTAAGCCCGTATCGCCCTGAGGACCGCCGATAACGAAGCGTCCCGTGGGGTTAACGTATATATTAACCTTGCCCTGCATAAGCTCCTTGGGAATTATGGGAAGAATTACCTGCTCTATAATATCCTTGCGGATGGTTGCGTTGTCAATTTCGGCGCTGTGCTGTGTGGATACCACGACCGTATCGACACGGGTGGGCACACCGTCAACGTATTCAACCGTAACCTGAGTTTTACCGTCGGGGCGGAGATATGAGAGCTTACCGTTCTTTCTTACCTCTGTAAGCCTCTTAGCGAGCTTGTGAGCCAGAGAGATGGGCAGAGGCATAAGCTCAGGAGTTTCGTCGCACGCGTAGCCGAACATCAAGCCCTGGTCGCCTGCACCCGTGTTGAGAGAATCCGACATTTCGCCGTCCTTCGCCTCAAGGCACTTATCGACGCCGAGAGCGATGTCCTCGCTCTGCTCGTGGATTGAGCTGAGCACGGCGCAGGTGTTGGCATCAAAGCCGTATTTTGCGCGGTTGTAGCCGATTTCGTTTACGGTCTCGCGCACTATCTTCTGCACGTCAATCTTTGCGTTGGTTGTAATCTCGCCCATTACCGTGATTATTCCCGTTGTTGCAAAGGTTTCACAAGCGACGCGGCTCATAGGATCCTGTGCAATTATTGCATCGAGGATAGCGTCCGAGATTTTATCGCAGATTTTATCGGGATGTCCTTCGGTAACGGATTCCGATGTAAAAAGTACTCTCTTCATTGTATGTCCTTTCGGCTTATCAAATAAAAAATACCCGAAAATTGCGGCGCAACTCCCGAGCATACGTAAACTCATCTGTCGGGAATTAGCACCTTATATTCTCATATAGGTTGCCGGGCTTCACAGGGCCAGTCCCTCCGCCACTCTTGATAAGCAATATTTTGTTTTCCAATACATTATAGCACACATATCGACAAAAATCAAGGGGTAAATTAAAAAAGGTTGGGCGGGCAAAAATTGCCACGCGCTCAACCCTTTGAATTTGTTATAATGTTACATTCTGCCCTGTTTTTTCTTTGTATTTAGATAATAATGTGCTTTGGCAGGCCTGCCTCAAATTCTATGTCCACCTCACCGAGAATGAGGGGTGCCAAATATTTGAGGCCTGCGTCCGTTATTCCGTTCGACGCTTCGTTTATATATTCATCGGGGACCTGACGGACGGCGTTCGCAATCGCGGAGATTTCGGCATAGCCGACAGAGCTTACGTATTCATCGCCTGCCTCGCGGACTATGGTCATCATAATGCCCGTTTTTCCCTCTGTGGCAAGCTTAACTGCTCCCATACCGACGGACACCGATTCGTCTATATCGGTTTTGGAGAGGATATGCGCCGCCGCCCTTTGCGGAAGGTTGAGCTCTATCGAGCGCACCTTGCAGCCTATCTCATCCTTTACAAGCCATTCAAGCACCTTGCCCGCGCCCGAAAGCTGAACGTGACCGAATGCGTCACGGGCAGTACCGCTTGCGCCTACGTAGGTGCCGTCGGCATAGCGGATTCCCTCGGAAACCGCGACAAGCACGGCTGGATGGTCGTCGAGAGCCTCTCTGACGGACGCAAGAAATGCCTCCTTATCAAACACTCTCTCCGGCAGGTATATAAGGTCGGGAGCCATACCGCCCGAAAGCGCGGGGAGCGCTGATGCCGCTGTAAGCCAGCCTGCATCTCTGCCCATTATCTCAACTATGGTAACCGCCTTCAGCGTGTACACAGATACGTCTCTCAAAAGCTCCTTTACCGTGGTTGCAACGTATTTTGCGGCGGAGCCGAAGCCGGGGGTGTGGTCGGTTGCCATAAGGTCGTTATCAACCGTCTTCGGAACGCCCACCACCCTTATCTCATAATCGTGATTTTTTGCGTATGCGGAGAGCTTGCTGACGGTATCCATCGAATCGTTGCCGCCGATGTAAAAGAAATAGCGAATATCATACTTTTTGAAAATTTCAAGCAATCTTTCGTACGTATCGGGGTCTGCGTCAGGGCTTTTCATCTTTTTTCTGCACGAGCCGAGCGCCGCCGCCGGAGTTGCTTCAAGAGTCTTCAGCTTTTTCTCGGATGAAAAAATCTCGGTCAAGTCAACTATTCTTTCGTCGAGAAAGCCCTCAATACCGTTTCTCATTCCGTACAGCTTGTCCACGTAGCCCTCGCCCTTTGCCCACAGAGCGCCGCGTATTACGCCCGAAAGCGTTGCGTTTATTGCCGCGGTGGGACCGCCTGACTGTCCGACCACCGCGTTGCCTTTAAGAATACCCATTTCAGAGACTCCTTTAATTTGCTTTTTCTATATTTTATCATCTTTTTTTGATATTTGCAACAGCATTTTCGATTTTTGAAAGATTAAGGCAGGAAAGCGCCGCCTTTAAGTACGCGGATTTATCAAATCCGTAGTCGTAAAAATACGCGTGCTCGCACAAATCGAAAGCGAGCTGAGGCATAAAATTCGTCAAAGCTCGTGTCAGGTCGTTTTCAATACAATACTTTATCTCTCCCCTGCCGTTCAGATATATAAAAAGGAATTTAGCATCCTCTGCCTCACAGGCTCTGAAGAGCTGATACAGAAAGTTTGCCTCGCTGACGTACTGCCTTGAGAGGCTATCGCATCTCGCGCTTGATTGGTTAAAGGAATCAAAATATATTTCGTGGGCTAAAATCTCGCACTTTAATTTAAGCGCCTCCTCCCTCTCGCCCTTATTCATATTGAGCCTTGATATGCCATAACAGCTCTTGCCGCGGAGCGAGGGATAGGTTTTCTCAAAAATCGAAAGCCTAAGCTTTAAATTTCTCAAATACTCCTTGTGGAGCGATATGCTCGTTTCTGATAAAAACACCATAACAAAAACCTCTCTTACTGCTTTTATATGCAAAAGAGAGGTTTTTGTTGATATCAGCCCAGAAGGTCTTGTTCGGTATAGGTATATTCGCCGTTACAGAAGCGGCAGATTGCGGTGAGCTCGCGAGCCTTACCCTCTGCCTCTTGCTCGTCGAAAAGCTTTCTCAGCTCTTCTTTTCCGAGCGAGAGAAGCTTTTTACGCATACGCTTACGCGAGCAATCGCATTTGTATTCAACCTCAAGCGTATCGAATACGTCGTACGGAATATCGCGAAGGGCTATATCGGCGATTTCGGCATTAGTCATTCCGCGCTCGAAGCATCTTGAAATATTCGAAAGGTCTTGAGCATTGCGCTCAAGAATATCAACCGTTTTATCATCCGGGAACGGAAGGAGCTGAACGAGCACTCCGCCTGCCGCAAGGCAGGTATAATCCTTGTCTACAAGGACGCCGAGCGAAAGTAGCGTCGGCACCTGCTCGCTGTTAGCAAAATACGAGGCGATATCCTCTGCAATCTCACCCGTTACTATCTCTGTCATACCGACCTGAGGCTCTCCCTCTCCGACCTGCTTGACAAAGCTCAGAGTTCCTGCACCGACTGCCGCTCCGACGTCGAGCTTTCCGTTCGGCTTTTTCGGGGGATTGGCGTTGGGGTTCTGAATATATCCCTTTACGTTGCCGTAATAGTCCGCTACTCCTATCAGCTTTCCTGCTTCGCCGTTACCTGCAAAGGTTATGGTCACGGTATCCTTGTTTTCCGGGAGCATAGTTCCTATCATAGAGGCGGCGGTAACTATTCTGCCGAGTGCCGCGGTTGCCGTGGGTGTGGTTTTATGAGTTTTTATCATCTCGTTAACCATTTCTCTTGAATTTATAACGAGGATTCGTGCCGAGCCGTCCTGTGTCATTGCTCGCAGTATCGTTGATTTTTTTGTTTCCACTTTGTTTTACCGTCCTTTACTTAATGCAACGGGCAACGATATATATTCTGTCGTCGCCGTCGGTGGCATTTTTAAAATTGAAATCGGAATATGCACCGAGAAATTCGAAGCCCGTCTGTGCGAGGGCATTTTTCATTGATTTAAGCGTGTACATTCGCTCACGCTGTGCCTCGTCATAGCGCTCGTAGGTTCCCTCCTCGGTTTCCGAAAAGAGCGTGATATAGAAATCGCAAAGCTTGCTTTTTGGGTTATAAAAATTCTGCCACACGCAGAGCGAGCCTTCCGTTTCCATCACGTAGCTACGGTCTGCATATACGTTTTCAAATTTGTGCTTGCCGTTTATATCAAAAATAAATATTCCGTTCGGGATAAGATAATTATGAACCAATGACAGACATTTTTTCAGCTGTGCGGGGGTTGTGAGGTGATTTATGCAATCGAGGCAGGACACTGTCACGTCGACGGTGCCGTAAAGCTCAAATTCGCACATATCCTGACACAGCCAGAGGATTTTACCGCCGAAGCCGAGCGCCTCTGCGCGCTCGCGCGCTATATCGAGCATCTCAACCGAGATGTCAATACCCGTCATATCGTAGCCGCGCTTTGCAAGCTCTACGGTCATGCTTCCCGTGCCACAGCCCATATCGAGCACGAGCTCCGGCTTGCCGAGGGTGTATTCCTTGGAAATTATTTCCTCTATGAAATCCGCCCATCCGGAATAGTCTATATCCTTATTTATTTCATCGTACACGTTTGCTAACAGGTCGTACATCATATATAAATTTCCCCGCTTTCAAATCTTTCTGTTATCTCGTCGGCAAGGAGCCTATCCGTTGCATACGAGAGGCGTAAAAGCTCCGGCGGAATAAATTCGTCGAATTTATCGAACACGGGACATTCACCGTCCGAAACGAGCGCCTCGGTATCAAGCCCGTCGCGGTCTATTATAGCGTCTATCGAGCGAAGGAGTCCTTCGCCCATATCCTTGCTTTTCGCCTTGAAGGTGATATAACAGCAGCCCTCGCTCTGTATATCGGATATACCGAGCTCCGAGGCGTACTTTTGCATCAGGCGGCGCATTGTTCTGAACGAACGGGTGCCAAGCCACGGGAAAAATGCGTAGCTTTGACCGCCGAGGAATATCACACATTTTTCACCCATTCGGGCGTTTTCTGCCACTCTGCGCGCATTTTCAAGGCGAGAGGCGGCGTTTTCGCCGAGGTATGCATACTGCTTTGTGCCGAGGAGAGCCTCACGCATAGCCAATAGCAGCTTGGTGTGTATCTCACCGCCGTCGCCGGGCCATGAGATTTCCATTTTTCCCTCTACCGCCTTGACGAATATAAGCCTGCGCGGCACGTCCACCTCCTTAACCTCCCACACTCTGCCTGCGAGGGCAAAGCGGTCGCCTACGGGCACGGGATTGGTTATGGTGCCTATTTCCTCGCTGTCGCAACGCACGGTATAGTCCTCACTATCCTTGAATACGGCGTAAAATTTGTAGGAATTGGTGATTTTTTCGCCTGCGAGACCGATAATCAGTCCCTTTTGCTCGGTGAGCTCGATGTAATCGGAGTTTATCATTGACACGAGGAGCGAGCGGTATATCTCCTTTGGCAGCTCTGAAAGAGGCGGAAGTGAGAGCACGCGCTCTGCGAGTGCCTTGGGCGAGAGCTCGCCAAGCGAGGCAATAGTGCTCAGTGTCTGGTGAAAGGCGAGGCTGAGAGGCATTTTTCTGATTTTCGGGGGCTCTATAAAGCGCTCCGAGGAATACAGCTCGATTATCGCTATGCCGCGCAGAAGCTCCCACGGAATAATCTCCGGAAGCGGTGCGTTGGGAAGCGGTGTTTCCTCTCTGTAAACCATTATCATCTCGGGGGGGGAGCCTCGTCTGCCCGAACGGCCGAGGCGCTGAAGGAAGCCTGCTACCGTCGTGGGAGAGCCAACCTGCGCTACGCGCTCAAGCTTGCCTATATCTATACCGAGTTCCATCGTTACGGTGGCACAGGTTACAACGGCACCCGAGGTGTCGTCCTTCATTTTCAGCTCGGCATCCTCACGCAGTGAGGCAGAGAGGTTGCCGTGATGAATCAGAAAAATATCGTCGTCGCCGCGGTGGCGCGCTATCTGACGAAGGGTTGCCGTAACGTACTCGGTTTCCTCTCTTGAATTGGAGAAAACCAGCGCTTTTTTGCCATAGACGGCATCGTAGAGAAATTCATAGCCTGCATCGAGGCTTGCTCTGCCGCCTCTGTCCTTGTGTGCGCCCTCACCCTGATTTTCGTTTTGATCCTGAACGTAGAAATGCTCAAGACCGAGGCGCCATTTGAGCGGTACCCTCGGGGGCACGGGGGCGGCGGTATCGCGGCCACTGCCTGCGCCGAGCCACTCTGCCGCGAGAGAAAGGTCGCCAAGGGTGGCGCTGAGTCCAACTCTGCGAGGATTATAGCCTATAAGACGGGCGAGGCGCGAGAGCAGGCAGATTACCTGATTGCCTCGGTCGGCGCCGATGAGGGCGTGAATTTCATCAATAACTATATATCGGAGCGCACCGAAAATGCGCGGTATGTCGTTTGAACGGTTTATTATCATCGATTCAAGCGATTCCGGGGTTATCTGAAGTATGCCCTGCGGATTTTTCAAGAGCTTGGTTTTGTGAGACTGACCGACGTCGCCGTGCCAATGCGTGAGCGGAATGCCGACTCCGTCAAGGAGCTCGTCGAGGCGGTAAAACTGGTCGTTGATAAGCGATTTCAGAGGTGCTATATACAAAACGGAGACGGATGGCACCTCGGGCGGATTTTCAACAATATCCGCGATTATCGGGAAAAACGCGGCTTCGGTTTTACCCGAGGCTGTCGACGAGGAAAGGAGAAGATTCGAGTCGGTATTGAATATTACGTCCGCCGCGGCGAGCTGAATATCACGCAGCTCACTCCAGCCGTGAGAGTAGATATATTCCTTTATAAAATCCGGGAACCGAGCAAAAACTCTATCTGCATCAGTCATTTAATTTCTCCTTTCTGCCTTGTTTTATATATCAATATCGAATAAACTTATTTTTCCTTTAGGTTGTTCTCCGAGCGGTGCGCCTGCAGGCTCCGTGGGCGCTTCGGCGCGGAGCGTGACACTGCCGAGAAGCTCGTCAAAGGTTGCGGTGGGGTTATCTCGCAGTATGTTGAGAAGGGTCAGAAAATCTCTGATTATCTCACGCGGAGTTATCATTTCGTCCGCTCCTGCACGGGCGGTTGCGTTGCGTATGAAGCGCTCTATTTCGGCATCGGTAACGAGCGGAATATCGGTGTCATACCTCTGCATCATAAGCTTGGAGAGTCTTTTCGCGAGGGCCAAAAGCTCGTTATCCGAGAGTCGACGCAGGCGTATTACTGGGGTTGAGAGATTCTGGTAGCCGAGCTCCGAATATCTTGAATCGGTGAGTCTGCTTTTCAGGGCGTCGTAGCTGAAGAGTCCGCGACGGGTATCCTCAAGAAATTGGGGTGTACCGCCGAAGATAACGCCAAGGCTTTTTGCCTTGCCCTGAAGGGTGTCGTTGAAAATTGCGAGAAGCTTTTCATAATTTGCTTCTCTTGAGATTCTGTTCGGTATTTTATACAGGTTTACGCATTCGTCGATAAAGAGTATAAGTCCTGTGTAGCCGAGCTTTACGGAAAGCGAGGCGAAGAGCTTGATATAGTTATACCAATTCTCGTCGTCGATTACCGTACTGACGTTAAAGCCGAGGGCGGCTCTTGCCTCTGTTTTAGTGGAAAATTCGCCGCGAAGCCAGCGCAGGCAGGCACTTTTCCTCTCTGCATCGTCACGCATAGAGGCTGAATAATATTCACCGAGGACGCCTGCAAAATCGAAGCCGCCGACGTCACCCTCAAGCTCGGAGAGTGTGATATATACCTTCTTTTTCAGCTCTGCCTCAAAGCTTGGAGAATCGGGGAGTATTCCATCTGCTACGAGCTCGGTTTTGAGCTTGGTATAATGCCGTGAGAGAACGGTTGCGAGTGCGCCGCCGTCGGGAGATGCCTTGGTTGCGAGATTTATCATCAGCTCCTTATAGGTTGCGAGTCCTGCACCGTTACCGCCCGTGAGCCGTCTTTCAGGCGAGAGGTCGGCATCGGCACAGATAAAGCCGCGCTCAAGGGCGTGTCCGCGTATAAGTTGAATAAGGAAGCTTTTACCGCTTCCGTAGCGGCCTATGAGAAAGCGGGAAAACGCGCCTCCCTCGGCAACCGTGTCAAGATTGTCGAGAAGAGAGTTTATCTCCTCCTTACGTCCGATGGCGATATAAGGCGCGCCGATTCTGGGCACGACTCCTGCTGCCAGGGAGGCGAGCAGTGTATTTAATATTCGCTTCGGAACCTTTATTTCATTATTTTCAAAAGCCATTTTTCAATATCCTCTCTGTAATCGTCGATTACTGTATAGCCCTCGTCGGCGGGCTCAAGTATAACGTCACCGAAGCCGTCAGCGAAGGCTTCGTTTATTTCGTCGGCAAGCGAGTCAGCAAGCTCGCCCGTGCTTGCGGCTATTTCAGCCATTTTTGCGGTATCGGCAGTAAGGGCGGCGCGGACAAACTCGATGCGACTGCCGCTCAAGCCGTAGGTATCAACCGCGACCTCGGGCTGAGCGGTGCTATCCGCTTTTTCCTCGGGCTCTTCCGACGTATCGGGCGCATATTCCTCCACGTCCTCGACAAGACGTGCGGTGGTCAGCCACGACGAGCGCTCTATTTCATCGGCGTCCGTGGTGGAGATACCGTTGCTTTCCGCCTCGTAGAGCTTCTCATATTCGGGACGGGCGGCGCGCGCTCTTTCCCTATTGACCTTATCAAAAAGCTCGTTGAAATAGCCGTCTATGAGCTCGCGGTATTCCTGCGGGAGCTCCTTTACGGCGAGGCGGCTTTTCACGCCCATGAGGGCGCGGAGCTTATTTTCCGTGTATTTGAGGGCGGCGGTGACTGTGCCGCGAAGCTCGGATTCCTCACATATCGGGCGGTATTCCACGGTTATTCTGTATTTTATAGCCGAGGTGGTGAGCATTGAGCGGAAGGCAAAGCGCTCGAGCCTTGCGGTTTCCGAATTTTCCTTCAATATTTTTCCGCCGTGCAGAAGGCGAGAAATTATGAGAGTCATAGCTCCCGTCAGGTGCTTTGCGTACGCTTCCCTGCTATCGCCGCCTGCGTATTTACCCGAGCGCCAATCGTAGTCCGAAAGATATGACACGACAGACAAAACTCCCTCCTGTCCGAGAATTTCGGCATCGGAGAGGAAAAACTCCTTAAAGCCCGAGCTACCTATTGCGGTAAATATAAAATCGCGGATTCTGTCCATAGGACAGTCAATGCCGTAGACCAGGCAATAGTCCTGTATCCAGAGCGACATATTTGCATCAATATTCGGGAGCTGCTTACGGTAGGCACACCACAGGTCAATGAGCATTTCCACACCGCGCTCGGGCGGTATGAGCTCGGGAAGATTTATAATTTCGTACACGTAAAGGTAGAAATAAGAATAGTCGGTTTTGATATATTTTTTCTTCCTTACCATCGAGCGCCAATAGAAGTAGTAGCTCTTCTGCGGCTGGGTAAGCTGAATATACTGCGGCATATAGGAATAGTAGGGTGCAAATTCGCATTCCGGAGCCTTGAAATCGTAATACAGCGTTGCCGCCTTAACGAAGCTTGCGTAGTAATCGTACTTATCGGGGGTGCGGCGGATTATTACGCGCTTGATGAGTCCCTCGGTGCGTGTATATACCCTTTCCTCTGCGGTGGCGTTTCCACCGACTGCAGTGAGCCTGTTTCGTTCCGGGGGGGATGACTCGGCATCACCGGGAATCGATACGTCGGAGAGCTTTCCCTTGGTTGAAAAGGGGGCGGCGGTTGATTTTTTCTTTGGAACGAGCTTTGAGATATCCCAAAACGCATCCTTTTCGTCAACGGACATAATTACGCTCCTCCTTTTCTTTTTTGTAAATTCCTTAATAAATGATTATATCATATACACCGTTGATTGTCAACATTTTTGAGGACAAAAAAACGCGTACCGAGCTCTTTTTCGGTACGCATTTGAGGTTATTCGACGAGGCGTGTATAATAGGCTCTGTATTTTTCGGCGCGGAGAGCGAGGCAGGCATTTTTCGATGCTTCAAGGCTGTCGAAGATTCCGAATACCGAGGGGCCGCTTCCGCTCATCATAGCTACTCTCGCGCCGAGCTCGGCAAGGCGCCGTTTGATAGCGGTGGCACCCGGGCAGGACGGAAGGACTGCGTCCTCGAAGACGTTGAAAAAGCCGTCTGTATCAAGCTTATCCTCGGAAAGAGATGCAATAAGCCTATCAAAATGCGGCTCACCGCCCGTTAAGCGCTCACCGTTGAAATCCGAGTAAACGCTGTCGAGAGATTTATATGCGACGGGGGTTGATATGTGTTCATTTGCTATTGCGATAACCACGTATGCCTTGGCTTTGGTTTTGATTTTGGTGAGTATCTCTCCTCTGCCCTCGCACAGAGCGCATTTGCCGTACAGACAGTAGACCACGTCACTGCCGAGCTCCGCGCCTATCGAATTCAGTGCAGATACGGAAAACAGTCTGCCGTAGAGCTTATTCATAGCCCTCAAAACCGCGGCGGCATCGGACGAGCCGCCCGCAAGTCCTGCGGCGACGGGAATACGCTTTTCAAGCTTTATTTCAACCGCGGCGTTGATTTTTGCTTTTTCGAGGAACAAAAGTGCGGCGCGGACGGCAAGATTTCTTGAATCGGTGGGGAGAAATTTATTTTCTCCGACGGTAATCTGTACCGTGGTTTTTGCCGAGGGGGAAACCGAAACGGTTATATCGTCACCAAAGGTGACGGAGTGCATAACGGTTTTTATATCGTGGAAGCCGTCGGCTCTTTTTGTAAGGACGTCGAGATAAAGATTTATCTTGGCGTTTGCTTTTTCCTTTACCGTTTTCATTTTTCCTCCTTGCTTAAAGGTTTTTAATCATTTTACCACAACGGCGGAAAAAATGCAATACATCGTCAAAAAAACTCCTGTATTTATATATACAAATATTTTTCGCAAATCTATTGACTTTCTTCGACGGCTGTGATATAATACACTATCGGTTGGGCATTTGGCCCATACCCCCTTGCCGTCGGCTGACGGCCCTAAAGACCATAAGGAGGTGCACAAAAATGGAAAAGAAGATTTGTTCTTATGAAACTCTCTTTGCAGTAAGCGGCAATCTTGTAGAAGAAGATTGCAAGGCACTCGTTGAGAAGTTCGTAACGCTCATCAGCGACAACGCAAGCGACGTTGTTGTTAACGAGTGGGGTAAGCGCAGACTTGCATATCCTATCGACTACATTACCGAAGGATACTACGTTCTCGTTACCTTTAAGAGCGAACCCAGCTTTACTATCGAGCTTAACCGTGTATTCGGTATCACCGAAGGTGTTATCCGTTACATGACCACAGCGAAGATTGAGAAGGCTGCTAAGGCTGAACCCGTTGCAGAGGATGCAGCAGAGGTTGAGGCTCCCGTTGAAGCTACGGAAGAAGCTTAATTTTGAAATATTCGGAGGCGGATAAATGGCAAGCTTTAATAAAGTAATCCTTATCGGAAATATGACAGCAGACCCCGAGCTCAAGCAGACTGCTTCGGGCACATCGGTTTGCTCCTTCTCTATCGCGGTTAACCGCAGATTTACGAAGTCCGAGCAGGGACAGCAGACTGTTGACTTCATTAACATCGTTACTTGGAGACAGCAAGCGGAATTTGTCAGCCGCTACTTCAAAAAGGGCAATCCGATTCTTGTTTGCGGTCAGCTTCAGACAAGAAACTGGACCGACAATCAGGGTCAGAAGAGATATGCTACCGAGGTTATTGCAGACGAGGTTTCCTTCGTTACCTCTGCGGCTCAGTCTCAGGGTAACAACCCCCAGGGCGGCTCTACTTACACTCCCGAGGCGTACGGCGCTCCTGCGTATACAACGCCCGGCTCTAATTTCGAGGAAATTCCCAACGACGGTGATCTGCCCTTCTGATTTGGGCTCCGTCCTCGTCCGCGAGGCTCACAACGGACGAGCAATACAGAAAACGTGAGTCGGAAAGGTTTGGAACTATTCAAATGGATAGAAACGATACACAGCGTCCCTTCCGTCCCATGCACAGAAGAAAGAAGGTTTGCATCTTCTGTCAGGATAAGGTAGACGGAATCGACTACAAGGATGTTGCAAAGCTCAGAAAGTTTATTTCCGAGAGAGCAAAGATTCTCCCCAGACGCGTATCCGGTACCTGCGCTCTTCACCAGAGAGAGCTTACCGTAGCAATCAAGAGAGCAAGACAGATGGCTCTTCTTCCCTACGTGTCCAACTAATCGGGGACTTATGTTATAAGACAATATCAATTTAAACGAAAACAACAAAAGCTTTCGACCTAATATTTATTGTCTATAGCAACAAAAAAAACAACTTAAAAGCATTAAAGCACTCTGCCTAAACAGCAAAGTGCTTTTTTCTTTTTCCTACGACCAATATATAGCCTAACTCTCTTCTTCCCTTGCCCCCCTGTCTTTAAATATATAAATATTTAGTACTAGCTCTCTAATACCCTACATAAAGCTAAAGAAATCTTCCTCCCCCAAGCCGTCGTCCCTGCTCTCCCTAAGCCAACGACCTACGATTCCCTCGCCTCTCCCTCGGCTATCCCTTTCTCCCCCCGTGCCCCTGCCGCCAGGTCGAAAACTTTTGTACTTTTCAGGACGATGCGGCTTGTTCGACTACATAGTATTTTCATGTAAATCAATCAAAAAAGAAGATTTCAGCCTAAAAAAAGGAGCAATTAGAAATAAAAAATCAAAACATACACATTCATAAAAAGCAAAATAAGAACTTTTTATATAGAAAAGGGGAAATTATGAGAAACAGTAAAACGCATAGTAAAACACTAAAAAGACGTCTCACAAAAAGCCAGACCATCTTTTATGCCTACAACTGTACTATGTTATAAGACAATATCAATTTAAACGAAAACAACAAAAGCTTTCGACCTAATATTTATTGTCTATAGCAACAAAAAAACAACTTAAAAGCATTAAAGCACTCTGCCTAAACAGCAAAGTGCTTTTTTCTTTTTCCTACGACCAATATATAGCCTAACTCTCTTCTTCCCTCGCCCCCCTGTCCTAAAATATATATAAATATTTAGTACTAGCTCTCTAACACCCTACATAAAGCTAAAGAAATCTTCCTCCCTCAAGCCGTCGTCCCTACTCTCCCGAAGCCGACGACCTACGCTTCCCTCGCCTCTCCCTCGGCTATCCCTTTCTCCCCCCGTGCCCCTGCCGCCGAGGTCGAAAACTTTTGTACTTTTCAAGACGACGCGGCTTGTTCGACTACAACTTATTTTAAACTAAAAAGCACTCTGCCAAATTCGGCAGAGTGCTTTTTCTTTTTTTAATTTTCAGCTATTACTCTTTTAAGAAAATTGTATGCTAATATGATGTCTGCCTCGGGCGCTTTACCGACCTCGCGCTCGATCGTCAGAAATCCACGGTACCCTATTTCCTCCAGCGCTTTGAGATACGGTGGAAAATTCACACTGCCGGTGCCGAGGGGAACCTCCTCGAAGTACTTGATTTCTTCGATCCTATCGTGATCGATAACTCTATACACCTCCTCGGGATTACAGGGGATCAGCATATTTCCGTCCTTGGCGTGAGTATGTACTATATATTTTTGCAGGTTCTTTACCGCTTCAACCGAGTCGTCGCCCTTTACCATACAAAGATTTGCGGGGTCGAGGTTAACCGCAACGCCGGTGGAGCCGAGAGAATCAAGGAACCTTTTAAGAACCGCGGAGCTTTCGGGTCCTGTTTCAATAGCGAAATGAGCGCCAAGCGAATCCGCATAATTAGCGAGCTCATAGCACGCCTCTTGCATTATTTTATATCTATCGTGATTTTCGTCCTCGGGGACTACACCTATGTGAGTGGTGACTATATTGGTATTCAAATCCTTGGCAAGCTCGAGTATTCTCTTCGACTTTTCGATAAGTGCGGGATTCAACGCCTTGTTTCCGAAGCCCTGCCCCAAATCACCGCAAAGAGCCGAAAACACAAGTCCTCTTCCCTCTACCTCGGAAAGCAGCTCGCGTCGTGCTGACGCGCTGAGATTTTCGGGAGAATTATCCCCCTTCGTTGCGTACATCTGAATGCCGTCCGCTCCTATTTCTGCGGCCTTTTTTATAGCCTCGCTCCTGGGAAGCTTAAATGACTCTAAAATCACTCCGATTGGAAAATTATACATATTATATCAAATCCTCAAAATATCCGTGATATTCAATGTGAAGCTTGCTGTTCGGGAAAAGGAAGTCGTAAAGCTCGGTGCAGTAATCATCTGTCATCGATGCCATATAGTCAACGACTATCTGATTAGGCTCGGTTTCGATGTAGGGCTTTGCGGCTTTATAGTGATTTTCCGATATAAAATCTATATGATGCTTGAATATAGGCGAGGATTTGTTCCCCTCCTTGAGATCGCGAAGGAGCTTCATATACATACTCTGCATCATAGGCTTTACAGTGGTATCGAGGACGCGCGAGATTTTCTCGGTTTTGTATATCTGCTCGTAATTATCGCGCTTTGCCTCTTTAAGACCGAGGTAGTGCTCCTCGTCGAGCATAATATAGGGCTTGCCGTAGCTATGCTCGATTATATTTACCTCAAGGTTATTGATTATTTCGGCATTTACGGTGCCTATTCCCGCATCGCCAGAATACGAGGGGGTGAGCTTTGCCTTGATGGCATCCTGTCTGTCCTTACCGAGATAGGCTATAATGTCGCAAACGCGAACAACGCAGCCCTCGAGGGTTGAGGGTATGATTTTGAGAATATTTTGCTCGTCGACGTAGCAGCTCTCAACCATTTTGTCATAGGTTTCAAAGTCCGGCATTACCGAGGGGAAATACTCACTCATTTCAAACTCGCCGTTATGGCTGATTATACCGTCGAGGGTATCGAGGGTGAGGTTGTGGTCGAAGATGCCGTCGAGGACGCGGACGCTATGGACGTTGTGGTTGAAATATCTGCCGCACTCAGCCTGAAGAACCTCACTGATGTACTTCTCACCTGCGTGACCGAAGGGCGTATGTCCTATATCGTGCCCAAGTGCTATTGCTTCTATAAGGTCAAGATTGAGATTGAGGGCGGCACCGATGGATCGAGCTATGCGTGAAACAAGCTGAACGTGCAGTGCCCTTCTTGTTATATCGTCGTTTTTATAGAAGGAAAAGACCTGAGTTTTGTCGGTATAGCGATTATAGTACGGGCTGTGCATAATTTTGTCAACGTCGCGCGCGTAGGCGGGTCGCCAAACCGATTCTCTGTCGGCATTTGGGTTACGGCGAATCGCGTTTTCGCTTTTTGCGCCAAAGCTCGGGCGAGTGCCGTTGGCGATATCTTCTCTTATGCGTTCGGTGACTTGGGGCGAGAGCTTTTCATAAATTCGCTTTTCCATAATTCCTCCTTTATAGATAATATATTACTCTAAGATAATTTTAACACATATTATTCTTTAAGTCAAGAAAAAATAATTCCGAGGAAAAACAAAAGGACGGCTTGGGTTAGGAGCCGTCCTTTTATTATTGACATATTATGCCATCGAGTTGTATTTGAGGGTGAACTGAGACTTCTTGTGAGCCGCGTTGTTCTTATGAAGGATACCGCGAGCAACTGCCTGGTCTACCTTCTTAACGGCAAGTCTGTAAAGTTCGGAAGCAGCAGTCTTGTCGCCTGCTTCTACAGCTGCATTAAACTTCTTAATAACAGTCTTGAGCTGGCTCTTAACCATCTGGTTCTGGAGAGCCTTGTTGCGGTTAACAAGAATACGCTTCTTTGCGGACTTGATATTAGCCATTTTATTTCTCCTTATTTATTAAAGGTAAGCATGTTTCCACTTTGACGTCGGCTGAGAGGGTCCGAGCATAAAAATTTGACATCAGATTACCGTTTTTTATCATACACCATTGAATTGTAGCATATTTCACAAAAAAAATCAAGTGTTTTTTCAAAAAAAGACGAATATTTTTTTTAAAATCTATTGACAAAGCAAGGAAAGTCTGTTATACTTGTAAAGTAATTTGCTTTACACTTGCTTGAAGGGTGTGATTTTTTGTTTGAAAAGAATATAAAGCTTGCATATTTGCTTGACTTTTACTACGACGTGCTTGACGAGCACGGAGCAAACATTATGAAGGCTTATTACGAGGACGACCTTTCCCTTGCGGAAATCGCGGAGGGCGAGGGCATCTCGCGCCAGGGTGTTCGCCATATTATAAAGAAATGCGAGGAACAAATACTGTTCCTTGAGGATAAGCTTGGTATGGCAAAGAGATACGCCGAATGCGAGGCGGCTATCGGCGAGCTTAGGGCTATCGCAGAGGACGCGAGCGAGCCAATTGCTAAGAGAATCGAAGAGGTTGTCAAAATTCTTGTAGAAGGAGTTTGAGATGTTCCAGAATCTTACGGAAAAGCTTTCCAACGCTTTTAAGAAATTCAAGAACAAGGGAAAACTCACCGAGGCTGACGTTAAGGAAGGTATGCGAGAGGTCAAGCTTGCCCTGCTCGAAGCCGACGTTAACTTCAAGGTTGTAAAGGACTTTATCAAGGCTGTAACGGAGCGCGCGGTCGGTGCTGAGGTGCTTGAGAGCTTGCTCCCCGCACAGCAGATAGTTAAGATAGTAAACGAGGAGCTCATTAAGCTTATGGGAAGCGAGGCTTCCAAGCTTGAGATCAGCTCAAGACCGCCGACAGTAGTTATGATGGTCGGTCTTCAGGGTGCAGGCAAGACAACGCATACGGGCAAGATTGCCAATATGTTCAAGCACAAGGGTAAGAATCCCTTGCTTGTCGCTTGTGACGTTTACCGTCCTGCTGCTGTTGATCAGCTTAAAATTGTCGGTGAATCGGTGAATATTCCGGTATTCTCGATGGGTACGAAGATATCCCCCGTTGAGATAGCGAGAGCCGGCATTGAGCATGCCAAGAAGAACGGACACGATATGGTATTTATAGATACCGCGGGTCGACTTCATATAGACGAGGAGCTTATGGGCGAGCTCGTCAAAATCAAGGAAGCGGTTAATCCCACGGAAATTCTGCTCGTCGTTGATGCTATGACGGGTCAGGATGCCGTTAACGTTGCAAAATCGTTTAACGATTTGCTTGACATCACGGGCGTTGTGCTTACAAAAATGGACGGCGACACCCGAGGCGGTGCGGCTCTGTCGGTTAAGTACATTACCGGAAAGCCGATAAAGTTTATCGGTACGGGAGAGAAGCTTGACGCTATTGAGCTCTTCCATCCCGACAGAATGGCGTCGAGGATTCTTGGTATGGGAGATATTCTCTCTCTCATTGAGAAGGCGGAGGCGGCGTATGACGAAAAGAACGCCAAGGAGCTTGAGAAAAAGTTCAGAGAACAGACCTTTACTCTTGAGGATTTCCTTGAGCAGCTCCGTCAGCTGAAAAAGATGGGAAATCTCGACCAGCTGCTTGCAATGATGCCGGGTATGAACACCGGCGCGCTCAAGAATGCGCAGGTCGATGAAAAGCAGATGGTAAAAATCGAGGCAATAATCCTCTCTATGACACCCGAGGAAAGACTCAAGCCCGACCTTATAAACGGCTCGAGAAGAAGGCGCATTGCCAAGGGCTCGGGAACCACGGTTGAGGATATAAACAAGCTGTTACGTCAATTTGATCAGATGAAGAAAATGATGAAGCAGCTGTCGGGAGGCGGAAAGCGCCGTATGTTCGGCAAGAAGCTCCCTTTCAATATGTGATATAATTTTATATTATAAAAAAACAAACATCTATTTTTGGAGGAAAAGAAAAATGGCAGTTAAAATCAGACTTACCAGAATGGGCAAAAAGAAGAACCCCTTCTACCGCGTTGTAGTAGCAGACGAGAGAAGCCGTCGTGACGGTGCTCCCATCGATATCATCGGTTACTATGATCCCATGACCGAGCCTGCAGAGATCAAAATCGATGCTGAAAAGGCTACGAAGTGGCTCAACAACGGCGCACAGCCCACCGAGACTGTTAGAAGCCTTCTCAAGAAGAGCGAAATCATTAAGTAATGCTTGAGGGAGAGGAAGCGCAAATGGATCTGAAGCAGATACTTACAGACATCGCGCGTGCAATCGTTGACACTCCCGACGCCGTTAACGTTACCGAAAACGTAGACGGAGATAACGTTGAGCTTATTCTTACCGTTGCAGAGGACGACACCGGAATGGTTATCGGACGCCACGGCAAGATAGCCAAGGCTATCAGACAGATAATGAAGGCCGCAGCGAATACATGCGGTAAGCATGTTACTGTAGAGATACAGTAAAAAGAACTCCCGAGCAAAGCGCTCGGGAGTCTTTTTATTTTGCAAGCAGATTTGAAAGATTCACAAAATCCTCAGTGGTTAATCTCTCGCCTCTTATGGATTCGTCAAGTCCAAGGGATTTGAGAGCTTCGGCAATTCTGCCCTTCTCTATATGTGGAAATTTAGCATTTATTGCATTTGTGAGTGTTTTTCTTCGCATCTCGAAGGCGGCTTTGATAAGGTCGCGGAAGAACGCCTCATCCTTCGGGTGATATATCGGAGTGGGATATAAATCTATTCTCACTACCGCGCTATCCACCTTTGGTGCGGGGACAAAGGAGCCTGCTGTAACCTTAAAAAGCCTGCGTGCTGTGCCGTAGTATCCGAGGACTGCGGTTATTGCTCCGTAGTCGCTTTTTCCTGCGGGGGCAACGAGCCTTGCGGCGACCTCATTCTGCACCATAACGGTTATCGAGGAGAACTTAACGCCCGATTCAAGAAGGCGCATAAGTATGGGGGTGGTGATGTAATACGGCAGATTTGCGCATACGGAGACCGACATTCCCTCAGAATACTCATCAACGAGTGCTTGTATATCGGTTTCCATTATATCGCCGTTGATTACGGTTACGTTGTCAAATTCTGCGAGAGTTTTGGCGAGGACGGGGATAAGGCCCTTATCTATTTCGACTGCCACTACCCTTTTATACCGCAGTGCGAGCTCCTTGGTAAGACAGCCTATGCCGGGGCCGATTTCAAGAATCATACTGTTCTCATCGTCGGCACAAGAATCGGCGATGTCCTCGGGGATTATTCTATTTATCAGGAAATTCTGACCGAATTCCTTGCGGAAGGTGATTCCCGCCTCTGCCATAACTTCCCTTATTACAGAAAGATTACAAAGATCCATAGCTACTCCTGACGGTGATTTGAAAAAAGCAGATTTGCCGTGTGACAAATCTGCTTTTGGAGCTGATGGCCGGACTTGAACCGGCGACCTGCTGATTACGAATCAGCTGCTCTACCAACTGAGCCACACCAGCAACTGCAAGATATTTTATCATTTTTTTTAGTATTTGTCAATAGTTTTTTTGCTTTTATTTGAGTCTTTTGCGCCGTTTTTGGCAAAGCTCTTGAAAATTTTGTTATTTTGTGGTAAAATATTTCAAAATGCTGTTTTTTAGTTTTGTTTTAATTTGATGATATAAAATTTACGCAGGATACCATGGGAGTGCAAAAATGAAATTCAGGCACAGATTTTTTTATGCATTTTTCAGACCCCTTGTTATACTCTTTAACAGAATAAAATTCGGATATAAATATAAAAAGGCAACCGATTTGCCCGAAAACTACATCGTTCTTTCAAATCACGCGACGGATTTCGACCCGATTTTGGTTGCTTCAAGCTTCCCGAAGCAGATGTACTTCGTCGGAAGCGAGCATATAACCCGGTGGCCCGTGATCTATAAATTTCTTAAATTCGGCTTTGAGCCGATTATAAGGTATAAGGGTACGGTTGCGACCTCCACCGTTATGAAAATTTTGCGAAAGACTCGCGGTGGCGGAAACGTTTGTATGTTCGCCGAGGGTGTAAGAACCTGGGACGGCGTTACATCACCCATCCTTCCTTCAACAGCACAGCTTGTAAAGGCGGCGCGGTGCGGTCTTGTTACATACAAGCTGACGGGAGGATATTTTACAAGCCCGATGTGGAGCGAGGGCGGCGGAACGCGGCGCGGAGAGCTTCGCGGTGAGGTAGTCGGCGTTTACATTAAGGAACAGCTTGCCGCTATGAGCGACGACGAGGTTTTTGAAATTATCAATCGCGATCTTTACGAGGACGCATACGAGCGCCAGCTTGCAAATCCCAAGAGATACAAGGGAAAGCGGCTTGCCGAGAGGCTTGAAAACCTGCTCTTTATCTGTCCCGAGTGCAACGGTCACGGCACGATGTCATCAAGCGGTGACACGGTGAGCTGCACCTGCGGTCATTCCTTCAGATATGACGAATATGGAATGCTTCACGGTACGAAATTTACCACGGTGCGTGATTTTGCGCGATGGCAAAAGGAAAAGGTGCGCGAGGACTGTGCCGAGGACGTAATATACACGGCGGAATCCGCATCGCTTTCTATAATTAAGAGCGGCTCCGCGATGCATATAACCGATGGTGCGATGTCGATGTCGCGCGAGGTACTGCGCGTGGGCGATGAGAGCTTTGAGCTTTCTAAGATACCAAACATGGCAATGCACGGCAAGCACGCACTTGTTTTTTCAACCAGTGACGGATATTTTGAAATTATTCCATCAAAAAATAGCACGACTCTGAAATTTCTTCTGCTTTTTGATGCTATCAAGGAATACAGCAATAAAAAAATAGAAACGGAGTTATAATTTATGGAACAGTTGTGGACGTCTGACGTCTGGGGCACACTTCTCCTTGTTGCAACGCTTTTAGCAAGCCTGCTTGTCGGAAATCTTCTAAAGAAGGAGATTCCCTTCCTTAACAACTCATTGATTCCAACGTCGGTGCTTGGCGGAATTATTTTGATAATTGTTGCCGCTATTTACAAGGCTATAAGCGGTGACGTAATGTTTGATACCGCCTTTTTTGGAGGAAACGGTACCGAAAAGCTCGAGGTTATTACATATCACGCCTTAGCGCTGGGATTTATCGCATCGAGCCTCAAAACAACCGAACAAAAGCTCTCTAAAAAGAGAGCCACCGAGATATTCAACACGGGAGTTACTACCGTTTCCACGTATCTCATTCAGGGAATTTTCGGTCTTGCGATTACTCTTATTGCAACGCTTTTCATTTCCGGATTTTTTGCCGCGGCCGGCGTTCTTCTTCCTTTCGGATACGGTCAGGGCACGGGACAAGCGCTCAACTACGGTATGATTTATGAATCCGAGTTCGGCTTTGTCGGCGGAAAGTCATTCGGTCTTACCATTGCGGCGCTCGGATTTCTCAGTGCGAGCATTGGCGGTGTAATTCATCTCAATATTATGAAGCACACCGGAAAGCTTAAGAAAACCGAGGCAAATACTACCCCGCTTACCGAAAAGGAAATTGAGCACGAGAACGAGATACCGATGCAGGAAAGCATCGACAAAATGACGGTTCAGATAGCTCTTATTGCAGTTACATATTTCCTTGCTTACGGAGTTATGTATCTTCTCGGACTTCTGCTCCCCGGAATGAAGGCGACGATATACGGCTTTAACTTCCTTATCGGTGTTCTTATGGCGACCGCTGTAAAAGGCCTTATCAAGCTTTTCAAGAAATTCAAGACTCTCAAAAAGGATTATACGAACAATTTCCTGCTGACGAGGGCAAGCAACTTCTTCTTTGACGTTATGATAGTTTCGGGAATTGCGGCTATAAGGCTTGATATTCTTGAAAATTATTGGGGCATTATTCTTATTCTGGGTGTTGTGAGCCTTGTTATTACCTACGCATACAACAGGCTTGTTGCAAAGCTTCTGTTCCCCGAATATACCGAGGAGCAGTTTATGGTTATGTACGGTATGCTGACAGGTACCGCGAGCACGGGAATTATTCTTCTGCGCGAGATTGACGGCAATTTTGAAACTCCTGCGGCGGATAATCTCGTATATCAGAACTTCCCTGCTATCGTATTCGGATTCCCTATGATGCTTTTGGCGACCTTAGCACCTGTGAAGCCTGTGCTTACGCTTATAATTTTTATAGTTTTCTTCATCGCAATGAACATTATACTTTTCAGAAGCTTTATATTCAAGCGGAGAAAAAAGAAGCCTGTAAGCGATGAGAAAGCGAGTGAAGAATAGAAAATCAAGACCGACGTTCATACGTCGGTCTTTTTGCTTAGTTTTTTAAATACGCGGAGTATGAAATCAAAAGGCAAAACGGTAGCGGCAATGAGGGCGGTTTTTCCTATCATTGCGAAGGAAATCGGGACGGTGCGGAAAAGCTCGCCGCCGAAGAAAATCATAAGTATTTGTATTACGGATATAAGAAGCATTATTATGACGAAGGGTTTATTTTTTCCGATGCTTGAAAACAGCCACATACGCTCGCTTCTCGCCGTGAAGCAATTAAATATTCCCGAGAATATAAACAGGGCGTAAAATGCCGTCAAAAATTCGGCATCGGTTCTGATACCCAAAAACGCTCTTATCGGCTCTGCTTTCAGGAATATCATACAAATAGAGAGCGTGTATGCGCCGAGGATAAAAATTCGGGCAAGCATTGAACGGGTGAGAAGCGGCTCGTCACGGCGCTTGGGCTTTTCCTTCATATAGTATTCGAGCGCAGGCTCGCCCGAGAAGGCGAGGCCGCCAAGGGTATCCATTATGATATTGACCCAGAGCATTTGAATAATCGTTATGGGGCTCTCAATTCCGACCAATCTGCCGAGGACGGATACGCCGCAGGCAGCAAGATTCATAATGAGCTGAAATACGATGAATTTCCGTATTGATTTGAATATTGTCCTGCCGTATAGAATGGTACGGTTGATAGAAAAAATACTGTTGTTCAATATGACGACGTCACCCGCATCCTTGGCGATGTCGCTGCCGTTACCCATTGCGAAGCCGACGTCGGCAAGCTTTAGCGAGGGGGCATCGTTTATCCCGTCGCCCGTCATACCCACTACGAGATTCAGCTCCTGGGATAGCCTTACAAGTCGCGTTTTGTCCTGCGGAAGAGCTCGGGCGAGCACTCTGAGACGAGGAATGATTTCCTTCACCTCGGCGTCACTCATTTTGGAAAGCTCGTCGGAGGTCAGAATTATATCGTTATCACGCGAGGTAACAATGCCGCACTCCTCTGCAATTGCGGTGGCGGTATCCTTACTATCGCCCGTGAGCATAACTATCTGCACGCCTGCTCTTTTTATGCCGCGTATGGCATCGCGGCTGTCGCGCCTCAGCATATCCTTCAGCACCACCAATGCCGCAAAAACGAAGTTATCCGAGCTTTCGTCCCTATATGCGACGGCTATTACGCGGTTGCCGCGTGAGGTTGCGTCATATAGGCGCTCCTCGATTTGAGCGGAATTGAGCTTACGTACTATACCGTCAGAGCCAAGGGCGTAATTTGATTTTGCGATTATTATTTCGGGTGCTCCCTTTATGTAGACAGTTCCGTTATCGAGAGTTACCGATGAATACTTCCTTTCACTGCTGAAGGGCTCGCGACCTGCCGTGCGGACCGTCGGGCAGGTGTCTCTTTTGAAATATTCCGCGAGGGCTCTGTCTGTTCCGTTGCCGCCTACGGCTTTTCCGTCCGAAAATCTGACGTCGGTGTTATAAAATGAGCTTACGAGCAGGACGCGGTATATTTCCTCTGCCTTTTTCAGTGCCGATATGCTCTTGTAGGTGGCATCTATTGCTTCTATCCTTTCGACACGGGGCTCGCCTACGGTCAGAGTGCCCGTTTTGTCGGTGAAAAGTATATTCATAGAGCCGGCGGTTTCTATTCCTACGAGCTTTTTCACAAGCACGTTGTCGGCAAACATTTTCTTCATATTTGCGGAGAGGACGACGGTAATCATCATTGGGAGCCCCTCGGGAACCGCAACAACGATGACGGTTATCATAAGAGTGAGGGCGTGAATAAGGATTGCAAAGGTGGATTTAAAATCCTTGATAGAGGTTAAAATCGCGGTACCGTCGAAATTGTTTTTAACTACTATTGCATTGAATATGTAGACAAAGGCTACGATAAACGCCATAAAATAGCCGATTTTGCTGATTTGGGCGGCGAGGCGCGCAAGACGGAGCTTCAGGGGGCTTTTTCGGGTTTCGGTCTGGACGTCCTTCGCAACCATTCCGTAATAGGTGGCGGCGCCGACACGTCCGACACGGGCTATGGCATCACCGCAGGTAACGACACTGCCTGCGAAGATTTTATTATGCGAGGACAGAGTCCAATCCCCCTCGCCCCTGCCACTGCTCTTTGTAACCTCCTGACTTTCGCCGTTGAGGGCGGATTGGTCAACGGAGAGTCTGCCCGATATGATTTCGCAGTCGGCGTGGAGCTTTTCGCCCGTGGAAACGTACAAAATATCTCCGACGACTATTTCCGTGGCGGATATTTCGGTCAGTACTCCGTCGCGCATAACGCGGACACGCGCCTCGGAGTTTTCCTCCTGCATTTTCTTGAAGGCGCGCTCGCTCCCGTATTCCGATGCGGTGGATACCGTGGTTGCGATAATTATTGCTATAACTATGCCGAATACCTCGAAAAGATTACAGTGTCCGAAGGTGAAAATAATTTCGACGCAGAGGGCTATTATAAGAATTTTGATTATCGGGTCGTTGAGATTTGCGAGAAACTGTCTGAAAAAGCCCTTGCTCTTCGTCTTTTCAAGTGTATTTGCGCCGTGCTTTTCTCTGGATTTGATGACTTCGATATTTGTAAGTCCGTGTATATTTTTCGTCATATATTCCTCCGCGGTGGTTTCTTATTTAGATGATATGCTATCTGGAAAAGAAAAAGAACAAGCACGGCGGACAAAAGAAAACAAGCCGAATCGAAATTGATTCGGCTTGTTTTAAAAGTACCCGCGAGGCCGTGTAAGGCAATTTTTAACCCTGTTTGTACAGGTGGGTGCTCTCTCCGCTACTTTGCGCTTCCAACGTCTGCTTCGGAGGGTCTGTGACAGCTCCTGACAGGAGGCCTGCATCCCATAGCGGAAGCCCAAGCTCCCTAAAATTGTTCGTAGGTCCAAATATCACAATATCACGCACCACGCAGGAGGTAATTATTCTTCCTCGTCGTAATTGATTTCGCTGAAGAAGAGGTCGTTGAAGTATTCTTCAACCTTCTCAAATTCGTCATCGTCATCAACGCTTTCGAAGACGATATCCTCGCCGTCCTCGTGAGCCTTGAGGATTATGTATTCCTCTGCTGTCTCATCATTTGCGGGAATGAGAGCGAAATAGAGCTGACCGTCAAGCTCTGCACGTGCGAGAATTTCAAATTCGGTTTCCTCGCCTGTTTCCTCGTCGGTGAGGAAAATGGTGGGGATTTCATCAAATTCTTCGTTCTTTTCGATGTCTGCCATTTTAAGTTCTCCTAATTTATTTTATGAGTATATTTTATCCTATCAAGGCGGTATTGTCAAGAGTATATCACAACAATTCCGCAAGAATCGAATTACTGATATAAAGTCCCTTATCCGAAAGGGAGATGCGACCGTTTACGATATTGATGTAACCGAGGGCCTTATAGTGAAGGATTTTTTCGCTGTTCTTCTCAAAGAAATCCTCGCCGAAAAGCCCATTGTATTCGTCGAGAGACATTCCCTCGGCAAGCCTGAGGCGCATCATCGCGTATTCAAATTTTTCATCCGCGAGGCTCAAGCTATCCGTCTGTCTGTATTCTGTGTAGTTGTCGGAAATATATTCGGGAATGCGAGA
The DNA here is from genome assembly GCA_017471825.1 of Clostridia bacterium. Taxonomy (GTDB): domain Bacteria; phylum Bacillota; class Clostridia; order Oscillospirales; family CAG-272; genus UBA1740. Next base: position 127,624 of record JAFURQ010000011.1, read on the forward strand.
GGAATTTCCGTAGCGTGAGGTGCCGAAATAGGAATACGCCGAAAGACCGATGCCGATATACTGCTGGTCGCGCCAGTATTTGAGGTTGTGGCGACACTCGTAGCTCGGGCGCGCGTAGTTTGAAATTTCATAATGAGAAAAGCCTGCCTCGGTAAGAATCCTCACCGCTTCAAGATACATATCGCATTCCTCGTCCTCGGTGGGAAGAGGCAGAAGCTCGCGCTCCGAATAAAACGGTGTACCCTCCTCAATTATAAGCCCGTACGCCGAGATATGAGTGGGTGAGAGAGCGAGTGCCGATACAAGACTGTGCCTGAAGCTATCGGGCGTTTGCTCGGGTATTCCATACATAAGGTCAAGGGAGATATTGGTGATTCCCGCTCTGCGAGCCATCTCAAACGACGCTTTGATGTCGCCGACAGAGTGTATTCTGCCGAGCCTTTTCAGCTCATTTTCACAAAAAGACTGTGCTCCAAAGCTGATTCTGTTAACGCCCTCGCCTGCAAAGGCTTTAAGCTTTTCATACGTTACGGTACCGGGGTTTGCCTCCACGGTAAACTCTGCATCGGGTGAAATATCGAAGCTTTTTCTGATAGCGGAAACGACTTTTTTAAATTCGCTCTCGGTGAGAAGCGAAGGGGTTCCGCCACCGAAAAAGACGGTATCTATTTTTATTTTCGGCTCGCTTTTATAGCTTTCGGCTTCCTCGGTGAGCCGAGCGAGGTAGCTTTCGCGCGTCTGTGCCGTTATGCCTTCGAAGGATGAAAAATCACAGTATTTACACTTTGAGGCGCAAAACGGTATATGGACGTAGAGCCCAAGGTTATCAGTTGCCATCGTCAAGACGTAAAACCGCCATAAATGCCTCGGGTGTTACCTCTACGCTACCGAGCTTACGCATTTTCTTCTTTCCCTCTTTTTGCTTTTCAAGCAGCTTTTTCTTTCTCGTGATGTCACCGCCGTAGCACTTTGCAAGCACGTCCTTGCGCATTGCTTTTACGGTTTCGCGAGCTATAATTTTGGAGCCGATTGCCGCCTGAATAGGAATTTCAAAGAGCTGGCGCGGTATATTTTCCTTCAGCTTTTCTGCGATTTTTCTCGCACGGGTATATGCTCTTTCCTCAAAGACGATGAAGGACAGCGCGTCCACTACCTCGCCGTTGAGCATAAAATCAAGCTTCACAAGCTTTGAGGGCTTATATCCCTTAAGCTCGTAATCGAGAGAGGCGTAGCCCTTTGAGCGACTTTTAAGAGCATCGAAGAAATCGTAGATTATCTCGTTTAAGGGGAGCTCGTAATGGAGCTCTGCCCTTTCGGTATCTATATATTTCATATCGATGAACACGCCGCGTCTGTCCTGACAGAGATCCATAATGCCGCCGATATATTCCGAGGGGGTAATTATCGTCGCCTTCATTATAGGCTCGTATGCCGTTTGAATTTCATCGGCGGTCGGGAATTTCGAGGGGTTGTCGATGAGTATGGTTTCACCGCCGCGAAGCTCTACCTTATAAATAACCGAGGGAGCGGTGGTTATGAGGTCGAGATTAAATTCGCGCTCGAGTCTTTCCTCAATTATTTCCATATGGAGAAGTCCGAGGAAGCCGCAACGGAAGCCGAAGCCCAACGCTACCGAGGTTTCGGGCTCGAATACGAGCGAGGCGTCATTAAGCTGAAGCTTTTCAAGCGCTTCGCGAAGGTCGCCGTATCTTGCACCGTCCGCGGGATAGATTCCCGAATAAACCATAGGATGCACGTCGCGGAAGCCGGGCAGAGCCTCGTCTGCGGGGTTATCCGCAAGGGTTACGGTATCTCCGACACGGGTGTCGCCAACGTTTTTGATTGATGCGGTGATATAGCCTACCTCGCCTGCTGTAAGGCTCTCGCACTTTTTGAGTCCGAAGGCGTCCATATGTCCGAGCTCGATAATCTCAAACTCTGCACCCGTTGACATAAGCTTTATTTTGTCGCCTGTCTTGATTGTTCCGTCAAACACTCGGATATAGACCACGACACCGAGGTAGGAATCGTAGTAGGAGTCGAAAATAAGCGCCTTAAGCGGTGCCGAAGCATCTCCCGTTGGTGCGGGAATATCGGTTACTACCTTTTCAAGAACGTCCTGAATATTGAGTCCGTTTTTGGCGGAGATTGCGGGGCAATCCTCTGCGGGTATTCCTATTATATCCTCGATTTCTCTGCGAGTTCCCTCAATGTCGGCGGATGCGAGGTCTATTTTGTTGATTACGGGCAATATTTCGAGGTCGTTGTCTATGGCGAGATATGCGTTTGCCAGAGTCTGCGCCTCAACGCCCTGCGTTGCGTCGACAACGAGGAGTGCGCCCTCGCACGCCTTCAGCGAACGGGATACCTCGTAGCCGAAGTCAACGTGGCCGGGGGTATCTATGAGGTTGAAAACGTAGCTTTCCCCGTTTTTCGCCGTATAGTTGAGCCTTACTGCCCTTGCTTTAATGGTAATTCCGCGCTCGCGCTCGAGATCCATATTGTCGAGGAGCTGCTCCTCCATATCTCTTGTGGCGACGGTGCTTGTTTTTTCAAGCAATCTGTCGGCGAGCGTGGATTTACCGTGGTCTATATGTGCAATTATAGAGAAATTGCGAATGTGATTTTGTTTTTCACTCACTTTTGTTTTCCTGTGATGTAAGAATTATACTTCCATCAGCTTCCTTGCTGCTTTTGAATATGTTTCGATTTTGCTGTTGAGGACCGCTCTGTCGGTGTCGTGGGCGAGCACGTAAATCTTTACTTTAGGCTCGGTGCCTGAGGGGCGGACAATGATTTTATCCTCGTTTTCAAGCGTGTAGTAAAGAACGTCGGACGCAGGCTGACCGGTCGAGGCAACGTCGCCTGTTTTTACGTTTTTAACCGTTCCGTCAAGGTAGTCGCCAACGGTGAGAACCTTTACGCCGCCGAAGCTTACGGGTAAGTTTTCACGCAGAGAGGACATTACTCTCTTGCGCTTTTCGATTCCGTCATAGCCCTCCATATAGATATCTATCATACCCTCGGCGTAATTGCCGTAGGTTTCGTAAAGCTTTTCAAGAGCGTCGCAGAGAGTCATATTCTGCTTTTTGTAGAAGGCGGTCATTTCGAGAATCATCATTGACGCTTCTACCGCGTCCTTATCTCTTGCATAAGAGCCGAGAAGGTAGCCGTAGCTTTCCTCAAAGCCGAGAACGAAGCCGTCCGCCTCGCCCTTTGCCTCATAGTTTTTGATAACCTCGCCTATGAACTTAAAGCCTGTGAGAACGTCGTGAAGCTTAATTCCCTGCTTCTTGGCAATTCCGTATGCCATATCGGTGGAAACTATGCTCTTTACGGCGTATGCGTTTTCAGGGAGCTTGCCGAGCTTTCTTCTTTCTCTTATAGCGTAGTCAAGAAGGAGCGCGCCCATCTGGTTACCTGATATAGTGACGAATTTTCCGTCCTTACCTCTTGCCATAACGCCGACGCGGTCGGAGTCGGGGTCGGTAGCTATTACGAGGTCGGAGCCAACGCTGTCGGCGATCTTAATGCCAAGCTCAAAAACGTCGGCATATTCGGGGTTGGGCTTTTTAACCGTGGGGAAATTTCCGTCGGGGGTCATCTGCTCTGCAACGGTGTACAGGTGCTTGAGTCCCATACGGCGGAATACCTCGGGAACGAGCTTATAGCCTGCGCCGTGAAGGGGGGTATATACGACCTTCAGCTCATCCGAAATGCTTGCTACGGCATCCTTGGAGATTGAGGTTGCGAGAACCTCTTCAAGATAAAATTCATCGAATTTTTCGTCAAGGACGGTTATCATACCCGAAGCAACCGCATCCTCGAAGGAAGGAAGCGTGCCTGCGTCCAGAACGTCGAACTTCGCGCGCTCGGCGGAAACGATTTTTGCCTGCTCGGGACTGATTTGCGCTCCGTCCTCCCAATATGCCTTATATCCGTTATATTCCTTGGGGTTATGTGATGCGGTGATATTGATGCCCGCCATTGTTCCAAGCTTACGCACTGCATAAGAGAGCTCGGGAGTGGGGCGGATGCCGTTGAAAATGTACGCTTTGATGCCCTCGGAAGCAAGCACGCAGGCGCTTACCTTGGCAAAAAGCTCGGAATTGTTACGGGAGTCGTATGCTATTGCAACGCCGCGGGATTCACCCCCTGCGGATTTTATGAGGGCGGCGATGCCGCGAGTGGTTTGCGCTACGGTAAAGCGGTTCATGCAGCCGATGCCCATATACATCGTGGAGCGAAGACCTGCGGTGCCGAAATCCATCGGTGCCGAAAAGCGCATTGCCTTGGTGTTTTCGTCATTTGCTATGGAAAGTAATTCCTGCTTTTCCTCATCTGTAAGAAGATTTGAGGAAAGCCATCTCTGATACTCTGTGTTGTACATCATATATACCTCCAATTTTTTATTGATTACTGTGCAAGAGCTTCTTCAAGCGCGAGGGCGAGCTGGTCGGGGCAAGAGGTTTTTTTGAAGCCGCACTTGATGCCCTTCAATCTTGAAATTGCCTCGCTGACCTTCATTCCCTTAACAAGACTTGCTACACCGAGGGTGTTGCCGGCACAGCCGCCTACGAATTTGCAGTCTGTTACAACGTCGTCCTCAACGTCGACGATGATCATACGGGAGCAGGTGCCGCTTGTTTTGTGTTCGATGTGCTTTTTCATTTTATATATTCCTTTCGGGGTTTATTCCAAATTGTTGTATATACCGATAGCGGTATAGGATGAGCAAAATAGCGTAAGATAGACGAGAAGCGAAATAAAATCGGCTCCGTTCTTTTTGAAAACTATGCTGAAAAACGGGATTTCTCCGTCCTCGGTATCGAAGGATATAGAATTTATACGGTAAACCGACACGCCGAGCTGTCGGGCGGCGGTGAGAAGCTCGGAAATCGGCGCGGCGGTGCTATCCTCGATACGAAGCTCGAGGTATCTGTCATCATCACCCTTTACCGCCGGGACTGTGAAGTGACGCGATACGAGCGCGTACTTCATATCGGCAGAGCCGTCAAAGCCGAAAACAGGGGTAACGGTATTGATTTTCAGATCCTCGGCAAACAAAATAGCGGCAATGCTCGGCAGTCTTGCTCCTCCGTGCTCCTCGAGCGGAAGGAGACAATATTCTGCTTTACCCGACGATACGGCGCGTGCCGCCTCCTTAAAGGAGTGGGCGTAGGAAACCGTCGGCGAGCTGAAATTTTGAGAAAAAACGTCATACGCTTCATCTGCGAGGCGGTTTTTGACGTAGACGAAGGTTTCGTCCTCAGACAAGGTATCCAGAAAATGCTCCTCGAGCACCTCGATACCGAGCCTACTCATATAATCAGCGAGAAGCTCCGAAAAAACAGCCCTGTCATTTGCATTCAGAGAGGAAAGGTATGTGCTTACTCTCGGTTGATTTTCGGGAAGAAGCGTTTCTTCCGCATCGGGTGAATTGAGGGCTATTCCCTCGAGGATAAGACCGAGGATTTCATATATTCCGTAACCCTCGGAAGATAGCGCGAGTGCCGCGCGAGCGCACTCCTCGGCAAGCTCGGAGAGCTCGCATATCCGCTTTTCACATTCGGTGATTTGGCGGCGCGAAAGAGCTTTGATATTCGATTCGGTAATTTCGTTTTGAACAAACGCACCGTCTTTAAGCATAAATTACTCCATTATAAATATTTATCATAATAATTATACTATATCTTTTCAGAAATTACAAGAGGGGCGCACCATTTTTTTGCTGTTCAAATATTTTTTTGCAACCACTTGATTTTTCAATTTGCGTATGGTATAATATTTTCCGTTACGCCGGTATGGTGGAATTGGCAGACGCGTCGGACTCAAAATCCGAAGGTAGCAATACCGTGTCGGTTCGACCCCGACTACCGGCACCAAAAACAACCTGAATTGAACCGCAAGGTCAATTCAGGTTGTTTTTATTCAAGCCACAGGCTTGGTATGGCATCAGCCACAGGGCTGTATGGAATTGCCGGGGAGTCGCGTACCGCATTAGTCGCAGACTGTTTTTGTGCATTATTGATATAATACGCGCGTGCAAATTATACATTATGCTCGACGGCAAAAGTATTGACTTTAACCCTATAATATGGTAAAATATCTAGTGAAATATACGCGTTTATATATATTTATACACGGGTAATGTAGATTTTTCACAAACGGAGGAAAGATATGAAATTCCAAAAGCGTTTTGCTATCGTCCTTGTTGCGCTGGTAACCGTGCTTTTCAGCGTTCTTGCGCTTTCGGCGTGCAGCGACTGCGAGCATGAGTGGAGCGAGTGGACGGTTACGAAGGAGGCAACCTGCTTTGCCGAGGGTAAGGCTGTCAGAGTATGTGCTCTTGACGGCACGCACACCGAAACTAAGGTGCTTGCAAAGACCGAGCATAGCTGGGGTCCTTACACATCTGACGGCATGGCTACCTGTACGACAAACGGGCACAAAACCGCGAGCTGTATGAACGTCGGTTGCACAGAAAAGAACGTTGTTCTTGAGCCTACCAAGGACCACGCATTTACAACCTACACCACCGTTGCGGCGACCTGTGATATGGGCGAGCACAAGACCTCTACCTGTGACATTGAGGGCTGCGGTGCTGTTGACATTCAGATGATTTCCGATGCTCCCGGTCACAACTTCGGCGCGGACTCGATTTGTAGCGTTTGCGGCCAGCCTGAGCCTCACTTTGCGGCGCACGACGTATCGGTTGACGGTGACGGAAGCATTACTGCCTTCATTTACGACACGGGCAAGTTCTTCCCCGGCAGTAAGGTAAAAACCAAATACACGATGAAGATTGTCGGTTTCGGCGAGATGAAGAGCTATTCCGAGGAAGCTCCCGCTCCTTGGAGCGAGTACGGCGACAGAATAGTTTCGATAGAAATTATGAATACCGTTACCGAGCTTGGCGCTTATGCCTTCTCCTCTCTCACGAAGCTTGAGGACGTAATTTTATCCGAGTCTATCACTGCTATTCCCGAGCACTGCTTCTCGGGCTGTGATTCTCTTGAGACTCTGACTGTTCCCGCAAGCGTAGCTGTTATCGGCGAGGCTGCCTTCCGTGATTGCACAGACCTTACCGAAATCGTTTTTGCAGACGGTAACGAGCTCAAGACCGTTGTAGCTTCGGCGTTCTACTCCTGCAGAAGCCTTTCCGATTTCACTCTTCCCGAAACGGTTGAGGAAATTTACGAGAACGCATTTTACGGATGCTCCTCTCTCAGAAGCATCAGCATTACCGACAGCCTTACCTTTATTGCCGGAACGGCATTCAACGGTGCAGGTCTGAAGGTTACAGTTGACAAAAACGGCAACGGAATTTACGAGACGCCCGATGGCCCCGAAGAAGAAAAGGGCGACGTTCTCGGAGTTATTACAAATTATAAGGGCGGTAAGTATCTCGCGATAGGCGACAACCTTTACGCAGTGCTCATCACTGTTGATACTGCTTCTCTTGAAAAGATAAACGCAGATGATGCAACCGGCGCGGCACTTGTTATTCACAAGGATACCAAGCTTGTTGCAAAATGGATATTCGAAGGATTCTCCTCTGCTGTAAAGGCAGTAACCGTTGAGGAAGGAAATGCAAGATATTCCGCAAGCGGCAACTGTCTTATCGAGGGCAACACCGTTATAGCGGGCGTAGCGACCTCGGTTATTCCTACCGATGCGGCAGTTACCGTTATCGGCGAGAGCGCATTTATCAATTCCGATATTGCGGCTCTTGTTATTCCCGACAATATTACGGTTATTTCGGATTTGGCGTTTAACGGCGCGAAAAAGCTCGCGAGTGTAACGCTTTCCGCTAATCTTTCCGTTCTTGGCGAATCTGCCTTTGCCGGCTGTACCGCACTTGAGGCTGTAACGGTTCCCGCAAGCCTTGAGACCGTCAGCAATTCGGCATTCTTCGGATGCACCGCACTCAAGACCGTTGAGATTTCCGCAGGCGTTGAGGTCATTGGCGAGTCCGCCTTTGCAGGCTGTATCGCGCTTAATTCCCTCACCCTCGGAGAAGGTCTTGTTGAAATTCAGTTCAACGCATTCAACCGCTGTGTAGCTCTTACGAGCGTTGTTATTCCCGAGGGCACCGAGAGCGTTGGCGAATACGCTTTTGCCAACTGCTCTGCTCTTGCAAGCATTTCTCTTCCCTCCACCTTAAATATTATTGACGATTATGCATTTGGTGCGTGCACGGCGCTCACGAGTATTTCTATCCCCAACGGAATTGATACCGTCGGCGAGGGTGCATTCGGTGCTTGCACATCGCTTGCGGAAATCCTGCTTCCCGAGACTGTAGGAACCATTAAGGCTGGCGCGTTTGCAGGCTGCTCCGTGCTTAAGGAAATAACTCTCCCCGCAGGAATCGTTTATATTGAAAACGGCATACTTGCAAACTGCACGGCGCTTGAAAAGGTGACTCTCGCGTTTACCGGCTCCGATGCGGCAGGAACCGCTTCCTCCAATTTCGCTTGGCTGTTCTCTGTCGAGGTAGTAAATGAGGAAACCGGAGAAATCGAGCTTTACGCTAACGTTCCCGCAACCCTTACTACTGTTGAGATTTCCGGCACTACCGCTCTTGCTACGGGCGCGTTCAAGAACTGCACAACGATTAAGACCGTGATAATCCCTGCCGAGCTCAGCAAGATTGACAACGCGGCATTCAGCGGCTGTACCGCTCTCAATAAGGTTGAGATTTCCGACCTTGCCGCTTGGTGTAACATTGAATTTGCGGACTACTATTCCAACCCCCTTTACTACGCTAAGGCTCTTCACTTTAACGGTGAGCTTATAACCGAGCTTGTTATTCCCGAGGGAACCACGAAGGTAGGCTTTGCAACCTTCACCGGATGTGAGTTTACAAGCGTAAGCTTCCCCGAATCGCTTACTGTGATTTCGAGTGCCGCATTTAAGGACTGCGCGGAGATTACGGAAATCGTTATTCCCGACCACGTAACCACCATTGAGGCTCTTGCCTTTGCGAACTGCTCGTCGCTTGTAAGCTTAACGCTCCCTGCCGAGCTTAAAAACGTTGCGGCGTATGCCTTCTCGGGCTGTGACAGCCTTACCTCACTCAACATACCCAAGTCGGTTGAGAGCATCGACATCACGGCATTTATTGCTTGCCGCAGACTCAACGAGATAACGGTTGACCCCGACAACGCATTTTACTTTGCCTTTGACGGCATACTTTACAACAAGGCAGACACTTTGATAGTATTCGTTCCTCACGCTATCGCAGGTGAAATCACCGTTGCTGACGGTGTTACCGAGATACCCGCAGGACTCTTCGGAAACAATCCTTACATTGATTCACTTATTATACCGAGCAGTGTAACGGCAATTGCGGAATCTGCATTCAGCGGATGCACTACACTCAAGAAGGTTACCCTTCCCTTTATCGGCGACGGCTCTGACAATGCAAGCTTCGGCTACGTATTCGGCAAGCTTCCCGCAACGCTCACCGACGTTGTTATCACCGGTGGTGAAAAGGTTGCTGCAGGTGCGTTCAGCGGCTGTGCAAGCATTGCGCGCGTTACTCTCCCTGAGGGTATGACCGCTATTGAAGCAGGCGCATTTGAGAATTGTGGCTCACTTCTGTCACTGGTGCTTCCCTCCACGATGTCAAGCGTGGCGGAAAATGCCTTCCTTGAATGTAAAAAGCTTAAGACGGTATATTTCCTTGGTACCGCTGAGGATTATGCAAATATTACCGTTGGAGCAAACAACGTTTACTTCAAGGCTGTGAAGGTTTATTACTTCAACGAAACCGTTACCGATGAGAGTACGGGCGAAAACTGGTATTACGACGAGGACGGAGAAATCGTTCTCTGGTAAAACGAAAAAGGAACGGACTGCGGTCCGTTCCTTTTTATTATTGTTCAAGGCGCCTTACGGCACGGTAAATATATCTTTGAATATATCCCTGCTTGCGAAACTCGTCCATAAAAAACATAAGCTCAAAGGCTATTGCAAAGACGAGAATGGGTATGCTTGATATTGAGGAAAGCATTATGCTTCTGACAATCAGTATTGCCGCCAAAATCAACATTATTATATGATATATAGGAGAGGTGAGGATGATGCCAGAAACGGTTGTCACGCCTCCCTTTTCCTTTATTTTTCCGTAAAAAACGGTGCCCATAAGGAAGCCGTTATCCTTTGTCGGTCTTCCCATCATTTCGCATTTTATTTTAATTTTCTCGCCGTTTTGCTTCACGTGCATAAAGGGCTTGCCACCCTTTTTATCGGCGAATTTTACACCCGAGCTTACGCGCTCGTTATCCGCGAGAATGTCGAAAAGCTCCGATGGGGTACGTTTTGTTGAAGCTTTTATGAATTTCATAGCATCACCCTATCAATCATCAAGGCAAGCGTAAATAACGTTGCGCAGGCGAGGAACTACGATACTGTGCAGTCCGCCCATGTGCTCCGCGTGGAATACGGCGAGATTGATTGACGGGTCTGCCATAGCAAGACAAAGCTTGGCGCCGTCCCAGCCGAATTCACCCGTAGATGCAAGTATTCCCGACGGGGTGTCGGCGAGCTTCATACGCACACCGTAGCCATAGCCGTAGCCATGGGTATATGGGTGAATAGCAAACTGATTTTTTATCTGCTCGGGGGTCAGTGCGTTGGTACGCATAACGTCAATTGAGCGGCTTGAGAGTATGCGCTCACCCGTTTTACCGACACCGCCGTTGGCAAGAGCATCAATAAGCAAAATATAATCATCGACAGAGGAAACAACTCCTGCACCGCCGCTATCAAACTCGGTGCCGAGGCGGTAGCGATTGCTTTCAAACGGGATTTCAGCACCTCTTCCCTTTCCTGCTATGTATTCGTAGTGCGCCGCGAATCTGTCGCGCTTGCTCTCGTCTACGTGATACGCGGTTTCCTTCATTCCGAGAGGTGCAAAAACGTTGTTTTGCATATAATCGGAGAATTTTTCGCCGCTGACTAGCTCGACAATACCTGCCATAACGTCAAGAGAAAGACTGTAATTATATTTTTCGCCCGGGTCGAATTCAAGCGGCTCGTTGGCGATTGCACGGCAGACGTCGAGAGTTGGCGCCTTACCGCCGGTAGATGCCACGACAGCCTTGATAGACGGCGAATCAAGGTCATAATTGAGTCCCGAGGTCATCGTTAGCAGATGCTGAATAAGCATCTGCTTTTCTGCCGGACGGATTCCCGTCACGTTTCCGTTCTCACCGTAAACCTTAACCGTAAGATTCTTGTATTCGGGAAAATAAGCATAAACGGGGTCGGTGGCGAGGATTTCGCCGCGCTCTATCAGCTGCAATGCGGCAACGGCGGTTGCAATCTTAGAACAGGAGTAGATATTATAGAGCCTGTCCGGAGTGAGCATTGTTTGCTTTTCTATACTGTCAAAGCCTGTTGTATGTCTGAATATCTCCCTGTGATTCTGATAAATCACCGTATCCGTGCCGGGAATTTCAAGCATCGGAAGATAATAATCAAGAAAATCACGTAAGCGTTGAAAATTCATCTGCGTGTCCTCACTTTGTTTTAAATTCTATTACGGTGACGCCGGCATCACCCTCACCGTATTCGCCGTGACGATAGGATTTTATTCTCGGGTCGGTTTTAAAATAACGCCAAAGAGCCGCACGAAGCGCTCCCGTACCCTTGCCGTGAATGATACGAACCGACGGAACGCCTGCAAGAACTGCATCGTCGAGGTATTTATCCACGACGAACCAAGCATCGTCGCCTATCATTCCGCGTACGTCTACCTCGGCTCTGAAGGTAGATACTATACTCTTTTTGACCTTACCCTCGCTCGCCTTTTTCGGCTCCTCGCGGCGCTTGAATTTTGTGCTACCGTCAAGAAGGCGGAGCTTGTCCTCTGTAACCTTGGTTTTAAGGATTCCTGCCGTTACGGCAACGAGCCCTTTTTTGTCCTTTGTCGCCGTTACGACGCCCTCCTTCCCCACCGTTGTGAGATACACCTTATCTCCTACGACGAGCGGTCTTGGAAGCTTATAGTCCTCGTCCTCGCCTATTTCCTTAACGTCAATATCGGCGAATAGGGCTTCGGTTTCCGCCAGGCGACGACGAACCTCGATCTTTGCGTTTGCGAGCATTTCAGCGCGCTTTTCCTTATCCTCCTGCTTCTTCAAATCCTCGAGCTGACGGAAGATAAATTCACTTGAGGCTCTGGCACTATCCAAAATCTGCCTTGCTTTAAGTACGAGCTTTGAGATTTCTTCTTCACTCTTGTCAATTTTTCTTTGAAGCTCGGCTTCTGTCGCACTCTTGTATTCCTCTGCTTCACGGCGAAGCTGATATGCCTTCTCGCGCTCGCGCTCCATCGCCATTCTATCGGTATCAAGGCGCTCAATAACGTCCTCGAAGCGCTTGTTGTCACGCTCGATGAGGGTGGTGGCTCTTGATATTATATCGGGGCTTATGCCGAGCTTTTCGGATATTGCAAAGGCGTTGGATTTTCCCGGTGTGCCAACAACGAGCTTATATGTCGGGCGCAAGGTTTCTACGTCAAATTCACAGGATGCGTTTTGCACTCTCGGGGTTTGGAGAGCATAAACCTTGAGCTCCGAGTAGTGAGTTGTGGCAATGGAGATGGCACCCCTCTGCTGTGTGGTTTCGAGAATTGCGGTTGCGAGCGCCGCGCCCTCAATGGGGTCGGTGCCCGAGCCAAGCTCATCGAAAAGGACGAGAGAGTGCTCACCGACCTTATCGAGAATATCAACGACGTTTACCATATGAGATGAGAAGGTGGAAAGAGATGCCTCTATGCTCTGCTCGTCTCCTATATCAACGAGGATTTTATCAAATATGCCAACCGTTGAGCTTTCGGCGGCGGGAATCTGCAGTCCCGACTGCGCCATTGCCGTAAGGAGTCCTACCGTTTTAAGCGTTACGGTTTTACCGCCCGTATTGGGGCCCGTTACGATAAGCGTGTCAAAATTCTTGCCCACTGTGACGTCTATGGGCACTACCTTATCCTTAGGAATCAAGGGATGACGCGCACGTTTGAGGTCGATTTCACGCGCACTCGTGATATTGGGCTTTTCCGCCCTCATCTGCATCGCTAACGAGGCGCAGGCAAACGTAAAGGCGAGCGTGGTTATATTTCTGTAATTGAGGTTTATTGCCGAGGAAAAGTCGGCACATTCGGCAGAAAGGGCGGCGAGTATGCGCTCTATTTCGTGCGTCTCGGCGCTTGTGAGGCTTTTGAGCTCGTTGTTTGCCTCAACCACGGACATAGGCTCGACAAAGAGGGTTGCGCCCGATGATGAGGTGTCGTGGACGAGACCCTTCAGCTCATTTTTGTACTCTGCTTTTACGGGTACCACGTACCTGCCGTTTCGCATAGTTACAATATTTTCCTGAAGATATTTAAGCCTTGCGCCGCCGATATAGCTCTGAAGCGTGTCCTTAATTTTATTGTTGGTTGCGCGGATTTTGCGTCGTATTTCCGCAAGCTCGGGGCTCGCCTCGTCAGCCATAAGATCCTCCGAAATTATCGAGCGCGTGATCTTGTCCTCAAGCGCGCGGTTGGGAATCAGACGCGAAAAAATTTCATCGAGGCTCGTGATAAAGAGCTTGTCAGTGTTTATATAATCAAGTGTTGCTCGCGCGCTTCGCAACAGGGATGCGATATCCAACAGGTCGCGCGGCGAGAGTGTCGCACCCTTGTAGGCACGCTCTGCGGCAGAGCCGACCGATTCGGGCGCGGAAAAGGGCGGAAATCCCTTTGCATTAACGAGGCGTTTGGCGTCATCGGTACGAAGCTGTCGCTTGATGACTGTATCATAGTCATCGCTCGGAGAAAGAGAGCGAGCTATCGCCTTTGCGCCGTCAGTTGCGGCACATTCTGCAAGCATTTCCGTTATTTTATCAAATTCAAGTGTTTTTATGGTTTTAGCTGTAAATAACATTTCACCCTTACAAGCGTTTTACGCTATTATAAAATTCTAAGGTTTTATAAGTTCTTTCAAGTTGATTTACAAGATATTCCTCGGTAGCTTTTGAAAACAGCTCCATATCCTCATCGGGAACACTGAACGAAAAGAGCTTTTCAATAGGACAGTGAACGCAATAGCCGAGCGCCACCTTTGCCGTTTCGGAGAGGATACAGATTATGTGGCTTTCGTGAGGATTTTCGGGCTCGGTATGAGCCCTTTCTCTTTTTGAATTGCAATTATAGCAGATTACGGAGCCGCCCATAATATCGAAATAAAAGCTTCCCTCTCGCTCGCCGCATTCGCAGCAGGAGATAACGTCGGGCATAAAGCCGAGTATTGAAACGCATCTTATTTCGAATGCCGCCTTGATTTTATCGAGCGAGCATTTATTTTCCGATATGGCGTAAAGTGTATTCAGCGAGAGGCGGAGAAGGTCGTTTTCCGCCTGTGCAACCGTAACGTCGGAGAGAACCTCGGTTACGTAGCCTGCCAAGGCAAGCCCCTCTATGCTGTTGCGTATGCCGAAAAAGCTCTCAATAAGCTCGGATTCCTTTATTCTGTAATGCTCGCCTTTTTTTGTCAGAACAAAGCTGGCATAGCAAAACTGCATGGTTGAGGACATCTTTCTGCTTTTCAGAGAACGCGCACCCGAGGCGAGGGCAGTAATCACTCCGAGCGAATCTGTGAATATCGTAAGCAATCGGTCGGATTCTCTGATGTCTGTTGTTCTGATTACAAGTCCTTTTACTTCGATAATCATTCTACGTCTTCTTTATTGTATCCGAGATTATTTATATTGAAGTCGCTGTCGCGCCAATTTTCCTTAACCCTGACGTACAAATCAAGGAACACCTTTGCGTCGAGCATTTTCTCTATATCCTCGCGCGCGTACATTCCTATCTTCTTTATCGTGGCGCCGTGCTTGCCTATGATTATTCCCTTATGCGATGCTTTTTCACAGTATATTTCGGCTCTTATTGAAACTACGCCGCGCTTGTCCTTCCATTCCTCAATGGAAACGGCGGTGCCGTGAGGGATTTCCTCGTCGAGCGTACGAAGAAGCTTTTCTCTTATGATTTCCGCCGCTACAAGACGCTCGGGCTGGTCGGTTACAATGTCCGAGGAGAAGAACCACTCGCTCTCGTAGAGATATTTTTCGCACTCCGAGAGAAGTATATCAACGCCCTTGCCGTTTTTCGCACAGAGGGGGATTACGGCGTCAAATTTAAATTCCGCGTCGTACGCGGCTATTGTTTTTGCAATATTTGCGGGGGTAACGGTATCCACCTTATTTATAACGAGAACAGCGGGCAGGCCCTCGGATTTAAAGCGAGCCATAAGCCCCTTCTCTATATCTCCGACCTCTTCCCTCGCTTCAACCACGAGGATTGCGGCATCGACTCCGCCGAGGGTTGAGGTGGTTGCCTTTACCATATAGTCACCGAGCTTGGTGCGCGGCTTATGAAGTCCCGGGGTATCAAGGAAAACGTACTGGTTTTCACCCACGGTATGTATTCCCGTTATTCTGTTGCGCGTGGTTTGCGGCTTTTTCGATACTATTGCCACCTTCTCGCCGAGGATTGTGTTAAGAAGGGTTGATTTGCCCACGTTGGGGCGGCCTACGATGGCTATAAATGCGGTTTTGGTCATATCGCTATCCTCCTTATATTCCCATCTCTGCGATTATTTCGCGCTGGGCGAGGCACTGTGCCTCCTCGTCGTCCTTTGAGCGCTCGTGATCGTAGCCGAGCAGATGAAGAGTTGAGTGTATGGCGAGAAAGGCTATTTCGTGAAGGAAGGTATTGCCGAGCTCCGCCGCCTGCTCCTTCGTGCGCTCTACTGATATGACGATATCGCCGAGAACCGCTCCGCCAACACATTCAACGGGGTCAAAATCTCCGTCCTCGTACATAGGAAAGGAGAGCACGTCGGTGGGCTTGTCCTTTTTCCTGTACTTTTTGTTCAGACATCTGATATATTCGTTATCGCAGAAGGTTACCGAAACCTCGGCATCGTATTCAAAGAGCTCATAATCGAGGGTATGCGCTATGGCGCTTCTTACCGTTTTTTTAACGTTATAGTCGATTTCGTCGAATTTTTTGGTTGCTGAAAATTTTATGTTCAATCCACTTGCTGACATTAGTTATCTCCTGTATCGCGGTGCGGTGTTTTTCTTGCATCGGCGCGATATTTTTTCGTTAGATTTTCTTTTTCATATTTATCGTATGCGCTGATTATTTTTCTCACGAGAGTGTGTCTTACCACGTCGCGCTCGGAAAACTCAAAGATACCTATTCCCTCTATCCCTGAGAGAACCTTGGCGGCTATTGAAAGTCCGCTCTTTTTACCTATGGGAAGGTCGGTTTGCGAGAGGTCACCCGTGACTACCGCCTTTGAATTGAAGCCAAGACGGGTGAGGAACATTTTCATTTGCTCGGGGGTTGTGTTCTGCGCCTCGTCAAGAATTATAAAGGAGTCGTCCAGGGTTCTGCCGCGCATATAGGCGAGTGGGGCTATCTCTATCGTTCCCCTTTCCATATGGCGCTGATAGTTCTCAGGGCCGAGGGTTTCGAAAAGCGCGTCGTACAGTGGGCGAAGATACGGGTCGATTTTGCTCTGAAGGTCACCGGGAAGAAAGCCGAGGCGCTCGCCCGCCTCCACTGCGGGACGGGTGAGTATTATACGCGAGACCTGCTTATTGCGCAGAGCCTCAGTTGCCATAGCTACGGCGAGAAAGGTTTTGCCCGTGCCGGCGGGGCCAAGTCCGAGGACGACGGTGTTGTCCCTGATCGCCTTAACGTATTTTTTCTGACCTGCGGTTTTCGGCTTGATGGGCTTGCCTCGGTTGGTAATGCAAATAACGCCGTCGGAGAAGCCTATATCCTCCTCCAAGTCGTCTCTGACGATGCTTATGACGTATTCAACGCTTTGCTCGCTTACTACCTCGCCTGCTCCTGCCATATGCTTGAGATATTCAAGGGCGCGTGCCGCCTTTTCGGCGTTCTGGCGTTCACCGGTTATAACGATGGCATCTCCGTCCTCGGTTTCGGAATTTCTGTCGGATATGCGCACGTCAAAGGCGCGCTCGATCATTCTGACGTTAGCATCGAATGCGCCGAATATGGCGGCGGTTGCCTCCGCCGATTTTGTCATAACAAGCTTTTCTGTCATTTTTACTCCAAATTTACTTTAAATTCGCGGGTCTCGGATACCTCGCTTCTGCAAATGATGTCCGCTTGCATAGCATAGCCGTCATCCGCGAAGCCTCCGCTCGTTCTGATGCTCAATAAATCCGCCGCCTCGGTTACACCGAGAAGCTCCCTGCGAAGCTGCTCTGCGGCGAGCTCGGTGAGCTTATCCGCTGTAAGCGTAAGCTCGGTTTCGGTATACGGGCGGAGAATTTTGTATTCTGCAGAAAGGGGCATATCCTTGCCGAAGAGCGCGAATTCCTTCTTTTTTTCTATTATATCACATTCTGTTTGCGAATTTCCACCTATTTTTAAAATATTTATTGGAAAACCGAAAAAATTAAGGGTTAGCGCGCCTATTTTTTCATCGATGTATATTTTTTCCGTGGTTACGGCGGGGACTGTAACCGAAACGGTATCGGCATATCTTCCCTTTACGCTTCCCTCGGCGTAGCAATATCCGCCACCGAGCTCCTGCGGAAGCACGCCCGAAATCAGAAGCTGTCCCTGCCTGACGCTCTCGCCCTTTTTGACCACCGCAACTCCGCTTTTTACCGTTATTTCCTCGATTATACAATCCCGAGCCGCCACAACGTTCGCATAGCCTGTGGGCTTTGTCTGCTGCTCGTGGGTTACTCTGTCCACAACGGTGACGTATGCCACCGTGCCGCGGCGGTTTATATTGAGCCAAGCTATCTCATCCGAAGCAAGCAATGCCCTTGCCTCGACTCTGCTGTTGTCGATATTTCGCCACGCGGCACCGACGTAGAGCCCGGAATCTGCGAGGTCAGAGAGGATTTTTTCCTCATTTTCCTCTGCTGTACCCTCGATGCGAATATCCCATACCAGAGAATTCATAATCAAAAACAGAACAATACTGACGGCGAATGCCAAAAAGGCGCCGTAGCGCTTCCGATGTGGATACAGAAAGCCGTATACGCCGCGCGGCTCGCTCACCGTATATTCGATACCCGAGAGCAGCGGAAGAATACTCTTTACCCTACGGACAGGGATATTGAAGCTCCCGTCGTGGGTGATTTTCACGGGAATTTCCCTTTTCAAGAGCTTTACTGATACGGTTTTTATACTCTCCTTCGGAATTTTTACGGTTACGTAACCGAGCAAAAAATAATCAAGCCTTATCATATACGAACTCAACCCCCGATACCTTGCCCACGATTTCCGCGGTGCTGTTTTCATAGACTGTTATTGAAAGCGCGGTGCCCGAAATTTTCATCGTCACACCGGGCAAGCGAAGAGCGGCACATTCATCTGAAAAATCGCTGATGGTTCGTACCCCCGACACGCAAACCGACATACCGCCGCTGACTCTGTCTATTTCCGTATGGAATGAAAATGGCGGAAGCGAGGATAGAAATTCCGCAGTTTTTTTAACTTTTTTTAGCATTATACGCACCACCTTGACATAAAACTTTAATATGGCTGCCGAAGCACGCCGCATTTAAATTTATGAGCCGAGGAGGAAAAAATGACGCACTTGACGCTAAAAAAAGAAAAAAGGCGACGCGGCGCATACGCACTCGTAAGCTCCGTTGCCTTTACGGTAATTATATTCTCATGTGCGATATTTCTTTCCGATGAGATGGCAATGCTTGTGGCAGAGGGACTAATGCTCTCTGTCAGGGTGATAATCCCCTCGGTATTTCCGTTTCTTCTGCTCAGCGATTTTTCAATGAGGTTTATCAGGTTCGAGGAGCTTCGGTTTTTCAGGACGGCGTTTGAGAAATTATTCAAAATAAACGGCGCCGCGCTGTCCGCCTGGGTGATTGGTATAATAGGCGGATTTCCCATCGGGGCGAGGCTCTCGCTTATGATGTATGAGAACGGAAAAATATCAAAATGCGAGTGCGAACGGCTAATCGTATTTGCAAACAATGCGAGCCCCGGATACGTAATCTGCGCCGTGGGAATCGGGATGCGAGGAAGTCTGCGCGACGGTGCCTTGCTTTATTGCGCCGCAGTTTTATCAAGCATTATCTGCGGAATGATTCTCGGAATTAGAAAAGGCAAAACGCATAATACCGATTTAATTCCTTGGCAGAATTATATTTTTTCAGAGTCTGTGAAGGACGCCGCGGCTGTGTGTCTGAATATTACAGGATTCATTACGGCGTTCTCCATTATATCCGGGCTTCTTGAGAAGCTTTTCGGCAATCCTTATATTCTCGCATTTATAATTCCTTTTTTAGAGGTGGGGAATGCCGCGGTGTATTTATCGGATTTGTATATTTTGCCAGAGGCGCTGACGCTCGCGCTCACTGGCTTTGCTTTAAGCTTTTCAGGGCTTTGCGTTACTGCGCAAGCCGCGGCTCTTATTCAGCGCGGGTCGGATATTTCGATAAAAAAATACATATGGGCAAAGCTTTTGCAGGGGTGCATTTCACTGCTTTTGCTATTGTTCTTTTGTGTCTTTATTTAATAAAAAAGGTACGAAGCCGAGGCCTCGTACCTTTTTATTTAGCTTTTATCCTTCGGGAATAATCGGGAGAATGGGCAATTGATTTCCATCTGAAAATTCCAAAGCAGTACCGCAGTTATCGCAAACAAAATCGGAATTGATGTCTATACATTCTGCGCACTTTTTCTTACCGTTACAGCCTGAAAATGCGAGTATAGCGGCAATTACAAGCGATATTGCAATTATTTTTTTCATATCCTTCTCCTGTTTGTACTGAATTTATTACTTGCTGAGGCGTGCTTCGAGAGCTGCAAGCTCATCGTAGTATTCCTTGGGAGTTCTTTCGCCTACCTGAGCGTAGAATTCCTTAATTCCGCGGCAATCCTCAAGCCAAAGCTCCTTATCAACGGAGAGAAGCTCGGTAAGAGTAGCCTTATCAATGTCAAGACCCTCGATATTGATGTCATCGGGGTTGGGAACGTAGCCGATTGCGGTTTCGGTTGCGCCTACGGTTCCGTCGCAACGTGCGAGTATCCACATAAGAACACGCATATTGTCACCGAAGCCGGGCCAGATAAAGTGTCCCTCGTCATCGGTTCTGAACCAGTTAACGTGGAAGATTTTGGGAGCGTTTGCCGCAAGCTTACCCATATTGAGCCAGTGTGCCCAGTAGTCGCCCATATCGTAGCCAACGAAGGGACGCATAGCCATGGGGTCGCGACGGACTACGCCGACTGCGCCTGCAGCTGCTGCGGTGGTTTCGGAAGCCATAATGGAGCCGATGAATGCACCGTGCTGCCAGTTGAACGACTGATATACGAGGGGAGCGGTCTTTGCGCGGCGTCCGCCGAATACGATAGCGGAGATGGGAACGCCTGCAGGATCGTTGAATTTATCGGAGAGGCAGGGGCAGTTAATAGCCTTTGCGGTAAATCTGGAGTTGGGATGAGCGCCCGAGGTATTTACCTTATCTGCCTTATCGTACTTGGTGTAATCCCACATCTCGCCCTTCCAGTTGCGAGCGTTCTTGGGAGGATTGCTGTCGAGGCCCTCCCACCATACGGTATTGTCATCAAGATTGTGACATACGTTGGTGAAAATAGCATCGCGCATTGCAGTGTGAAGAGCGTTGGGGTTGGAGTTTTCGTTAGTACCGGGAGCAACGCCGAAGAAGCCGTTTTCGGGGTTAACTGCCCAGAGTCTGCCGTCCTTACCTACGCGGAGCCAAGCGATGTCGTCACCGACGCACCAGGTCTTGTAGCCCTTCTTCTTGTATACTTCGGGGGGGATGAGCATTGCGAGGTTGGTTTTTCCGCAGGCGGAGGGGAATGCCGCACATATGTACTTAACCTCTCCCTCGGGATTCTCAATGCCGAGAATGAGCATATGCTCTGCCATCCAGCCTTCCTTTCTGCCGAGGTAGGATGCTATACGAAGCGCGAAGCACTTCTTGCCGAGAAGAACGTTTCCACCGTAACCGGAGTTAACAGACCAGATGGTATTGTCCTCGGGGAAATGGCAGATGTATCTGTTCTCTTCATCTATATCAGCGCGTGCGTGAAGACCCTTAATGAAGTCTGCACTG
Source organism: Clostridia bacterium (assembly GCA_017471825.1). Classification (GTDB taxonomy): domain Bacteria; phylum Bacillota; class Clostridia; order Oscillospirales; family CAG-272; genus UBA1740. The sequence continues at coordinate 148,777 of JAFURQ010000011.1, forward strand.
TCGCCGAGAGCCTCAAGAACGTCAAGTCCAACTCTCGTCATTATAAGCATATTGAGAACAACGTAGATAGAATCGGTAAGCTCGATACCGTATTTTGCAAAATCGGAGCCAACAACGGACATTGAGTAAGGGATTACGTACATGGTTCTGCCCTTGTAGGAGCCGTCATAGAGCTTAGAAAGCTTCGCATAGCACTCCTGGGGATCCATCCAGTTGTTGATATTACCTGCATCCTCCTTGTTACGAGTACAGATAAAGGTTCTGTTTTCAACGCGGGCAACGTCGTTTATCGCGGTTCTGTGAAGATAGCAGCCGGGGAGCTTCTCTTCATTGAGCTTGATGAGCTCGCCTGTTGAGCACGCCTCCTTACGAAGCTGCTCTGCCTGCGCCTCGGAGCCATCGATAAGAACGATGTTTGAGGGCTTTACAAGCTCTACCATTTCGGCGATCCACGAGTTAACGGCCTTGTTAGAGGTAACGTTTGTGTTCATTAGAATATCTCCTTATTTAAATATTACGTTGGAATAAGAAAAGCGCGCTTTAAGCTCAAAGCATACAACGCCAGCTTTTCACAGTTACATTATACCATAGTAACAATGAATTTTCAATATATAAAATAAATATTTTTTATGTATTTTCTGCGTTTTTTCGAATTTTGGCGAATGGAATACTATTTTATCGGGTTGTGGTGTTTTTTATTCTGAATTGGTAAATTTTACCATTTTTGATATGATAAGTTTGTAAAAATTTTCGCTATATTCACCCTTGATTTTACACGGTGTTTTATGGTAGAATAGTTTTGCTTCCAAAAAATTACCAAAATTTACCAATTCAAAAACAGAAGGAGAACGAAGAATGAAAAACAACATCAAAATTCTTATTTGTGACGAGAATAATGAGGAAAGGAGCAAGCTTTTGCAAAATCTTGCAAGTGCTGGCTACGATTCGTGTGACGAGGCAAAAAACGGAGAGTGTGCGTTTGAGATGATCAAGCGAAATAATTACGACGTAATCATAACCGATCTCTGGGTATCGGGAATTGACGGCATTGGCATTATACGCGCGGCGAAAAATCTTGATATAACGGCAAACTGCTCCTTCATACTTATGTCCCCTATTAACAAGCAATCGATTCTTGTCGAGGCATCGGAGGCGGGTGCGGACCTCTGCATACCCAAGCCGTTTGATTTCGGTACTCTTGTGGCTCATATAGAATCCCTGTGCAAGCCTCGCAAGCAGACGAGCGAGCAGAGCTACGGCACGCTCTCGCCCGATATTGAGGCACAGGTTACGAAAATAATACATCAGATAGGCGTTCCCGCACATATCAAGGGCTACCAATACCTTCGTACCGCTATACTTATGACCATTGAGGACAGCGAGATTATCAATTCCGTTACGAAGATACTCTACCCCGCTGTTGCGAAAAAATATCAGACCACCACCTCGCGTGTTGAGCGCGCCATAAGGCACGCTATCGAGGTTGCCTGGGACAGAGGTGACGTTGATACTCTTAATTCGTATTTCGGTTATACGATTCAAAATTCACGCGGAAAGCCGACAAATTCCGAATTTATTGCAATGATTGCGGACAATCTCCGCCTTAAATACAAATACGCAACGGTGTAATTCCGTTGCGTAAACAAAAAACGGCAGCATTCGCTACCGTTTTTTAAAATTAAAAATATCTTCTGCCCTCCATTGCGCGATAGAGAGTAACCTCATCGGCATACTCTATATCACCGCCAACGGGTATACCGTATGCAAGGCGAGATACCTCAACGTCGTAGGGCTCGAGGATTCTTGCCAGATAGGCGGCGGTGGTGTCTCCGCCGGGGGTGGGGTTGGTTGCTATTATTATCTCCTTGACATCCCCTGCCTTCACCCTTTCAACAAGGGCGTCGAAGGTAAGGTCCTGTGCGGTTATATTATCAATGGGAGAAAGTGCTCCGCCGAGCACGTGATAGGTTCCCTTATAGCCTCTGACCTTCTCCATAACCATAACGTCCTTTGCGTTTTCGACAACGCAGATGATGGATGGGTCGCGGCTCTCGTTTGCGCAGATCTCGCATTTTTCGGGAGATGAGGAAAGTCCGAAGCATATAGGACATTTATGAACGTCGCGTTTCAGAGAAATGATGGCATCAGCAAATTTTACAGCCTCATCATCTGTGAAATTGAGGGCGGCGAAGGCGTATCTTGCCGCAGTTTTTGCACCGACGCCGGGGAGTCTTCTGAACTCTTCAACAAGCCTTTGTATAGGCGCTATATATTCTGCCATTATCAAAACATCCCGGGGAGTCCGATATTGCCGGTTATTTTCTGCATTTCCTCTGCAGAAACCGCTTCAACCTTTTTGATTCCCTCGTTTACAGCGGCAACGATAAGATCCTCGAGTGTTTCTACGTCATCGGGATCAACTACCTCGGGGTCGATTTTAACCGAGAGGATTTCCTTTTTGCCGTTGATTTTTACGTTTATTACTCCGCCGCCTGCAGAAATATCGTATTCGCGAGCCTCAAGCTCCTCCTGCTTTGCAGCCATATCCTCCTGCATTTTCTGAGCCTGCTTAATCATCGCCTGCATATTGGACGGACCTCCGCCCTGCGGTACTCTTACTCTCATTTTATTTCCTCCAAAAATATAATCATTAAAATTCGGATGCCGTGCCCTTAGGGTCGGTGGGCTTTGCTTCTACCGTAATCCTTATCTCCGACGGGGATATTCCCTCACATTCGGCTATAATTCCGACAAGCAGAGCCATATCCTGCTCGCTTTTTCTTATCCTGTCAGCAAAGAAGCCGTTCATCTGAATGAGAAACTCATTTTTCGAGATTCTCGTAGCTTTAGAATTTACAAACTGGCTTGAAAGGGGCTTTTTCACCTCTGCCATACGCTCAAGCACCATTCCCCAATTGGCATACGGGGCGGGAGCGCTTTTGGGCTCTTGACTCGGCTTTTTGGGTGCGGGAGCCTCGGGAGCCGCGGTGGGCTTAGGCTCAGGCTTCGGTGCCTCTGCCGCTTCTTGCGGTCTTTCGGTGGGCTTTGATGACACGGGAACACCCATTTTAAGCATTGTGACCTGCTTTTCAAGCTCCTCCACGCGAAGGGCAAGAGCCTCAACGGAGGATACAAGGCGTGCGTCACACATACGTGTGAGGGCGATTTCGGCTATACTGCGCTTCGAGTTGGTCGCTCTTTGCATATTCGTGAGCGCTTCCTCAAGAATTGAGGTATGATAGGAGAGGCGTGCCATAGTGAATTTCTCGGCAATTCCCTTCACTCTCTCGTACTCGCCGTCGGTAAGGTCGAGATACGCCTTTGCTCTATCTGTATTTTTGACAACCATTATATCGCGGTAGGAATCTATAATTTCCTGCCAGAAAACCGATATATCGCCGCTTGTCATAACGGTTTCGCCTATTATTGAGTAAACGGTGGCAAAATCCGAGGTGGCAACAGCCTCTATAAGTCTGTACGCGCTCTCGCGGTCTCCTGCACCGAGGGTTGTGGCAACGAGGGTTGCGTCAATATGCTGCTTCGAGCCTGCACAAAGCTCAAGAAGGCTCACCGCATCTCGCATACCGCCTCTTGCGGCTCTTGCGATAAGACGCGCTCCGTCCTCACCGAGATCGATTCCCTCCTCGCGAGCGATTTTTGCCAATCTGTCGACTATCACCTCGGAGCTTATGCGCCTGAAGTCGAAGCGCTGGCAACGGGAGACTATCGTTGTGGGCAACTTATGAAATTCGGTGGTTGCGAGGATGAAAAGGACGTAGGTCGGCGGCTCTTCAAGCGTTTTCAACAGGGCGTTGAAGGCAGAGCCCGACATCATATGAACCTCGTCTATGATATAGACGCGGTATCTCAGCGCCGCAGGGGTAAAGCTGATTTCATCCTTTAGGCTTCTGACGTTTTCTACACCGTTATTGCTTGCTGCGTCCATTTCGATAACGTCGGTAGCGATGCCCATATCTATCGAGCGACAGGATTCACAGCAGTTACAGGGGTTGCCGTCGCGGGAATTTTCGCAGTTAACCGCTTTGGCGAGGATTTTAGCACAGCTTGTTTTACCCGTTCCGCGAGAGCCGCAGAACAGATAAGCGTGCGAAACCTTATTATTTGCAACCTCATATTTGAGGATGTCGGTTATTCGGTCCTGACCGCATACGTCGTCGAAGTCGGTTGGGCGCCATTTTCTGTACAGCGCTTTATAGTCCGCCATAATATCTCTCTTTCGGTTAGAATTTTAAAAAACAAAAGGCGCAGGCGGCATATCGGCGTTATACCGCATAAGCGCCATAGATACATTATATATTTTTCTGTACGTCGGATAGAGCCATACACCTCCCCGTCGAGATACCCTTACACACGTTAACCGCCACGTCTGCTCCGAACAGGCACCCCTGCGGCACACCCGATAAACCGCTTAATGCTGCTTGGTTCCCCACCTGACATGGTTCACAGCCTCGGATTGCGCAAGACCCATCCTTCAACACAGAAGAAAACGGCGCAGGCTGCACAAGAATAGCCCTCGGGGGAGGAATGAACCCCTGCTATAGCGGATTTCAGGTACAAGGCACCGCTACTTCCCCGGCTGGTATGGCTCCACCCGACGCACAGAAAATGAGTTTAACATTAAGATTATAACAAAATAAAATAAAAAAAGCAATACCTTTAAAAGATTTTTTACTTTTATTTTATCGACAGATTTTTCAGGTAATATAACCGCCGCTGACGTTCATTACGTCACCCGTGATAAACGCGGCCTCATCGCTCGCCAAAAACAGAGCCGCCGCGGCAACCTCCTCAGGTGCGCCGAGGCGCATTACGGGGGTTTCGTCACAGAGGGCGGTGATATCCTCGTCTGATAGACGGGCGTTCATTTCGGTATTGATAACGCCGGGGGCTATGCAGTTCACCGTTATTCCCGATGGGCCGAGCTCCTTGGCGAGAGCCTTGGTCATACCTATGATTGCCGCCTTGCTCGCAGAGTAGGCGACCTCGCAGGAGGCACCCACGATTCCCCACATGCTCGATACGTTGATTATCCTTCCGCACTTTGCGTTTATCATATCCGGCAGAGCCTCGCGAGTATAGAGAAACACACCGTCGACGTTCTCGGAAAAGATTGCTCTCCACTCCTCAAGCGAGAGGTCGGTAAATAGCGAAAAATGGGAAACTGCCGAATTATTTATCAGTATTTCTACGTTTCCGAGCTTTTCTTTCGTAATCGCTACAGCTTTCTTAACATCGTTTTCAGAGGTGGTATCGGCGCATATTGCAAGGGCGCCCGTCGCCAGAGAAAGCTCCTCTGCCGCCTTGCCGGAGCACTTATAGGTAAATGCTACGCGGTAGCCTTTTTTTGAAAAAAGCTCTACCATTGCTCTGCCTATTCCGCGAGAGCCGCCTGTTATAAGAACGGTTTTCATACTGCTGTTCCTTTATAATTATTTTAAAATCTTGTACCTATTATATACCCAAAACAATTTAATGTCAATATTGACCTTGTGAAAAATAAGATGTATAATATATGAGGAGGAAGAAATGATACTTATTATTGACAACCGTAAAAGAGCGGCAAGAAATCTTGCCGATATGTTCAGCTATATGGGATTTCTGTGCGCGGCGGCAACACCGAGCGAGGCGTTGAGCACGGTGTCCACGCTATACAGGGCAATCATCGTCACCTCCCCAACGGCGCTTATTGATAAGGCGGATTATCTGCGGCGGTTGCGCTCTTATGCACCTGATATACCGATTTTTGCAATGACGGATGACGAGAGCTTAGTGAGTGAGGAGCTGTTTGACTGTACTCTTGACAAGAATGCATTTGCCGCGAAGCTTGCGGAAAGGGTTATGGACTACTGCGACTCGCGTGCTCTTGATATACCCGGGCATTATTCGCTTGCGGGGCTAGACGTTTCCGCGGATTTGAACTGCGCTATGTATTTTGACAAGGTGCTTCCCTTCACAAAAACCGAATGTATGATTTTGCGCTATCTTGTGCGCTCATATCCGAGGACGGTTAATGCGGAGAGCATTTTGCACGCGGTGTACCGTCCGTCGAAGATGCCCGACGTGGCTAACATCAGAACACACGTTTCCATAATCAACAAGAAATTCCGTCAGGTGACGGGGCGCTCGCTGATACAGCAGAGCTTCGGCGAGGGATACAAGCTTCTTGCAGTTGAAAAAGAACCTGCTTTGAGCGTATAAAAGGCGATAGGACAAGCTCCTATCGCTTTTTTTGCATTTTGACAAGCCTTACCGACATATAGTTTTACAGCTTATTTGGAGGTTTTGTTATGCTGAATTTATACAGGCTGCTTTTGCGCTTTATTTCGCTCATTTTAGGGCTCGACGTAGCGGAGAACTTCCCTCCTCCGCTTTCACCGTCGGAGGAACGGGAGCTTTTTCTGCGAATGAGGAACGGTGACGCTTCTGCGAGGACGAAAATCATAGAGCATAATTTACGGCTCGTTTCGCACATTATAAGAAAATACTATGCGTCGTACGGCGATCAGGATGAGCTTCTATCCATTGGAAGCCTCGGACTTATTAAGGCGGTGGATTCCTACAAAAGCGAGGTTGGAACGAGGTTTGCTACCTACGGTGCGAGGTGCATACAGAACGAGATTCTTATGTTTTTCCGTTCACGCAAAAAAGCATCGCACGAGGTGTCGATAAACGAAACGATTGATATTGACAAGGACGGAAATCCGCTTACCTACCTTGATATAATGAGCACAGAGGACACAATGGCGGAGGATATTGAAATGGAGGGACATATAAGAAGCGTGCGCGCGCTCGTTGACGAAAGGCTCACGGGGCGAGAGCGGGAAATTATTATTCTCAGATTCGGGCTTATGGGCTACGAGCCGAAAACGCAACGCGAGGTGGCAAAGCATCTCGGAATTTCGCGCTCTTACGTTTCGAGAATTGAAAAAAAGGCGCTTGAAACTCTCAGGCTTTCCTTTGGAAAATCGCGCCCGGATTTCAGCGATTGACAATTTTTACATACATAAAATACGGATATACGGAAAAGATAACGGTGACATCGCACAGTGCGATGCAAAAACAAAACCGAGGTTTATGTATGACGATAATAAACAAAATTGCGCTGCTTATTGCTATAATAGGTACGCTCAACTGGGGGCTTGTCGGTCTTTTCTCCTTTGACCTTGTAGCCTTCATTGCAGGCGGAGCAACTACGGTTCTCGCGCGCATTATTTACGTGCTTGTCGCTATTGCGGGTATATGGTGCGTTTCTATGCTCTTCCGCCCCAACGACGAGCTTGCCGAGCATCACGCGTAAGGCAGAGGAAGGCATTGCCGAGCTTTTTCGGTGATGCCTTTTTTGTTTTTTCGCGTATGTGCGAGCTTTTTTGCGCTAACCCTTTACCGTTTATTTCATAAAATGTTAGTGGAAATGAAAATTCTTGTTTATTTGCCGCTGTTTTGGCAAAAATAGTGGTACGAGGGTTTTACGACAATAAAAAGGAGAAGAAAATTTTTTCTTGGGAACTGAAAATGAACATAAAGCGCGGAGATATTTATTATGCGGATTTGAGTCCGGTTATCGGAAGTGAGCAAGGCGGGCTTCGCCCTGTTTTGATAGTACAGAACGACGTGGGAAACCGTTACAGTCCGACTGTTATAGCGGCGGCTATTACCTCGAAAATGGGAAAGGCTAGACTACCCACACACATAGATATTCCCGGGGCGGATGCGGGACTGACGAAGGACAGCGTAATTTTGCTCGAGCAGGTGCGGACGATAGATAAAAAGCGGCTGAAGGAGAAGATGGGACATCTTGACGATGAGACGATGAATCACGTGAACAGCGCAATACAGGTAAGCTTTGGTCTTGGCGAGCAGTCATAATATTTTATTTACCTTCATATATTGATTCAGGAAAGTCAAAAAACGAATCGGAAGGTGATATTATGAACAGGTACAAACCGGAGGGAATGCTGATTGGGTCGCTTCAGAATCACGAGTATATTTCAACGCAAAAGGGGCTTGAGCGCGCTCTTGAGCGTCACGTGATTTTAGAGGCCCCCGCTATCCTTTGTGACCATAATTTTAATTTGCACGTTGCGCTTGGTGAGAGGATGCGCGGAATAATACCGCGCGAGGAGGTGCAATATCTGCGCGACGAGGAAATCAAGGATATTGCAATACTCACGCGCGTAGGAAAGACCGTTTGCTTTACCGTAAGCGGCTTTGAGCGCGACGGGTCGGGAGAGATAATTGCCCTGCTTTCACGCAGGCAGGCGCAAATGGAGTGTATGGAAAATTACATTCGCACTCTTATGCCGGGTGATATAATTCCGAGCCGCATAACGCATCTTGAAAGCTTCGGTGCTTTTGTTGATATAGGGTGCGGTATCGTTTCTCTTCTGTCGATTGATTCGATTTCGGTATCGAGGATTGCGCATCCTTCTGCGCGACTGAGCGTCGGGGATTCTCTGTTCACGGTTGTGAAAAGCATTGACGAGCGCGGAAGGATATACGTATCCGAGCGAGAGCTACTCGGCAGCTGGCAGGAAAACGCCGACCTTTTCACCGAGGGGCAGACCGTGCGCGGCATTATACGAAGCGTGGAGAGCTACGGTATTTTCGTTGAGCTGAAGCCGAATCTCGCAGGTCTTGCGGAATACAAGGACGACGTTTCGCCCGGGCAAACCGCGGCGGTTTACATAAAGAGCATTATTCCTGAAAAAATGAAGATAAAGCTGATAATTATCGACTCTCACGACGCGCCGATTGCGGTCGAGCCGCTCGATTACTTTATCGACACGGAGAGCGTGACGCATATTGATTCCTGGACCTACTCACCGCCCGATTGCAAACGGGTGATTGAAACGGTGTTTTAGAGTTTCATATAACATAAAAACGGCAGAGGTACCGCATTTGCAGTACCTCTGCTATTGTTATTCTTCGCCTGTATATCCCCAAACGACAGGGCAGTTTGAATAGTTCCAAAGCGGATGCCATCCCGAAGGCTTGCTTGCAGCCTCGCAATAGATAGTAAGGCTTGAGCAAACGGAGAACACAGTTATCCAATATATGTCACGCTATCCGGTATAATTACGCTCGTAAGGCTTGAGCAATATTGGAACGCATCACAGCCAATATCTGTTACGCTATCTGGTATAGTTATGCTTGCAAGGCTTGTGCAACCATAGAATGCTCTATCGCCAATACTTGTTACACTATCGGGGATGGTTATGCTCGTGAGGTTGTCGCAATACTGGAACGCATAATTGCCAATACTCATTACGGGCAAATCGTTGTAGCACGAGGGGATTACAATATCGGTGTCGGTGCAGTTGACTATGTCTGAAACAGAATAAGAAATGTTGTCAGAATTTAAGGAAAATTCTAATCCTTCACTATATTGAAAATTAGGAGTTTCCGTCGTAGGATTATCTCCGTTGTCACCATCGGGATTATTGCCGTCATTGCCGACGTTACAGGATATGAACGCGAGACAGAGCATTAGGCAAAGCGCGAGTGTGATAAAAAGCTTTAGTCTTGTTTTCATTAGTCTTCTCCTTTTATGAATGAAATAAAAAAGTGCGCTCGCAAAGCGAGCGCACTCCATCAAGTACTTCACTTTGCTGCGACACAAACCTTTCACGCAAGTATACGAAAAAGACGGAAGTACTAAAATGGCATAGTACACCCTTGCGTGAAAAATATTCGGTTTATGTCGCAACTCTATTATAGCACCCTGATTTTAAAATGTCAATAGAGCGCGGAGAGGTTATGTTTTTTGCTTTTTTGTTGACTTATGCGGTAAATTGTGTTAAAATCAGGTAACGACTTTTGGTGAGGTGCGTATGGTTAAGCTTGGAAATGACTGGGATGAGCTCCTGGCAGAGGAGTTCGGGAAGGAATATTATCTTGAGCTGCGCGAGTTTTTAAAATCGGAGTATTCGTCGCGCAGGATATATCCGCCGATGAATGATATATACAATGCTCTGCGCTATACGTCGTTTGCCGATACGAGAGTCGTTATTCTCGGGCAGGACCCGTATCACGGAGTCGGGCAGGCGCACGGTCTGTGCTTTTCCGTTAAGGAGGGCGTTGTACCGCCGCCGTCGCTGAAAAACATTTTCAAGGAGCTGAAGGCGGAGATCGGTATGGCGGAGCCGCCGACGGGCGAGCTTACAGGCTGGGCAAGACAGGGAGTTTTGCTTCTTAACACTACCCTGACCGTGCGCGAGGGAGCTCCGCAGAGCCACAAGGGGCGCGGCTGGGAGATACTCACTGACAAAATCATTTCCCTGCTCAACGAAAAGTCCGACGGCGTGGTATTTATGCTTTGGGGCGGAAATGCACGAGCGAAAAAGGCACTTTTGACAAACCGCAATCACCTTGTGCTTGAATGCGCGCATCCGAGTCCGCTTTCGGCTTACAACGGATTTTTCGGCTGCGGTCATTTTGTTAAAGCAAATGAATTTCTTGCTTCGCGAGGACTTTCGGTTATTGATTGGAGCAAGACGAAATAATAAAGGGGCTGTCGTATTTAGGCATAAGCGAATAAAAACAGAGGTATTGTGGAAAAAACACAGTACCTCTTTCTATTATAAAAGCATTTTTTAGAGGAAAAGAGAGGTAGAAAACCTGCGGTTTTTCTCATTTTTTATTTTTACTGTTTTTATTCTATTGCCGTTTCCTCCCTCCGACGTATCTATATACGCCTCTCGGTCGGAGAACGACAATTTCTGCTCTAAATCCGTTCGCCCCAAGGAGCTGTCGCATTAAGAATTTACTAAAACGCAAAGATTGCTGCGTTTTTTGTTTTTGGCTTTGGTTTACCTGAGTTCTTAATGCGACAGCCACTTTTTCATTGAATTGATTTATTCTTCAAAATCTGCAAGATTTAAAATCGCCTTGCCCTTTCTTTTTGCGTATTTATACGTTGTGTATGCTCCGCCACAATCGTGCGTAACGTAAGCTATCACATAATCTGCTTTTTCAACCATATATTTATTACGGTAAGCTATCGCATACCTTTTCGGCTTGCTCTCAATTTCGGGATAGATAATTGCATCGTACCTTGTTTTTTGGTAATCCAAATGATTTTTCTGATATTCCACAGTAAGATAAGGCGTAACAAATACAAGAGAAACCTTTGGATGCGTTTGCTTATATTTCTTGCAACATTCGTACGCAAACCCATCAAATGCACCGTAACCCCCTAAATACATATCGGCGGGGCGATCGCCTACCTTTTCCGCAAGAAAGGCAAGTATTCTCTGTTCGCATTCCTCTGATTCAGAAAAATGAGCGTGTCCGCAAAAAGTCACTACCATAACTCGCTCCTTCCTTTGTGTAGGTACACCTACATAGTATACCATACCCTTTAAAAACAATCAAGAGTATGTAGGCATACCTTCTTATATTTTTATCACTTTATTGATAAAATAAATGTGTAGGTAAATCTACGGAAGTTAAATCTTCTTATTGGAGGGTATAAACTTGACTGTAAATGACGCTGTTGCGACGCGCATTTCCAAGCTGTTGCGTGAAAAGGGTATGTCTCAATACCGTTTAGAGCAGGAATCGGGAATACAGCACGGAAGTATGCAATGTATAATGAACGGACGAAATAAAACTGTAACCTTGAGCACTGTAATTATGCTTGCGAAAGGGTTCAATATGTCTCTTACCGAGTTTTTAGATGACGAGATTTTCTGTTCTGAAGATTTAGAAATAGAGCAGTAAAAGCCGCCTTGAGTGTAGGGTGGCTTTTTTCTGTATAAATAAAAACGGCAGTGGAAATCCACTGCCGTTTTTATAATGATTGATTTATGCGTAGGTTTTTATAAGGAAATAGCCTATTACGACTGCGCCGAGGACTATGCGGTAGATGCCGAAGGGGGCGAAGCTGTGGCGTTTTACAAAATCCATCAGGAATTTGATGGCAACGAGCGAAACGACGAAGGAAACTGCCATACCTATTGCGAGGAGGGCGATTTCCGCGCCTGTTGCGGTAAAGCCTGCGACGATGAATTTCAGAATTTTGAGCAAGGATGCTCCAAGCATTACGGGGATTGCCATAAAGAAGGAAAATTCTGCCGCCGCAACACGAGATACTCCGCCGAGCATACCGCCGAGGATTGTTGAGCCCGAGCGAGAGGTGCCGGGGATGAGCGAGAGCATTTGTGCGCCGCCCATAAGAAGCGCATCTTTGTATGTGATGTCGTAGACTGTTTCTATGCGTGGGGGCTTATCCTTTTTGAGCTTTTCGATAAGTATAAATGCCACGCCGTAGACTATGAGGGCTATCGAAACGACGATATAATTATAGAAATGCTCGTCAAAGAAATCATCGAGCAGGACGCCGACTATGGCGGCGGGGAGTACGCCTACTATGACCTTCGCCCAGAGGCTCCACGTGCCGCGACGCTCCTCGGCTGTCTTTTTGCGCGAAAAGGGGTTAAGCTTGTTCCAGAAAAGGACCGGAACGGCGCATATTGCGCCAAGCTGAATAACCACTAAAAACAGCTCCATAAACTCAGGGGAAACGTCGAGAGAAATAAATTCGTCAAGGAGAATCATATGCCCTGTCGAGCTTATGGGAAGCCATTCGGTGATGCCCTCCACGATACCGAGAAGGATCGCCTTTAAAATTTCGAGAAATTTCATTTTTCTACCTAATCCCTTATGACGCGCGGATGATGTCGCCTGCCTTCAAGGCAAAGGGAACCTTCATATAAAAATTCATATACGGATGGGGCGCGGAGATGATGGGCGCGCCCGATTCATCGAACATTTCTCCTGCGACAAATGGCACCCCGACCTTACCGGGCGAGAGCACCTCGACGGGCTCACCGACTGACATTTTGTTCCTTTGCGAGAGGTGCGCCATACCTGTTTTTTCATCGTAAGAGAGGACAACGGCGAGAAAAGCCTTATCCTTTATATAACCTGTTGTGGTGGACAAATTGGCGTCAATATGGGAGTCGTCAAAGTAGTAGCCGGTGTGATAATCGCGGTGGCTTACCGACTCGAGCTCACGGTACCATTCGGGGTTATATTCAAATCTGCCCGAAAAATAACTGTCAATTGCCATTTTATAGGTGTTTGTAACAACTGCGGTATAGTAAGAGGATTTCATTCGTCCTTCGATTTTGAACGAGTCAATTCCTGCCTCGATAAGCTCCGGGATATGCTCTATGGTACAGGTATCGCGGCTGGACATAATGAAGGTTTCGCCGTTCACCTCTTCTATCGGGATTCTGACGTCGGGGCGCTTTTCCTCTGCTATTTCATAGCCGTGAATGGTGTAGTTCCAGCGGCAAGGCTGTGCGCACATTCCGCGGTTGCCGTCGCGGTTGATTATGTGTCCTGAGAGCAGGCATCTTCCGCTATAGGAAACGCACATAGAGCCGTGGACGAAGCATTCGAGCTCCAAATCGTCGGGGATGGCGGCGCGGATTGCCTTGATTTCCTCGAGGGTCAATTCGCGAGCGAGCACTACCCTCTTCGCTCCGAGCGAATACCAGGCGAGGCAGTCGGCGGAGCTTACTGCGTTTGCTTGGGTTGAAATATGGATTTCCATATTTGGAAGGATTTTGCGCACGAGCATCAAAACACCGATATCGGCGATTATGAGTGCATCAATATTTATATTTTTGAGGCTTTCGAAATATTCATTCAGCAACGGATATTCGTGCTCTCTCGGCATCGTATTTACGGTGAGATATACACGGACGCCGTGGGCGTGGGCGTATTCAACCGCTTCGGCGAGCTCTTCTATGGAAAAGTTGTCGGCGGCGGCACGCATACCGAAAATTTTGCCTGAAAGATAGACGGCATCGGCGCCGTAGAGAATCGCAGACTTCATTTTCTCAAAATTGCCTGCGGGGGATAGAATTTCGGGTCGTTTCATCATACACTTCCGATTTTTTAATATATTTTTATTTTAGCATACTTTTTCACTTATTGCAAGCAATAAGGTCAATTTCCCACGCGGGAACGCACAGCAGGCGGCGGACGTACAGCTTATAGGTATCGGGATAGGTATCGGACAGATAGTTCACGAGGGAAAAAATATCGCGGCTTCTGTGATACAGAGATACGAGCAGAGTCGGCGCATAATCGCGGATGGTTTTATCGGTACCGAGGAGCGCCTCCCTCTCTGCCCCCTCTACGTCGTATTTTACGTAATTCGTACCCTGTGGCACAAGGCTGTCGACCGATACAAGCTGTACCTGTTCGGTCTTATGCTGATACGAGGCGGTGGAGTTTACCGAGGAATTTCGGTTTCCGGACGAGGCGAAGGTACCCGATTTACATTCGGAGTATGCCGCCGCCATAACCGTTTTGACCTTCGGTGCGGTGAGGGTATCGACGTATTTTGAGAGCTTTTTGAAATTTTTTGGGTCGGGCTCGATGGCAACGACCTCTTCAAGCGAGGGGAAATATTCGATTGCCTCGCGGACGGTATCGCCGTTGTATGCGCCTGCGTCGACGTATTTTTTAATGCTTTCGGCAGGAAGAAGCGAATAAAGCTCGTCCCTTGTGGAATATGCCTCAAGAAGATAGGACATTTTTCCGCTTAGGCGATAGTTGAGAATTGCGGAATATGCGCGGCGAGAGTCCTCGTCCGCGAGCGCACGGTAGGCGCGCATTATTTCGCCGTAGTTTGCGTTGAAAAACTCGCGGTCAAAGTACTCGTCCTCGCCTGCTACGGGCATATCGGGGACGTACATTTCGTACGTACGGTCTATTTCCGCGAGCATTTCAATCACCTCGGGGCGATTCGACGCAAAGGAGAGAACTATAACGAAATCGGGATATTCCGTCTTAATCTCGGAAAAGGATTTAACTCTTTTTCCGTGGAAAAAATGGCCCCTTACAAATCCGTCGGAGGCAAAAAAATCCGCTATTTCAATATTGTATTTTTCGAATCTTTTTATAAGCTTATCCGCGCCGTTGCCCATACCGTAAACTACGATGGGACGGGATTCTTCGGCGAGCTTATCCCACATATCTTGTCTGCAAGGATGTTCGGGGATTGGAAAATCGGTATATGGCATAAAAATCTCCGTAAATTATTGAAAATTACCTTTTTATGTGTTAAAATAGAGAAAAAGCTATGGAGGCTATATTATGGATTGCTTATTTTGTGCTATAATAAACGGTGAAATCCCCTCGGCTAAGGTTTGGGATGACGATATGTGCTACGCCTTTAAGGATATAAATCCTCAGGCTCCCGTACACTGCCTCGTCGTTCCGAAGGAGCATATTGCATCGGCTGACGGTATCACCGCGGATAATTCAAAATACGTTGCGCATATCTTTGAGGTTATACCGAGCATCGCGAAGGCGGCGGGCGCGGAAAACGGCTACCGCATAATATCAAACGTCGGCGAGGACGGATGCCAGTCGGTTAAGCATCTGCATTTCCATATTCTCGGCGGTGCGAAGCTTTCCGAAAATATGGGATAACCTATTATAACAAACTGAATTATACTTGTCAAACAAAAATAAAAGAGCCGCGCGATGCGGCTCTTTTATTTTTGAAGAAGAATCAGATCTTCTCCTTAACCTTTGCTGCCTTACCAACTCTGTCGCGGAGATAGTAGAGCTTCGCACGGCGAACCTTCGCCTCGCGGAACACAACGATCTTGTCAACGTTGGGGGAGTGGATGGGGAAAGTCTTTTCAACACCGACACCGTAGGAAACTCGTCTTACAGTGAAGGTTTCGGAGATGCCGCCGCCGCGCTTTGCGATAACGGTTCCCTCGAACATCTGAATTCTCTGCTTTTCACCCTCTGTGATACGGATGTAAACCTTTACACCGTCGCCGATGCCGAACTTGGGAACATCGGTCTTAAGCTGCTCATTTACAAAAGCCTGGATCTTTTCCATTATATAGGCTCCTCCTTAATACTACGAACATTCATGCAGAGCTTCGCAGAGGACTGTTCTGATAATGCTACGCCATACGCGCAGTTGAAAATATAATAACACATCTAACAAAAAAAATCAATAGTTTTTGTGAAAGTTTTTCATTTTTTTTCGGAAAATATTTTTTGCGACGATTAAATCGGGAAAAAGTTGGTGGCAAATATTGTATTTTTTAAAATAATATGTTATACTAATTTGTAATGAATATAAGGGGGATGAGGTAATGGATGAGAATATAAACGTACCTACCCAAAACGAAATAGAAGAGCCCGCAGCTTCCGCAGAGGTGCAAGCGCCCGAGATAACCGAGGCGCCGAAGCCGAAAAGAAAGCCGCGCAAGAAAAAGGCAGAGGTGCAAGAGCAGACGGAAAATGACAATCCCGAGCAGGAAGCCGTTGCAGACACCACGGTATCCGAGGCTGAGGAGCTCTCCCCTGCCGAGCCTACACCGAGCGAGCCCGAAATTGCAGGGCAGCAAGCACACGAGGCTACGGACGAGGCTGATACCGATGAGAACGTCGCCGAAGATGATGACGCTGATTCTGACGGGGCTGACGAGGTTGATATTGTATATGCGGACGAGCCTGACGGTGAGCCCGAGAATCGCGAGACCGACGTTATCGCCGATTTGCAGGATGATGACGGTGCTATCGGTGTGACGATAAGGCCTGCCGCCACGACGGACGGCGAGGAGCCTGCCGAGCACGTCAGTGCCGAGGACGAGGCTGACGAGGCGGTCGAAGCCGAAGGCTTAACCGAGGAGGAGCCCGAGGATGAGGCGGAAAATGTGCGCGAATATATGGACGTTGAGCACTTTTCCGACTACAGAGCCGCTACGGAGCTTGAGCCCGAGGAGCTTACTACCGAAGAAGAGTACGAGGATGCCGAGGCAGAGACTGTTTTCGGATTTGAGGAAGGTGAGCCTCACGAATATGAAAATCTGACTATTCTTGACGAGCCGGAGGAGGAGCCCGAGCGACCGATTAAAAAGGTGCGCGAGGAGTCACCCGATGAAGAAAAATACAATCCCGACAAGCCGAGGAAGGTAGACCTTCGCTTTGATTTGCTTGAGCTGTTTGTATTTACTCTTGTTGCGATTATGATTCTCACCACGTTTGCTTTCAAGCATTCGAAGGTTGAGGGCAGCTCGATGAATACCACGCTTTTTGACGGAGATCATCTCATCATTTCCGACCTGTTCTACGAGCCAGAGAGATATGACATTATCGTGTGCGAGGATTACTCCACAGGGCTTCGCAAGCCGATAGTAAAGCGCGTTATTGCCACAGAGGGCGAGCACGTGCTTGTAAAATCTCTCAACGAGGTTTACGTAAACGGGGTTCTTATCGAGAACGATTTCGTTTGGATAGACGGAGCGGAGAGAGCTGATTTTCAGCTTATGTACCCTATTGAGCTGACTGTTCCCGAGGGAGAGGTTTTCGTTATGGGCGACCACAGAAACGATTCACTCGATTCACGGCAGCTCGGCACTATAGACGAGGATTCGATTCTCGGAAAGGTGCTTATCAGATTTTACCCCTTTGATAGCTTTGGAGCTGTTGAGTGAAATACAGTAAACGGAGATAAAAATGCAAAACCCTATTCAATGGTTTCCCGGGCATATGGCAAAGACCCGAAGGGTCATAAAGGAATGCCTGCCCCAAGTTGACATAGTAATTGAGCTTTTGGACGCAAGAATACCGTATAGCTCGCGGAATCCCGAGATAGAGAAAATCGTTGGGGACAAGCCGCGTCTTACCCTTCTTACCAAGGCGTCGCTTGCCAATCCCGAAATAAGCCGCCTTTGGGCCGAGCACTATAATGCGGGCGGAGCACGCACGGTTATTATAGATTCGGTAAGCGGCTACGGAATAAACGATTTTTCGCTGGCGGTAAAGGAAATACTTGCAGAGAAGCTCGCAAGATACAAGGACAAGGGTATGGACGGCAGACGCCTGAAGGCTATGATCGTAGGGATACCCAACGTTGGAAAATCGTCGCTTATCAACTGCCTTGCCAAGGCGAAGAAGGCGAAGGTGGAAAACCGCCCCGGTGTTACTCTTGCCAAGCAATGGGTGACGACCGATATCGGCCTCGACCTTCTTGATATGCCGGGAGTGCTTTGGCCTAAATTTGAGGACGAAAAAGTCGGGCAGAATCTCGCTATGACGGGAGCAATCAGGGATCAGGTGCTTGACACCGAGGAGATTGCAATGCTGCTGTGCGCGCGGCTTATGGAGGTCGCGCCGAAGGAATTTTGTGAGCGCTATAAGCTTATAGAGGACGAGGCGGCAGAGCTCGATTCATACGACCTTTTCCACCTTGTCGGTCGAAAGAGGGGCTTCCTCATTTCTGGCGGCGAGGTTAATGCGGAAAGAACCGCGAAGATGCTTCTTGAGGAATTCAGGAGCGCAACGATAGGAAGAATAAGTCTGGAGGCGCCGTAATGCCAAGCTTTGATTACGAAAACGAAAAGCGCGCTATGGGATATACCGCTATATGCGGATGCGACGAGGCAGGCAGGGGTCCGCTCTGCGGTCCTGTCGTTGCGGCGGCGGTAATACTTCCCGAGGGCTGCGATATTGAGGGGCTTAACGACTCGAAAAAGCTGACGGAGAAAAAGCGCGAGGCTCTTTTTGACGTTATAAAGGAAAAGGCGGTTGCATACGCTATTGCCGATGCGAGCCCTGCCGAAATCGACGAGATAAACATACTTAACGCATCAATGCTCGCTATGCGAAGAGCGGTTGAGGCACTTCCCGTGAGGGCTGATTTTGCGCTTATTGACGGAAACTGCTCACGCGGATTTGAGATACCAACGGAAACGGTGGTCAAGGGAGATGCCAAGAGCGCATCAATTGCCGCCGCATCAATACTCGCAAAGGTAACGCGTGACAGACAGTGCGCGGAGCTTGATCGACTTTATCCGCAATATGGCATTGCAAAGCACAAGGGCTATCCTACCAAGGAGCACATGGATGCGGTGCGCGAGCACGGCCCGTCGCCCATACACAGAAAAACCTTCTTGAAATTTCTCGATAAATAATGCACATTCTCAAAATTTTAACCGAAAAAAGAAAAATCGGCGACATCGGAGAGCTCGCGGCGGCGCGCTACCTTCGCAAAAACGGGTATCGGGTAATACGCAGAAACTACGAGGCGCTCGGCTATGAAATAGATCTCATCGCCGAGAATCGCGAGGTGGTTGCCTTTATTGAGGTAAAGACGCGGACGGTATCGGAGGACGGCAATTCACTCGAGAGACGCCCTGCCGCATCGGTAACGCCCGAAAAGCAAGGGAAAATAATCCTGGCGGCGAAGTGGTTTCGCGGTGAATATCGCAAGGAACGTATGATGCGCTTCGATATAATCGAGGTTTACCTTGACAAAAATAAAAAGGTGCAAAAAATAATGCACCTTGAATCCGCGTTTAACGGCAATACGGCTAAAACCGCGGTCCCGCGCGTCAGCCACTGATATGTAAACTGCCCTACTTAAAAAACCGCCGCTTTCCCATCGGATGTGCTTGCAATTTTCCGTAAAAAGAATGCTTTTTACCGTAAGGCAGAGAGAAATCGACCTACGCGCAAGAGATATTCCGCTCTCTCACTCGGTCACTTTTTTAATACTCGCGCGACTTGAAGGTTGCGCACACGGTGCCTGATGAGCTTTTTGCGCTGTGAGGTCCAACACTTATCTTGCCGGCACAGCAGTCGCTTACGCCGTCGTGATAAACACAGTTCTGAACGTCACAGTCAATGCCCTTGATCTTCTGCTTTTTGCAGTTGTCACCGCATTCTGTTTGGTACTTCTTTTCTTCCATGCTTTTCTCTTTTCCGCAAGCTGATTGCTTGCATATTGATTTTGCGCAGAGAGAGGCGGAATTATACACTTGATCGGAGAAAAAATATGTCAGTTTTCACAATTGCCGATCTTCATCTTTCCACGCTTGATTCAACGAACAAGTCAATGGAGGTCTTCGGCAAGAGATGGACGGATTATATAAATCGGCTTGAAGCCAATTGGCGCAGGCTTGTCACGTACGAGGATACCGTGATAATACCGGGAGATATTTCCTGGGCGCTTTCGCTTGATGAGGCGTTGTCCGACCTGAAATTCATAGATTCGTTGCCGGGGAAAAAGATTCTCGGCAAGGGAAACCACGATTTTTGGTGGTGTACTATGAAAAAACACGGTGAATTTTTCGAAAAAAACGAAATTAGAACGATTTCCTTCCTTTTCAACAACGCTCACGAGGTTGGAAAATTTATTATTGCGGGAACGCGCGGCTGGTATCACGACGAAAATGCCACAGGGGTTCCCGACAACACCGATTTTGACAAGCTCGTACGCCGCGAGGAGCAGCGACTGCGTCTGAGCCTTGAGGCCGCGATGAAAATAAAGGCGGAAAAGCCCGAGCTTGAAATTATAGTATTTATGCACTTCCCTCCCTTCTGGAACGGAAAGGCATCGGAGAATATCGTATCCGTGCTCAAGGAATACGGAATAGGCAAGGTTTATTTCGGTCACATACACGGCAATTACACCGTGCCCTCGGTATATGAGCACGAAGGGATAAAAATGTGCCTTGTTAGTGCCGACTATCTTGAATTTACGCCTAAAATCGTAAGTTGCGATTAAAAAATTCCGAAATCCCTTGACAAAGCTTTTAATTTATTGTAGAATATATCGGTTGAATTTTATAAACTAATAAATAATATATATCTTTTTGGAGGAAAAACAATGAGCCTTGTTAAAAAGGAGCTTACCGAGAAGTCCGGCTTCGTTATGGAATTTTCGATAAGCAAGGAAGCTTTTGCAAAAGCAGAAAATGAAGCATACAAGAAGCAGGTTAAGAACATCACCGTTCCCGGCTTCAGAAAAGGAAAGGCACCCAAGAGCATCATCGAGAAGATGTACGGCAAGGGAGTATTCTTTGAGGATGCGGTTAACGCTTGCATTCCCGAGGCATACGAGGAGGCTGTTAAAGAGGCAGGACTGACCGTTGTCGGTATGCCCAAGTTCGACCTTGTTTCCGCGGAGGACGAGATCATACTCAAGGCTGAGGGCTTTGTAAAGCCTGAAGTAACCATCGAGGGCTACAAGGGCATCGAGGTTGAAAAGAAGGTTGCCGAGGTTACCGATGAGGACGTTGAGGCAGAGCTTACCCGCGCAAGAGAAAGAAACGCAAGAACCGTTGAAATTACCGATAGACCCGCACAGCTTGGTGATATTGCAAACATCGACTACGAGGGCTCTGTTGACGGCGTAGCATTTGACGGCGGCAAGGGCGAGGGACACGACCTCAAGCTTGGCTCCGGCACATTCATCCCCGGCTTTGAGGATCAGATAGTCGGAAAGAGCGTTGGCGAGGAATTTGACGTTAACGTAACCTTCCCCGAGGAGTATCATGCAAGCGAGCTTGCAGGCAAGGCGGCAGTTTTCAAGACCAAGCTCAACGCTATCAAGTTTGAGGAGCTTCCCGAGGCTGACGACGAGTTTGCAAAGGACGTATCGGAATTTGATACTCTTGATGAATATAAGGCAGACATCAGGGCTAAAATGGTAAAGAGAAACGAGGATAAGGCGCAGGCAGAGTTTGAAAACGCTCTTGCAGAGGCTCTTATGGAGAAGCTCGTTGCTGAAATTCCCGAGCCCATGTTCGAGGCTGAAACCGAGAATTTCATCCGTGACTACGATTCCAGACTCAGACAGAACGGTCTTGACCTCGCTACTTACTTCAAGTACACCGGACTTGATCTTGACACCCTCCGCGCGCAGATGCGTCCTCAGGCTGAAAGACAGGTTAAGGTTCGCCTTGCTCTTGAAAAGATTGCAGAGCTTGAGGGTGTTACCGTTTCCGATGAGGATATTGAGGCTGAGTACACCAGAATTTCCGAGGCTTATAACGTTCCCGTAGAGGAAGTAAAGCGTATGGTTGCAAAAGAGGATATCGAGGCTGACCTTCGCGTTGCTCGCGCTATGGATATCGTTAAGGAAAACGCTGTTATTAAGGCTTAATCCAAATAAATCACCACATCAGCCGACGGTCAGAGCTTTTGATTTTTTGACTGTCGGCTTTTTGTAAAATTCACATAAGGAAGGAATTTACTATGGCACTCGTACCGGTTGTCGTAGAGCAGACCTCACACGGTGAGCGCTCCTACGATATTTATTCTCGACTTTTGAACGACAGAATTATATTTCTCTCCGATGAGGTTAACGACGTTACGGCATCTCTTGTTGTGGCTCAGCTTCTCTACCTTGAGGCGCAGGACCCCGACAAGGATATCTATCTTTACATCAACAGCCCCGGTGGCTCTATCACCGCAGGTATGGCAATCTACGACACTATGAACTACATCAAATGTGACGTTTGCACGATATGCGTAGGTATGGCGGCCTCGATGGGCGCATTTCTCCTCTCAAGCGGTGCAAAGGGCAAGAGAATGGCACTGCCCAACGCGGAGATAATGATACACCAGCCTCTCGGCGGAATGCAGGGTCAGGCAACCGACATAAAAATTCACGCAGACAGAATTATCAGAATCAAGGAAAAGCTTAACAAGCTCCTCGCAGAGCAGACCGGCAAGCCTCTCAAAACTATTGAGAAGGACACCGAAAGAGATAATTTTATGACTGCTGACGAAGCTCTTGCATACGGCCTTGTAGATAAAGTAATTACTAAAAAGGACATTTAATCAATGGCAGAAAACAGAACTCCGGAGACTCGTTCTCGTTCCTGCTCCTTCTGTGGACGCGACGAGAAGGAGGTTACCGTGCTTATTCCGTCAAGAGATGGAAAAAGCTATATATGCGACAGCTGTATAAACGTTTGTGCCGAGTTTTTGGATGAGCAATTTATGCCCGCGCTTCACGGTGAGGCAGATGAGGAGCTGACCCTCGAAACACTTCCCCGCCCCAAAGAAATCAAGGCTATGCTCGACGAATACGTCATAGGTCAGGACGGTGCGAAGCTCGCACTCTCGGTTGCGGTTTATAACCACTACAAGAGAATTCTGATTCTTGACGAGGCGGCGAAGGGTCGCCGCACAAGGCGTAAGGTTGAGGAGAGCGAAAAGATCGACGAGGTTGAGATTCAGAAATCGAACGTTCTTCTTCTCGGCCCTACGGGTGTGGGAAAAACGTATATTGCACAAACTCTGGCAAAAAGCTTCAAGGTTCCCTTTGCGATAGCCGATGCCACCACTCTTACCGAGGCGGGATACGTTGGTGAGGACGTTGAAAACATTCTTTTGAGGCTTATTCAGGCGGCGGATTACGACGTAGAGCGCGCGGAGCGCGGAATTATCTATATTGATGAAATAGATAAGATTTCACGCAAGGGCGAAAACCGCTCTATTACCCGTGACGTATCAGGCGAGGGCGTACAGCAGGCCTTGCTTAAAATTCTTGAGGGTACGACGGCAAACGTGCCTCCGCAGGGCGGCAGAAAGCATCCGAATCAGGAATTTATTCAGATAAACACAAAAAACATACTCTTCATTTGCGGCGGTGCATTTGACGGAATTGAATCCATCATTGAACAGCGTAAGGGCAACCAGCAGATAGGCTTTTCGACCGAGAAGATAACCAAAAAAGAAAAGGTCGAAAGGGGCGTTTATAAGGACGTTGAGGCTCACGACGTTGTTAAATACGGTATAATTCCCGAGCTGGTAGGCCGTCTGCCCGTTATCGTGGCGCTCGACAATCTTGACGAATCGGCGCTTGTCAGAATACTTAAGGAGCCCAAAAACGCCGTTTACAAGCAGTACCAGCGACTGTTTG
The DNA here is from genome assembly GCA_017471825.1 of Clostridia bacterium. Classification (GTDB taxonomy): domain Bacteria; phylum Bacillota; class Clostridia; order Oscillospirales; family CAG-272; genus UBA1740. The sequence continues at coordinate 172,502 of JAFURQ010000011.1, forward strand.
AGATGGACGGTATTGAGCTTGAATTTGAGGATGATGCTTTCGTTGCGATTGCGCATCTTGCAATTGAGAGAAATACGGGTGCGCGCGGACTCCGCTCCATAATCGAGAGCATTATGATGACTCCCATGTATGAGCTTCCCGGCAGAGATGATATTGCCAAGGTTACCGTAACCGCAGGCTTTGTCAAGGGCGAGGAAGAATTAAAAATTACACTCAAGGAATAAAAAAACAGGTGCCACGCGGCACCTGTTTTTTGTTTATACGGTAGATTTGCGGTAAGCAAGGGGGCTGACACCCATATACTGCTTGAATATCTTGTGAAAATAGTTGGGGTTGCAGAAGCCGACCTCATCGGCTATTTCAGCCATTGACATCTTGGTGTCAAAAAGGAGAACCATTGCCCTGTTTACACGCAAGCCGTTTATGTAATCTATCGGCGTTTTGCCTATCGAATCTCTGAACATTTTCGTGAAATAATCGGGAGAAACGGTTATCATATCAGCGAGCTTTTCCACGTATATTTTTTCACAGTAATGCTCGGATATGAATGTGATTACGGGGGCAAGGCGGAGGACGTTGTGGTAGATGTTCTTTGCGTTTTCCTTGGCATAGGAAGCTGTGGGAAGATCGTCGAAAAGTGTTTCGTTGGGGTCGTTTCCCTCGCATTCGTCGGTATCCGTGTCAAATTTTGAGCCGCAATAGTAACGAAGAAGCGCGGTTACCATACGGTAAATATTTGCTCTGATGGGTAGCTTATAGCAAATATCCTTTGATACGTATTCATCGTACGACTCCGACATATACAGAGAGAGCGTGGAATAGATGGGCGAGCCCTTTTTGAAAAGAGAAACTCTGTTTTTCGACTGAACGTCGAACATATAGAAAATCTCCTCATCGAAGTTTTCCATATTGTCTATGATGATGGACGAATCAAAATTTATGCCGCGGAGCGATGCAGATTCGGACACTGCATCCACGCGATAAACCGAATTCGGAGGGATATAAAGAAAATCTCCCGCGGTAGCCTTTAAAAGCTGCGTTCCTATCTGAACGTTTACAGTACCGGACATAATCTCGATTATCTGCATCAAGCTCTCGCTTATTGCGGAATTAATCAATCTGCCCTCGCCGCTCACGGCGTACATTTTGAAGGGAAACTTATAGTTGCTCATACCTTACCTCAAAATTAAAAAGTAAAATCAATAGAAGGTTGCGACTTCCTGCTGGGGCTTCTCTGCCGGCTCGATTTTCTCAACCGTAAGAACGGGACCCTTTCCCTGATATAGCTTGGAATATTCCTCGGAGAGCGTGCCCTCGACCGTTACCCAATCGCGAGTTTTGATTTTAAGTCCGCACGTTCCCTTGGCGACGACACCGCGGTATGCTATATCGTCCTGACAGCAGGTCATTATATGCCTGCCTATCGCAAAATGGGAGGCAGGGAGTGCGGAATCGGTGGCACAGATGCCCTTGAAGCGTACCCTTTTGCCCTTATACTTATCGAATTCCTCGGTCATATCGCGATAGAATATAGCAAAATCCTCGTCGGATATTTCGATAATCGGCGCATTAATATCAAAGGGGAGCGGATCCTCGATTTCGTCGAGCTCGACCTCGCCGTTTTTATCCTCGTATATTATCTTCGCGCCGCGTGATACGCCTCTTACAAGCTTGTGAAGGGCTTCCTTATCGGTTTTTGAATCTGTGCGGTTAAAGAAAACGAGCTCACAGCTGGAGAGCTTGTCCACAACAAGCTGGCGCATATTTGCGTTGTAAGTAAGAATAGTTGTGGAATCTGCAATAAATATTTCCTGAAATACCGTCCAATCGGGCGGAAGCGAGCTGTAAAGACGGTCAAGAGCCCACATTCCGTTATATTCTATGAATATAATATTTGCTCCGGAGCGCTTTTGCATAGCATTCAGGCGGTCAGGAGTGATGAGCTGCTCCTCATCAAACGAGGCAAAGGACACGTTGGAGCCGAGCATATCGGGGGTGATTTCCTCGATTCCTTCCTCACAGCTTATCAGAAGGATTTTTCTTATACCGTCGTTGAAGTCGGAGTCGCGCATTGTTTCGGTAATGAACTGCGTTTTTCCCGCTTCAAGAAAGCCTGTAAAAAGATATACTACCGTTTCCATTAAACTCCAATAAGCTCCTTGATTTTTTCTTTATTGATGCCGGAGCCGATAACACAGAGTCTGCCGATAACCGATGCCGAGCCGTATCTGATATCCGCCTCTCCGGGAACGTAGTCAAAATGGAGCCATCTGCCGCCGTCTGCCGCTACTATTCCCTTGGCACGAAGAATCATACCGTAATCGGAGCCCTCGTCGAACTCCTCAAGGATATTCTTGAGCATATCCTCGGTAAATATCTTGCTGGTTTCTACTCCAAAGCTGGCAAATACCTCATCGGCGTGATGGTGATGGTGGTCGTGACAGCCGCAGGTGCAGTGCTCGTCGTGCTCGTCATGGTCGTGATGATGCTCGTGGTCGTGGCAACCGCAGGTGCAATGCTCGTCATGCTCATCGTGGTCGTGATGATGATGCTCGTGCTCATGCTCGTGGTCGTGACAGCCGCAGGTACAGTGCTCGTCGTGCTCGTCATGGTCGTGATGATGGCAATGATGGTGGTGATGCTCGTGCTCGAGCTTTTCAAGCTCCTTCTCGAGAGTGTCTCCCTCCTCCATTGCTGAAAGGATTTCCTTTCCGTCTATAGAATTCCACGGAGTTGTTACGATAACCGCAGAGGCATTGTGCTCGCGGACGAGCTTAACCGCCTCCTCTACTCTTTCACCTTTTGCAGTGTCTGTATGAGAGAGGATTACCGAGGATGCGTTTTCTATCTGGTCGTTGAAGAATTCACCGAAATTCTTCATATACATCTTGCATTTGCCTGCATCGACAACCGTGGTATAGCAATTCAGCTTTGCGGTTTCGGTTTCAACACCGCGCACCGCGCGGATAACGTCTGAAAGCTTACCGACTCCCGAGGGCTCGATAATTACTCTGTCGGGATTGTACTGCTCAAATACCTGTGAAAGCGCTTTCGCAAAATCACCTACAAGAGAACAGCAGATGCAGCCCGAGTTCATTTCGGTTATTTCGATTCCCGCATCCTTGAGGAATCCGCCGTCGATACCGATTTCGCCGAATTCGTTTTCAATAAGGACAACCTTCTCACCTGCGTAGGCCTCCTTCAAGAGCTTTTTTATAAGTGTAGTTTTTCCTGCTCCGAGAAAGCCGGAAAATATATCAATTTTCGTCATAGCGTTTATGCCTTGCGGCACACCTCCAAATTTTATTTTGAATTATATTATACTATACATTTCCCGAAAAGTCAAGGCTGAATGGGCAAGATTTCAGGGTTTTTATACACAAAAACCGCTTGTGAGGCTTTTTATCCTCTTTCAAAGCTCATTCCCTCAAAGCCGGATTGTCTTAGCACCTCGTAAACGGCTATTGCAACCGAGTTTGAAAGGTTATGACAGCGCAGAGTTGGAAGCATCGGTATTCTTACGCAGCGCTCGGGGTTGGCTCGCACAAGCTCATCGGGGAGTCCGACCGATTCCCTGCCGAAAACGAGATATGCACCGTCGGGATACTCAATATCTGCGTAGCATATACTTCCCTTTGCTGTGAAAAAATACAGCTGTGCGTCGGGATTCCTCGCGAGAAAATCCTCGTAATCGTCGTAATAGGTTACGTCGAGCTTGTCCCAATAATCAAGCCCTGCTCGCTTCAGATGCTTGTCGGTTATCTCGAAACCGAAAGGACGTATCATATGTAATGCGGCGCCCGTTACTGCGGCAGTGCGGGAGATATTACCGGTATTCTGCGGTATTTCCGGGGCGTAGAGAACTATATTTATTTTCTTCATCCTGTCTATCCTTTACAAAAGTTATTTAAATTATTATACAACAGAAAAACGGGAAAATCAAGGAGTGAGGTGCCATAATAAGTACGCGTACAAAAATATTTTTAAATATTTACATTTTGCTCTTTATTTTTCGCCTCGCGTGTGCTATAATTATATAAATATTATTATAATCGCGTATTATGCGCGTTTAAAAAGGAGACACGAAATGGGGCTTTTCAGCAAGCTTTTCGGCACATATAGCGAAAAGGAGATCAAAAAGATTACACCCATAGTAGATAAAATTGAGGCGTTGGCTGACGAGTTTGCGGCTATGACCGACGAGCAAATGCGCGGCTATACCGACGTGCTGAAGGCTCGTCTTCAGGGCGGCGAGACGCTTGACGATATACTTCCCGAGGCTTTTGCCCTCGTGCGTGAGGCTGACTGGCGCGTGCTCGGCAAGCGTCCGTTCAGGGTTCAGCTGATGGGCGGTATTCTGCTCCATCAGGGCAGAATCGCGGAGATGAAAACGGGTGAAGGTAAAACCCTTGTTGCTACCCTTCCCGCTTATCTTAACGCTCTCTCGGGCAAGGGAGTGCACATAGTTACGGTTAACGACTATCTTGCAACGCGCGACAGCGAGGAGATGGGACGCGTTTACGGCTATCTCGGACTTTCAACGGGACTTATCGTGCGTGACCAGACCCCCGACGAAAAGCGCGCGGCATACGGCGCGGATATTACCTACGCTACAAACAACGAATTGGGCTTCGATTATCTGCGTGATAATATGGCGCTCTACAAGGAGGAGCTTGTTCAGCGCGGACATAATTTTGCCATTGTGGACGAGGTAGACTCGATTCTTATTGACGAGGCAAGGACACCTCTTATTATTTCGGGTGCGGCGGCGAAGTCTACCGACCTTTACGAGATGGCGGACAGATGCGTACGCTCCTTCTCAAAGCACGTTATCAAGGAGCTTGATGCGAAGGAGGATAACGACAAATACGAGGAGGACTATATCGTTGACGAAAAGGCGCGCACAGCAGTTTTGACGAAGAACGGTATAGAGAAGGTCGAAAGATTCTTCAACATCGAGAACCTTTCCGACCCTGAAAACAGCAACCTCTACCACCACATCAATATCGCCATTAAGGCGCGCGGCGTTATGAGGCGCGACATTGATTACATCGTAAAGGACGGCGCGGTTATAATCGTCGATACCTTTACAGGTCGACTTATGCCCGGAAGAAGATACAACGACGGTCTGCATCAGGCAATCGAGGCAAAGGAAAACGTTAAAATACAGAGAGAATCGCGCACTATTGCGACGATAACCTTCCAAAACTACTTCCGTATGTACTCAAAGCTCTCGGGTATGACGGGTACTGCTATGACCGAGGAAAATGAGTTCAGGCAGATTTACGCCCTCGACGTTGTTGAGGTGCCGACGAATATGCCGATGATAAGAAAAGACCATAACGATGCGGTTTACCGCACTCTCAACGGCAAAATGAACGCTATCGTCAGGCAGATAAAGGAGTGCTATCGGAAGGGGCAGCCCGTGCTTGTCGGTACCGTTTCGATTGAAAAATCGGAGGAGCTCTCTGCCCTCTTGAAGCGCAACGGAGTGCCGCACAACGTGCTCAATGCGAAGCAGCACGCACGCGAGGCTGAGATAGTCGCGCAGGCGGGACGCTTTGGCTCGGTTACGATTTCAACCAATATGGCAGGTCGTGGAACCGACATTATGCTGGGCGGCAACCCCGAATATATGGCAAAGACGGAGATGCGCAAGCGCGGCATTGACGAGGACCTTATACTTGCCGCGACAGGCACCACAGACACCGACGATGCACAGATTCTTGAGGTGCGCGCTCTTTTCGGCGAGCTTTACGACAAATACCGCACAGAGATAAAGCCCGAGGCGGACAAGGTGCGCGAGGCAGGCGGTCTTTATATTCTCGGTACGGAAAGGCACGACAGCCGCCGTATTGACAACCAGCTCCGCGGTCGAAGCGGACGTCAGGGCGACCCCGGAGAATCCCGATTCTATCTGTCGCTTCAGGACGACCTGATGCGCCTTTTCGGCTCTGACAGAATTGCGGGAATCACCGAAAGACTCGGACTCGACGAAAACACGCCGATTGATGCGAAGATTCTGTCCAATTCCATAGAAAATGCACAGCGTCGCATAGAGGCAAACAACTTTGAGCGCAGAAAGCACGTGCTTACCTACGACGATGTTATGAACCAACAGCGCAAGATTATTTATCAGCAGCGCGCGGAGGTTCTTTTCAAGGACGATATTTCGGACACTATCAAGGAGATGATAACCTCCTCGGTTTCCGAATACTTTGATATTTGCTTCGGCTCCGAGGACGTTTCCGAATACAATTTCGACGAATTCAGAAATCACTATCTCGGATACGTTAAGGATAAGAAGAATTTTGTTTACACACGCGAGGAGCTCGAGGCACTTGACAAGGATGCCTGGCGCGAGGAGCTTATCGCGGCGGCGCTAGCCGCATACGAGGCGAAGGAGCGTATGATTTCAAGCATTCCCGAGCTTCCCGAGAACGCGATGAGAGAGATGGAAAAGGCTATTCTGCTCCGAAACGTAGACCAAAAGTGGATGCTTCATCTCGAGGACAACGAGGAGCTCAAGGAATACGTAGGTCTTAACTCCTATGCACAGCGCGATCCCGTTGCTATTTACAGGCTTGAAGCGGCGGAGCTTTTCGACAAGATGATACACGACATCAAGGAGGACACCGTAAGACAGGTGCTTTCCGCTATGCCTAGCGTCAAGCTGACGAAAAGAGAGGCGGTGGCAAAGCCGACTGCCGCATCCGTTGCAGGCTCCGCGCCTGCGAAAAGCAAGCCCGCAAGCTCGAAAAAGGTCGGAAGAAACGACCCCTGCCCTTGCGGAAGCGGTAAAAAATACAAGAAATGCTGTGGAATAAACGAATAAGCTTTAAGGAACTGAAAAATGGGATTTGGAACCTTTTTCATAGGGTACTTTCTCCTTATGAATTTAACGTATTACAGCTTTACGGATCTGATAGCAGGTCTCGTTATGCTGATGGCGGTCTATAAGCTACGTGGCATTAACAAGCATTTTGCGGCGGCGATAATACCCGCTGTGATGTTCTCGGTTATTGCGGCGATTGAGCTCGTATCCGCCGTTGGAATTGCATTTGGAACGGATTTAAGCTTTCTTCTGAACTATACAGACCCTGCGAGATACCTTTGCATAGGCTTTTTGAGCGAAAGAATGCTTATGGGAATATCCGTCGTTGCAAAAGAGGTTGATGCGCAATCGGTTGCAAGGCACGCAAGGCTTACACGCCCCTTTGCAATTGCGGTTTTCGCCTTGGGAACGGTTATGCAATTCCCGTATATTGACAGCTTTATACCGACTGCCGCACTTAATATCATCGCGGTGATTCTCACGTTTGTGATATTTATTCAGCTTATCGTCGTGCTCTTCTCGGTTTACGGTGCTTACCGGTGGATATGTATGCCGGAGGACGTTAACAACGAGAAGCCGGATACCCCATCCCGATTCGGATTTGTTAATCAATTCCGCGAGCACGAGGAGGAGAAAAGACGGGAATATGCCGAGTATCAGGCTGAAAAGTTGAAAAAGAAGGCCTCTAAGAAGGCCAATAAGAAAAGGAAAAAATAATGGAGACAGACACGCTGACAAGATCAAAGGGCACAGAGATTGCAAAGCCTATGAAATCGGCTTATGCGCTGATAATAGTGTCCTTGCTCCTGCTTTGCAACGTTAATATCGGCATTATAGATATTCTGCCGGATGCGATAGCATACTTTATGCTGGCGAAGGTCTTTTTCAAGGCATCGCTTCAGGCTCCGTTTTTCGAAGAGGCGCGCGAGGCGTTTCTGAAGCTCGGCTGGATAAATCTTGCGAAGCTTCCCGCGCTTTTTGTCATTGCGGCATCAAGAGCCGAAAATGCTTTTGGCAACGATACAAGTGTGGTTATATCCTTTATATTCTGCGTATTGGAAATCATTTTTCTTATACCCGCTATAAAGAACATCTTCGCCGCCCTGTTCAGGCTCGGAGAAAGAACCGATGCCGCATCACTTATCCGTCCGTTTGGAAAACGCGGAGCATCGCCCGAGTGGCTACTCGTATTTACCTATATATTTATGATAGGCAAATGCATTTTTGCGGCGGCGCCCGAGCTCTTTACCCTTACGCGTACATCTGAGGACGGCTTCGGGCTCAAAACCATATCAATAGGCTATCCCATAACCCTCGTCATCGCTCAGGCAGTCGGGCTGGTTTTGGGAACCATATGGCTTTTAAATTCCATAAAATACGCAAAGGCGGTACATAATGAGGGGCAGTTTAACTATTCGTTGGACGTGCTTGTGAGCTATGACCCCGATAACCGTTTCGCCGTCAGGCGTGAGCTTCGTACAGTTAAGCTCGGACTTACACTGCTTACGGTTGCCGCATTTTTCACTATTGATGTAAACTTTGACAATACCTTGGGTATAAATCTTTTACCCGATTTCATATACGGCATTCTACTTATGGTCGCGCTCGGCAGACTGAAGCAATATCTGCCGGAGAACACGCTGCGCCGTGCTTATATAAGCGGTATTGCTTATACCTTCCTATCGGCTATGTTTTTCGGAACCGAGACGTATTTTCTCTATTATTTCGGATATGACGAGCTTCTGAGGGACGGTATCGCTTCAAAGGTTTATCTTTTCGTAGAGGCTACTGCGGCGGTACAGTTTATTGTGCTTGTGATATTTCTTTCGTGCATTGCGTCGGGGCTTTGCTCCTTTGTTTACAACCATACGGGTATCCCGCCGTCACACGAGCGCTATTCGCGAGCCGACAAGGATTATCACAAGGGGCTTTGCACTCGCGTCAACTGGTATCTGGCTATCGGAATTCTTACGGGTGCGGCAAAGCTTATAGACGTTATTTCCCGTGCGACAGTCGAGATGATTTTCACACAGAGCTCTCAGGTGGCATATTTCCCTGCTCTTGAGTGGATGGGACTTGTGGTTACGGCGTGTGCCGTTTTGTTAATTGGCTTTTCCATTTATCTTTTCTCCACGCTCAAGGAGGAGTGTGAGATGAAATACATACAGCTATAACGGAGGGCGGAATGAAATTTTTAAGGAAAACACGTGTTATTCTTTTAGTTATTCTTGCTATCTCGCTTGCATCCTTGCTTATCTCCTGTCAAGGTGAGGATATTGAGGGTGGCGTGTTTTACAACGGAAAATGGGTCATCGGATGCGAGGACGGCATCACGCGCGCTGAAATCCGCGACGGCACCGTTGGTATTCAGACCGGTGCGTTTGCGGGTCAAGCCTCTCTTACCGAAATAGTCATTCCCGAAAGCGTTACCACCGTGATGAGCGGTGCATTCGACGGCTGTGATTCTCTCATCAGCGTCGAAAACGGCATAAGCTACGTTGCCGACTGGGTTATCGCGTCCGACAAGGAGATTATCGAGGCAAATATAAGAGCGGGGGCGGTTGGAATTGCGAGCCGCGCCTTTAGCGGCTGCGAGAAGCTCGTCAGCGTGAATATTCCCGACAGTGCGGCAAGCATCGGTAAGGAAGCTTTTGCAGGATGTAGCTCTATTACGGAAATAACTCTTCCCTTTCTCGGTGCAACCGAGGATTCGACGATGAACTCGCATTTTGCCTATATTTTCGGAGCCTCAAACGAGGACAAGAACGCCGAATTTACTCCGAGGTCGCTTAAACGGGTGACTGTTACTGCGACTGCCGAAATAAACAACGGCGCCTTTAAGGGCTGCTCGTCAATTTCGGAAATAACCCTTCCCGACACGCTTGTAAGCATTGGAAGCGAGGCATTCCGCGGATGCACGGCGCTCAACACAGTTAACGTGCCAGATTCGGTTACTCATATTGGCGAATACGCCTTTTACGCTTGCCACGGGCTTCTCGACATACACATTCCGTCGGGAGTTTCGGTGCTTGAAAAATTCACCTTTACCGAATGTAAGAGTCTGACGAGGGTCGTTGTTCCCGATTCTGTTACGGTCATAGAGCCCTGCGTATTCGGAAACTGCGAGAATCTCGTGGATATAACACTTTCAAAGAATCTTACGTCGATAGGTCAGCAGGCGTTTGACGGCTGTAATATTCTGACGGATATAGTTATTCCCTCGGGAAATATCGGCAAGGGTGTCTTTAACGAGTGTGAAAATCTCACGAACGTTACGCTCGGTGACGGGATTGAGGTAATTGGCGAGAACGCCTTTTATTCCTGCCGCAGACTGACGAACATAAACGCACCGAAATCGCTGAAGGTGATAAAATCGCAGGCATTTGCCAACTGCAACAGTCTTGTTGCGTTTGATATGAGTGAGGGAGTTCTGGAGATTGGCGAATATGCTTTTTACTACTGCTCCGCTCTTCGTGACGTTACTATACCCGATAGTGTAAGGGTTATCGGCGCTCAGGCGTTCCGTGCCTGCGACAAAGCGATTAAAAAATCCGCAAACGGAGTTGAAAGCATTGACGGTTGGGTTGTTTACGCTCTTCCCGCGGTTACGTATCTTGTAATCGACAGCTCGCTCCGCGGCGTTGCCTGCAACGTTTTTTTAGAGTGCAGTGGCTTTGATGCAGTCTACCTCGCCGGCGATTCTCGACTTTCTGACGTTACGCTTTGCGACGGAAACGGAAGACTTTCTTCGGCTTCGACATACGTTTTTTCGGAAAACGAGCCCTCGGTCGAGGGGGATTTTTGGCATTATACCGACGGTATACCAACACCGTGGTAATGCCATATTTGAAACAGTACAATCATAAATCGTAAATATTCATTAAGGAAGGAAATCAAATGAATAACAGCAAGCTCAAAGGAGTTTTTCTGTGTCTTGTGATTTTTGCCCTTCTTTCCACTGCCGTGCTTGCGTTTACCGCTTGCGACGGGGAGGAGCCTACGGAGAGCATCAATTTCACATACACCGAAACAGAAGATAACGTTGAAATAACGGGATATGAGGGGATTTTATCCTCGGAGGACAAGCTCACCATTCCCGCGATGATTAACGGCAAGCCCGTTACCTCTATTGCAGGCTCTGCCTTTGCAAAGAGGACCGACCTCACCTCAGTATTTATTCCCGCAAGCATTACCGCTATCGGTGAGGGAGCATTTGAGGGATGTCAAAATCTGACCTCAATCAACATTCCCTACAGTATAAAAAGAATTGAGGCAAAAACCTTTTACGGCTGTGAGTCGCTCACATCGGTTTCGCTCACCAAAAAGGTTACTTACATAGGCACCGAGGCGTTTTACGGCTGTCGCTCGCTTGATGCGATTACAATTCCCGACAGTGTTACCGAAATTGGCAATAATGCTTTTAAGAAATGTAAAATAAAGACTGCGGAAATTCCCACCTGGGCTATTGCTTCGATAGATACCGAAGCGCTTGAGGCTCTTGTGATAACCGGCGGTGACAGCATTGGCGCAGAGGCATTTGCAGAGTGCGAAGCACTTGTCAGCGTATATATTCCCGACAGTGTTACCGAGATTGCCGAAAATGCTTTTTCGGGCTGTAATGCTATTGAGCACCTTACCGTTTCGGGACGCTCTCTTGCCTGTTTCTCGCTTTCAAACCTCAAATCTCTTGATATTATCGGCGACGCCGAGATAGAAAAGGGTATGCTTTCGGGTAGCTCAAGACTTGATAAGCTTACTCTCCCCTACATCGGTGCGAAGGGCTCCGATGCGGAGTCTTACCTCGGCTACGTTTTCGGCGCTGACAATGCCGCCGCAAACCCGAATTTTGTACCCAAAAGCCTCAGAACAGTCGTTATTACCGGCGGCACCGCCATTGGCGACAGTGCATTTTTCGGCTGTGCGGGTATTACGAGTGTAATTCTTCCCTCCTCCGTAACCTCTATCGGCGAGGGTGCGTTCCTTGGCTGTGACGAGCTTCGCAGTGTTAATATCCCTGCGCGCGTTACGAGCATAGGTGCCGAGGCGTTTGCTAAAACGAGCATTGAAAGCGCGGTTATTCCCGATTCGGTTACCGCTATCAACGACAGCGTTTTCTATAACTGCAAGAGCCTCAAATCTCTTACCATAGGAAGCGGTGTTACAAGTGTTGGAGACAACGCCTTTTACGGCTGTGATGCGCTTTCTGCCCTTTATATAAGCGACGTTGAAAAATGGTGCGAGCTTGATTTTGCCGATTGCTACAACTCTCCCCTTTTCTACGCGAGAAATCTTTACGTAAGCGGCGAGCTTGCAACCGAGCTTGTTATTCCCGAGAGCATTACGGAGATAAAGTCGAACACGTTTTACGGTGCATCAAACGTTAAGAGTGTCAGATTCCTCGGTGACGTTACGGCAATTGCGGATTATGCCTTCACCGCTTGTGTAAGCCTTGAGAGCATTATTCTTCCCGACAGCGTTACCTCTGTCGGCAAATCCGCGTTTTCCAACTGTGAATCCCTCGCAGAAATCGTCATTCCCGAATCTGTTGCTACAATTGGTGAATACGCCTTCAACATTTGCGACGAGCTCGCATCTGTAACCGTTCTCGGCAATACCGCAATTGGTGAAAACGCATTCCGCGGTTGCTCATCTCTTGCTAATCTTAACGTTAATAACGCGGCTACCGCCTCGGCGAGCGCATTCTCCGGATGCGATAATATTATGAACGCTACCGTCTCTATTGAGGTAGCCGAGCTTATCTCAAAAAGAGCTCTCGTTAACGTGATCGTTAACGGCGGCGAAACCGTTACGAAGGACGCCTTTGGCGGTGCATTAAGGCTTAAGAGCGTTGCCCTGCCCGCGAGCATTACGTCTATTGATGACGGCGCTTTTGAGGGCTGTGTAAAGCTCAACGCCGTTATTCTTGCAGAGGATAGCGAGCTTACCGAGATTGGCGCAAGAGCGTTTGCCGGCTGTGTAAATCTCATATCCGCAACCGTTCCCGCGTCGGTTAATTCGGTTGCCGAGGATGCCTTTGAGGGCTGTTACCGTCTTGCAGAGGTCTATAACCTCTCCGCAGTAGAGCTTACTGACGTGCTTGCGTATACGAAGGCTATTTATACCGATGCTGCCGCAGAGAGCAAATACGTATGGAACGGCGATTTCCTCTTCTTTGAAAACATTCTTATAGGATATTTCGGAAACAATTCCGTGCTTACTCTGCCGAGCGGAGAATATGAAATAAACGCAAATGCTCTTCGTGGGCTTGATATTGTGGGTATAGTTATCCCCTCGACTGTTACAGCTATCGGTGACGGTGCGTTTGCTGAATGCGATTCTCTTACCGAGGTGACCGCTTCCCTCTCTGCGCTCACTCATATAGACGCCTCGACAGTTACCGCACTCACGCTTGTTGATACCGCGACTCTTACGGCAGGTGCGCTTGACACCTTCGTAGCTCTTAAGACTCTTGTTTTACCCGAGACGCTTACCCTCATTGAGAGCGGTGCGCTCACCGAGCTTTGCGAAATTACTGCCATAACGCTTCAGGGAAGCAACAGCGCATATCAGCTGATTGAGGGCAATCTTTATACCAAGGACGGCAAAACCCTCGTTCGAGCTATGACCGACACCGACTACCTTACTCTTCCCGAATCGGTTACCGTTATCGGTGAGGGCGCATTTGCATACTGCGAAAATATTTCGCTTACGTATGAGGATGAAACAAAGCTTACTACCATAGGCGCTGATGCATTTAAGGGCTGTAGCGGCGTTTATAGCCTTGAAATCCTTGCCAGCGTTACCGCAATAGGTGAGGGTGCGTTTGACGGCTGTACCTCGCTTTATGAAATTACGGTTCGCGAAGGTAACACCGCGTTTTCCGTAACCGAGGACAGAAAGCTCGTTGCCACAGACGGCACGGTTATCTGGGAGCCTGTTGAAGAAAGCTAAAGCAATAATAAATCCCCATTTAGCATCACGCTAAATGGGGATTTTGTATTTTTAAAAATTATAGTGCTTACCACTCTATTTCAAGAACTATTGCCTCTGACTCGAGCTCGTCAACGGGGATTCCGCAGATGTGAAGAAACACCTGCTCTGCCACGCCGACCTTGTTCGAAAATTCGGGAAGCAGATCCTCGGAAAACGGTAGCTCCGCGCCTGTATTCATAAGGCGAACCCTTTTGGGAAGGCTTGGGTATTTTGAAAGTGCGACGAAATCAGCATAAAGACCGTCGCAGAAATGCAGATAGGTTTTACCGTTTTTCTTGGTTGCGATGGGGCTTGCGTGCTTTGCCTCATATTTGAAGCTGTCGGGCTCGGCACATTCAAGGCAGCCTTCCATACGGTTATACCAATCGCCTACCCTCAAAAGCCGTGACGAGTATTCCTCGGTAATAACACCGTTGCCGTCGGGGCCGACGTTGAGAAGGTAGCTTGCGCCCATTGCCATATATCTGTCAATGGATGTTATCAGGTGGCGCATCGAATAGAAATCCTCGCCGACTCTGTAACCCCAGCTCTGCACGCCGAGAGAGTTGCACGCCTCTACCATACGGTTGAAGCTTTTGACCTCCATATCCTCATATTCGCGCTCGGGAGTTGAAAAATCTCCCGCATCCCAGCCTCTGTCGTTTATGAGGATATCGGGCTGAAGCGCGCGGATATGCTCGTTCATAGAGGTATCGTCTATTTTGGGCGGAATGTCCCAGAAAAACGTATAGATAGGTCCGTAATTCGTAAGAAGCTCGGTTATCTGATTCTTTATGTACAGGCGGTACGCGTCAAGGTCGGAGGCATCGGGGTTTACTGATGCCCACTGATGAGAGGAATTGGGGTTATAGGCATTTTCGTGATGCCAATCGGGATTCGAATAATAAAGCGAGAGAAGCATGCCGTGCTTTTTGCACGCGTCGGCGAGCATCTTCAGGGTATCCTTGCCGTACGGGGTATTCATAACGTTGTAATCGGTGTATTTCGTATCCCACATACAGAAGCCGTCGTGATGCTTGGTTGTGAAGCAGATATACTTCATACCTGCCGATTTTGCAAGCAGTACCCATTTTTCAGGGTCGTAATCAACGGGATTGAACTTATTGATAAGCCCCTCGTATTCTTTCCTGTTAAGCTGATATTTGTTCAGTGCCTGCTCGTGCAAACCGAGCATGGAGTATGTACCCCAGTGTATAAACATACCGAATTTGTTCTGATGCGTCATAATACTTTCCTCAATTTTATTTCGCCGATGAATAAAGCTCGTCCACCACGGTGTCGATTTTCTCCCCGTCGCGCTCCTTACCGTTCTGTATATCCGCGAGAAGCTTTATAACGGCAAGTGCGGTTTCGTCAACGCTGACGTTGCGGATAAAATCGTCAAAGAGGTGTGAGATTTCGGGCAAGGAGCGGTAGTCTGCGATATTAAGCACCTTGCGCTTTTCGATGTTCTCAAGCTCCTTTTGCGTGGGTGTATCACCCGCACGGGCAACGAGGCGGTCTATTATAACGTCAAGCATTTCATAAACGTAAACTATTACCGAGCGGAATGGAAAATTGCCTGCACGAAGGCTTTTTGCACCGTTTATATCAAGCACGAGAAGCGGAATTTTCCCCTCTGAAAAGATACTCTCAACCTCGGAGGCGGGAGTGCCGTAATAATTGTCGCCGTAGCGCATATGCTCGAGCATTTTTCCGTTTTCGACTCTGTCGAAAAACTCTTTTTCGGTGAGATAGATATATTCATCCGTCTTGCCGTCATCACGTCTTGGGCGTGTGGTTGCCGAGCGGACGAATTCAAATCTTCCGTCAAGCTCGAGCATTTTATACGCCACGGTGCTCTTGCCGACACCGCTCGGTCCTACGATAACTACGATGCTCTTCATCATCTCTTAGGATAAATGACCTCTGCACCGCCCATATAGGGACGAAGTGCAACAGGGATATTAACGGAGCCGTCAGCGTTAAGATTGTTTTCAAGGAATGCGATAAGCATACGGGGGGGAGCAACAACGGTGTTGTTGAGGGTATGTGCGAGGTAATTCTTACCGTCCTCGCCCTTAATGCGAATCTTGAGGCGGCGAGCCTGTGCATCGCCAAGGTTGGAGCAGGAGCCTACCTCAAAGTATTTCTGCTGTCTGGGGCTCCATGCCTCTACGTCTATGCTCTTTACCTTAAGGTCGGCAAGGTCACCCGAGCAGCACTCGAGCGTTCTTACGGGTATATCAAGGGTGCGGAACATATCAACGGTGTTCTGCCAGAGCTTATTGAACCATACGGGAGATTCCTCGGGCTTACAAACGACGATCATCTCCTGCTTTTCGAACTGGTGAATACGGTAAACTCCGCGCTCCTCTATTCCGTGCGCGCCCTTTTCCTTACGGAAGCAGGGAGAGTACGAGGTGAGGGTGTACGGAAGCTCCTTTTCGGGAATTATCTGGTCTATGAATTTACCTATCATAGAGTGCTCGGATGTGCCGATAAGGTAGAGATCCTCGCCCTCTATTTTGTACATCATGGCATCCATTTCGGCAAACGACATAACTCCCGTGACCACGCCGGAGCGAATCATATAAGGGGGGATACAGTAGGTGAAGCCTCTGTTGATCATAAAGTCGCGTGCGTAAGAGATTACTGCAGAATGAAGGCGAGCTATATCACCCATAAGATAGTAGAAGCCGTTACCTGCAACTCTTCTCGCGCTGTCAAGGTCAATTCCCGCAAAGCTTTCCATAATATCGGTGTGATAAGGAACCTCAAAATCGGGAGTCACGGGCTCGCCGAAGCGCTCCACCTCAACGTTTTCGGAATCGTCCTTACCTACGGGAACGGTGGGGTCAATTATATTGGGAATGACCATCATTATATTTTTGATTTTTTCGTCAAGCTCGACCTCAAGAGCCTCGCAAGCGGCAAGCTCGGCTGCCTGCTCTGCAACGAGCTTCTTTGCCTCCTCTGCCTCGGCAAATTTCTTCTGTCCCATAAGGGCGCCGATGGATTTGGACACCTTGTTTCTGTTGGCACGAAGGTCGTCTGCCTTCTTTTTGTTTGCGCGCATCTGCTCATCGAGCGCAATTACCTCGTCCACGAGGGGAAGCTTGGAATCCTGAAATTTCTTTCTGATGTTTTCCTTTACAGCTTCGGGATTTTCTCTTACAAATCTGATATCAAGCATTGTTTTTCAGTCCTTGATTTTGTTTTTATGATTATTACCCCTTATTATATAACAAATATTAAGAAAATTCAATAGTTTTGAAAAGATTTACTTGAAAATAGAATTTTTCGTGGATTGCGTGAGGATTTCGCGAAAAAGTATTGATTTTTGTCAAAAATTACAGTATAATGATTATCAGCTAATAAAAAACCAAGGAGATATAAATTATGTTAGTTTCTGCAAAGGAAATGCTGACTAAGGCAAAGGCAGGCCACTATGCTGTCGGTCAGTTCAACATCAACAATCTTGAGTGGGCAAAGGCTATACTTCTTACCGCTGAGGAAATGAAGTCCCCCGTTATTCTCGGTGTTTCCGAGGGCGCGGGCAAGTATATGTGCGGCTACAGCACCATCGTCGGTATGGTTAAGGGTATGATTGAAAATCTTGGAATTACCGTTCCCGTTGCAATCCACCTCGACCACGGCTCATACGAGGGCGCATACAAGTGCATTGAGGCAGGATTCTCCTCCGTTATGTTTGACGGCTCGCACTATCCCATTGAAGAAAATATTGCAAAAACCAAGGAGCTCGTTGCGGTTTGTAACGCGAAGGGACTCTCTATCGAGGCAGAGGTTGGCTCTATCGGCGGCGAAGAGGACGGCGTTGTTGGCGCAGGCGAGGTTGCCGATCCCAACGAGTGCAAGATGATTGCAGATCTCGGTGTTACCATGCTTGCGGCAGGAATCGGAAACATTCACGGCAAGTACCCTGCTAACTGGGCAGGTCTTAACTTCGACGTTCTTGCAAAGATAAGTGAAAAGGTCGGCGATATGCCCCTCGTTCTTCACGGCGGCACCGGCATTCCCGAGGATATGATAAAGAAGGCTATCTCTCTCGGCGTTTCCAAGATCAACGTTAACACAGAGTGCCAGCTTGCTTTTGCGGCGGCTACGAGAAAGTACGTTGAAGAAGGCAAGGACCTTCAGGGCAAGGGCTTTGACCCGAGAAAGCTTCTCGCTCCCGGTACCGAAGCAATAAAGGCTACCGTACGCGAAAAGATTGAGCTTTTCGGCTCCGCAAACAAGGCATAAAAACAAAAGGAACGCTTCGGCGTTCCTTTTTATATTAAAAATCGCCGCACAGACGTGCGGCGATTGCTTTTTACCAATAGAGCTTCCAGTCGGGGTCTACGAGTCTGTGAAGCGCTTCCATATAGAAATAGTCACCCCAAATGTTCATCTCGTCAATACCTATTCCCTGCGGCTTCGCATAGGTCTGATGAAGAAGGAGTCCGTTTGCCTCAGGAACATCCTTGCTGGTGTAGTTATCTATGAGAGAGTTCATAATTCTGTTTACAGCGTTGGTGAAAATGCTGTAAAGAGGATCTGCCTTATCCATATGCTTAAGGGCCTCAAGCATACCGCAGCAGGCAATAGCGGCGGATGAGGTATCGCGCGGCTCGTCGGCTCCGTCTGTAAAGCAGAGATCCCAGAACGGAACGTAGTCCTCGGGGAGATGGTTGAGGAAATAGGAGCTTGTTGCCTTGAAGACCTGCATTGCTCCATCGCTTTCCTTATACGTACGGGTAAGCATCGGGCCGTATATACCCCATGCCTGACCGCGAGCCCAGGCGGATTCGTCGAATGCGCCCTGATGGGTTACACCCTTTACGGGAGCGCCTGTTTCGGCGTCGAAGTAATATGTATGATAGGTGCTTGCGTCAGGACGGCAGCAAACGCTTATCGTGGTATTAAAATGCTTCCAAGCCATCTCGTCATACTTTTGATCACCGGTTACCTCGCTTGCCCAATAAAGAAGCGGAATGTTGAGAAGGCAGTCTATGATAAGACGGTTATCCTTGGGATCGTTTACGTTACCCCAAGCCTGAATAAAGTCACCGGGAGTGCGATAGCGTGTAGTGAGGTGCTCTGCCGCCATAAGAGCCGCCGCCTTTGCTTCCTCGTTGCCGCACAGCTTCCATGCCGCGACGCAGGAAAGTGAGAAAAGGAAGCCCATATCGTGATGGTTTACTCCGATTTTCTCGGTTATTCTCTTGGTATAGCTGGGAATCTGACCGATAACGACGTTTTTATATTTCTCATCGCCTGTAAGCTGATAAGCGTGCCAGAGTATGCCCGACCAGAATCCGTTGCCCCAGCCTGACGTATTTTCTATGGTTGCATATACGTTGTTCTTGCTATATTCGTTGGGAAATTTAAAGCCGTGATGCTCTATTCCGAGGTCTACCTTTTTGAAGGCCTCATTGAGCGCCGCCTCTACCTTTTCGCGAGGGAGGTTAAACTCCGAGTATCTTTCGGGGTTCTGAATCGGAGGAATGCTTGGAATCATAATAATTCTCCTTTTTTATTAGTTGACGTAATCATTTTAACATACCAAAATCCGAAAGTCAACAAATATTACCTCTTTTGTGAATAAAAGAGATTATCCGTGGCAAAAATTGGGTTACTAAAACAGAATGGAGGTTATTATGAGAAAAAATTTGATATTTTCCTGCGCTATGGTTTTGCTTGCAACTCTTTTTATAGCAGTTATGCCGACCGAGGCCGAGGGCGCCGTTTATGAGGATACTGTGAGGCTACATATTCTTGCGAACTCGGATAGCCGAGAGGACCAGGCAATCAAGCTTGCAGTGCGCGATGCCGTCCTTTCGGAATACGGGTCTATGCTTGCCGAATTCGACTGTGCCGCATCGGCAGAGGCGGAGCTTATGGGGATGACGGATGAGATTAGCGATTTTTGCCGCGGAGTCGTGCAGGATATGGGCTATGAGCACGACGTGAGCGTAACGGTTGGCAAGGAGTGGTATGAAACGCGCGAGTACGATGATTTTTCACTACCTGCAGGTGTTTACACATCCCTTCAGATTTTTATTGGTGAGGGGAGCGGACAAAACTGGTGGTGCGTGATGTTTCCGCCTATGTGCGTTGATATAGCAACCGAAAACGCCCCCGCCGACACCGCCGTGCAAAAGTATACCGACGAGGAGCTCGTTCTGATTTCGGGCGGCGGATACAAGGCGAAGTTTAAAATTTTAGAGCTTATTTCCTCGGCTTTTTCATAAGGTATTGATTTTGCCCACTTTTTATGGTAAAATATAGAAAAACCTATAACGGAGGAAGCTATGGCGGAAAAAAAAGATAACAAAATTATAGCCGACAACAGAAAAGCGCGCCACGATTACTTCGTTGAGGAGGTTTACGAGGCGGGAATCGAGCTTTTCGGCACGGAGGTAAAGTCCTTGCGCGCCGGAGGTGTTAATCTTAAGGATTCCTACTGCGAGATTGACGGGGGCGAGATGTTTGCCCTCGGTGTGCATATAAGTCCTTATGATCACGGAAACATCTTCAACAAGGATCCACTGCGCCCGAAAAGGCTGCTTATGCACAAGCGCGAGATTATGAAGCTTACCGGTCTGGTATCGCGCGACGGCTACACGCTCGTGCCTCTTTCCCTCTATTTCAAGGGCTCTTACGTTAAAATGGCAATTGGACTTTGCAAGGGTAAAAAGCTATATGACAAGCGCGACTCGGTTGCAAAAAGAGATGCCGCAAGAGTTATTGAGCGCGAAATGAAAAACAGCGGAAGATAAAAAATGCGTACAACGCAAGGTTGTACGCATTTTTTATAGGCTTAAAAGCTCACTCTCGGTCAGGGGGCGATATTCACCCGTGGCAAGAGATTCATCGAGCGAAAGATTTCCCATACGGATGCGCTTCAGGTACACTATCTTACAGCCGCCGAAGAGAAGCATGCGCTTCACCTGATGCTTTTTGCCCTCTGTGACGGTAACCGTACCGTAGAATACGGGCGTATTGGGGCGGCGGTTTGCCTTTTTCAGCTCCTCGGGTGAAAGGAACGACCTTATATCCGCGAGAGCTGCTTCGCCGTGAATTGATATTGCGGCAGGAGAGGATATATATTCTTTCGTCGGGTAGAGCTTGATGCCCTGCTCTATCTGCTCGCGAAGGTCGTCGGTAAGAGAGCCGAGGGCGTAGAAGAAATACTCCTTCTCAACCTTATTTTCGGGGGTAAGCAGGCGCGCGCACAGCGCTCCGTCATCGGTTACGAGCAAAAGCCCCTCGGTATCCCTATCAAGTCTGCCGATGGGAAAAAGCACGTCACGCTTGTCGTCGGGAAAACAGTCCATAACCGTCCTGTGACGGGGGTCGCGCCGCGCGGTTATACAGCCGCGCGGCTTATTCAGCATATAGTATTCCGCCATAGCTTATTCCTTTACTCGAAGAGTTCTTATGGAATTGAGAATAGCGATAACAGCCACGCCTACGTCGGCAAAAACGGCGAGCCACATATTAGCGTAGCCGATAGCCGAAAGAACAAGTATAAGCCCCTTTACAGCGAGGGCAAAGGCGATGTTCATTTTAGCAATTGATACAGTCTTTTTGGCTATTTTAATCGCGGTGGGAAGGCGGTCGAGCTTGTCGGACATAATAACCACGTCTGCCGCCTCTATTGCGCTGTCGGAGCCTATTGCCCCCATAGCGACGCCCACATTTGCCGTTGCAAGTGCTGGAGCATCGTTGATGCCGTCGCCAACGTAAACCACCGAGCGCGAATCGGCAATGATTTCACGTAGTCTCGAGTATTTTTCCTCGGGCAAAAGCGAGGCGTGAAGCTCGTCTATTCCAACCGCGCTCGCAACACGCGCGGCACTCTCGTATCTGTCGCCCGAAAGCATAACAGTCCTTTTTGCGCCACTTGACTTAATTCTTTTAATTGCGCTTTCTGCCTCGGTTTTTATGTCGTCTATTACAAAAATACTTCCGCTGTAAGCGTTTTCAACAGCAATGTGAAGTGCCGCGGTTGAGGCGGCGTCATCGGTGCTTATACCATGCTCGCAGAGGAGCTCGGAGTTGCCGACTATTACCCTTTTTCCGTCGACTGTAGCGACTACGCCGCGCCCTGCAATCTCGTGATAATCGGTTGGAACAGATGGTGCCTCTACCGTTGCTTTTATAGCCGTGGCGATTGGGTGATTTGAGCCGTATTCGGCGCTCGCGGCGTAATACAGCAGCTCGTTTTCGGAGATTCCGGTTGCCTTAATTTCGCCAAGACGGAAGCTTCCCGTAGTGAGCGTTCCCGTTTTATCAAAGGCGAAGGTATCGGCATTTGCAAGCGGAGAAAAGACGTTGCCGCCCTTGAAAAGTATGCCCTTCGATGCGGCACCGCCGATGCCGCCGAAAAATGCCATAGGCACCGAGATAACAAGCGCGCAGGGACAGGAAATGACAAGGAACGTGAGGGCTGAATATACCGACTCTGTGAAGGTCATTTCACTCACGAGGGGCGGAAGAATTGCCATAACTACCGCAAGTCCGACGACTATGGGAGTATAGTAGCGCGAAAACCTTGTGATGAAGCTTTCTTCCTTTGATTTGGTTTCGTTTGCGTTTTCAACAAGCTCGAGTATGCGCGCGGCCGCCGATTCCTCTGCTGGACGGAGCGTTTTGCAGGTGATGACGCCGTTTAGCACAACAGCTCCGCTTTCAACTGTTGAGCTGGGTGATGCAGGGCGCGGAACGGATTCTCCCGTAAGAGCGGAGGTATCGATATCCGCGGTGCCGCTTATGACCTCGGCATCAATGGGTATTCGCTCCCCTGCTCTGACTATAATCGTACTGCCTACGGGCACGTCCTCGGCATCTACGGCTTCTTCGCCGTTTTCGGTGAGCAGAGTTGCCTCGTCGGGACAGATGCTCATAAGAGCCTTTATTGATTTACGGGAATGCGCGACGGCGCGATGCTCGAAATATTCTCCAACGAGGAAGAAAAGCATTACGGCAACGCCCTCGGACATATCTCCGATTATCATTGCGCCAATCGAGGCAATACTCATCAGAAATTTTTCATCCAGAAGATCGCCCCTGAATATGCCGCGCACGGCAGAGAGGAACACGGGTATTCCCACAATCAAAAGCGCAATTACGTACAGTAGGGTTGCGATTATGTATAGGGTATGCGTCGGCTGTGAGGCGGATATCCTGTCAAGGATGAAGGCGGGGATAAAGAAGACAAGCCCTGCGATTATTCGCACAAGCCCGTTTTTATAAAGCGATATTACTTTTTTCATTTTTCTATTTTAATGTCTTTGGAAAATGCTTTTGCAGATGCTGTGAGAAGCTCGTATGCTTCGCCCTCGGGAAGCGAGGTTTCGACGGTGAGCTTTTCGGTCAGGAAATTGATTTTAGCGCTCTCGATTCCATCCTTGGACTCCATAATACCTGCAAGCTTTGCGGCGCAGTTGGGGCAATCAATGCCTGTAATGGTATACTTGATTTTCATAGTGTTTTTCTCCTTTATTCTTTTATATGCTCAAGTGCCTTTTCTATGATATCGCGAACGTGATCGTCAGCAAGAGAATAGAAAACGTTTTTTCCGTTTTTTCTATACGTCACAAGATGGTTCTGACGCAGAATCTTCAGCTGATGCGACACTGCCGATTTGGTCATGCCGAGCGCGGCGGCAATATCGCAAACGCACATCGGATCACCGTCAATGGCAAAAAGGATGTTGACGCGCGTTGAATCGCCGAGAATCTTGAAAAAATCCGAAAGCTCATAGATAGTTTCGTTCTCGGGCATCCTCTTTAGCGCGGCGGCAACCTTTTCGGTATGAAGCTCCTCGCATTCACAAGCGGGCGCTTCCCTATATTTATCCTTGTTCATAGCTCACTCCCGTATTATAGTTGAACAGTTGTTCAACCGTTTGATAATATTATACTCCTAATTTTCGCGAATGTCAATGGGGCGACACAACTTTTTTAAAAAATTGCCGATCGGCTACATGCAAAAAGAAAAACAGCCCTCTTTCTGCTAAAAAGAGGGCTGCTCGGGTATATCAAAGAGAGGTATCGCTCTTTCCCTTGCTAAAGTAAATACGTCTGCCACTTTCGGGAGCGCCGTTTTCGCCACGTTTTACCAAGGTGACCTTATTAACGTAAATATAGTCAGAGCTATGCGATGCACCGTAACCGGTGCGCATTTGGTTCTGAATGCTATCGTCGAAGAGGAAGGGGTAAAAATCAACGTCCCTACCGTATCCTTGTCTGACAAAAAAGACAATACCCACTATTTTGCCGTCTATGCGAAGCAGATGCTCCGAATTGTTCTCGGGATCAATTTCGCAATAGTAGCCGAAGGGCCATCTGCTGCTGTAGCACCCCGCTCTGTCGTCGTCACTGTTGTCATAGCTTGATTCCTCTACGCCCTCGACGTAAATAAGGCTATCCTTAAGCTCCTCGACAACCGCCTTGAAATCTTCTGCCGAGATGATTCCCTCGTGCTTGTTTTTGCTGATTATAACTCTATTCTCACTGATTTTTCCGTCACAAACGATTATTCCGTTCATAGTGTCACGCCTCCGCTTTTTAATAATATTTTCTTGCGCTAAATTTATTGTACCATATCAATTATCGCATTGTCAATGATTTTATCCGAAGCGCGATGATGCCATACCAAGCCTGCGGCTTGGATAAAAAAACGACAGGTCGAAACCTGTCGTTTTTTTGGCGGACAGGGTGGGATTCGAACCCACGGTACCGTAAGGTACAACTGATTTCGAGTCAGTCCCGTTATGACCACTTCGATACCTGTCCAAATATGTGCTTTTTCACATTACTGATACAGTATATCACATCTTAAAAGGTTTTTCAAGCCCTTTTAAAAATTTTTTCAGTTTTTTCAATTCCGAATTTGGCAGTGGAAAAGAAAAAACTGCAAGCCCATCGACTGCTTGCAGTTTTTGCTATAATTAATAAATCCTAATCTCCTGATCGGTGCCGTCGAAGCCGCTTGTCGCTATTAAGTCGGAAACGGTTATTTCAACGAACACTACCGTGGGCGCCTCGTACCTCATATATCAAAGCACCAGCGAGGGCGCTGAATACACTCTTGCCGCGAGCTCCTGATTGAGCATATAGAGGCTTCTGGGATCGGTGCCGAAAAGCTCCATCTTCGTTACCATATCGTTGGCGTTGTTTTCCTCCTCGCCCTGCTCCTTAACGAACCAGTCAAGGAACTGCATAGTACGGAAATCCTTTACCTCGTGTGCGGCTGAATATATATCGTTGATCAGGGAGGTTACGTATTCCTCGTGCTCGAGTCCTGCCTTAAGCACGTCGAGGTGAGAGGTAAATTTCTTGTCGGGCTTTGCGATTGCCTCGAGGGTAACCGCTTGATTCTCGTTTTGGAGATACTGATAGAACAGCATCGCGTGGTCGCGCTCCTCCTGCGCCTGAATCATATACCAATTTGCAAAGCCGTCAAGGCCTTGTGCCTTGAAATAGTTTGAAAAATCGAGATAAAGATATGCGGAATAAAATTCCTTGTTAATCTGCTGGTTTAAAAGCTCGTGTACCTTTGAATTCATCATGGCGTTTACTTCCTTTTTTATTAGATTTCGGCCTTCCAAAGACCGTGAAGATTACAGTATGCGTATGCGGCGATAGGCCTCTCGTCCGCGAGTGAGAAGGTTACGGTCGGAGCTTTACCTACTTCAAGGCATTTGCGCTGACCGCCCTTATCGGTTTGAAGATATACCCAGAGGATGCTGTGCTCCTCTGCCATAGGGTGCTCGACAGAGCCAACAGTCACGGTTACAGTGCTTCCCTCAACCGTTACGACGGGGATATGCTTTTCGCGGCTTGCCTCAACGGTGCCCGCCTCAAGCTTTGTCATTTTCTGACCGCAGCACATCATTCTTACTCCCGAATCGTTTATCATTCCTACAAGATTTCCGCAACGCTCGCAGATATAAAACTTATTTTCACACATAATAGTGTCCTCCGTTTTTTTGTTTGTGACACCATTATAGCACACTTTTTCGGTTTTGTCAGTGACTTGGTCACATTTTTGTTGACCACTTTAAAAAACTGTGATATAATTTAAACATAATTAGTATCATACGGAGAGCATCTATGGATACACAGGAATTGACCGAGCTGTTCAGAGCTTCCTTTCCATTTTGGGACAGGCTGAGCGATATTGACAGAGAAACCTTCTTAAATTCATCGCAAAACGTTTATTTTGAGAAAGGCACCAACATACATAACGGAAACGAATGCACCGGTGTAATTCTTATAAAAAGCGGCTCACTGCGGCTTTATATTCTTTCTGACGAGGGCAAGGAAATCACCCTTTACCGACTTTTTTCGGGGGATTTGTGCATTTTTTCGGCATCCTGCGTGCTTGACACAATTACCTTTGACGTTTTCGTAGATTCCGAGGAAAACAGCGAGTGTGTCGTTGTCGGCGGTTGCGCATACGAGGACGTTTCACGCAGACTGCCAGAGGTGAAAATTTTTACGCTTGAGGCGGCGTTGAGCCGTTTTTCAGACGTTATGTGGGTCATGCAGCAGATATTGTTTATGAGCATGGACAAAAGGCTCGCGATATTCCTGCTTGACGAAATTTCAAAGACGGGCGGCGACACGGTAAGGCTGACCCACGAGCAGATAGCAAAATATATGGGCTCTGCCCGTGAGGTTGTATCAAGAATGCTCAAGTATTTTTCATCCGAAGGCATTGTAGAGGTTTCGCGTAGCAGCGGTATTAAAATCCTTGATAAGAAAAGGCTACGCGCCTTAACCGTTTAACATCGCGATTATCTGCTCCTTCGGGCGGGCACCCGCAGATTGTCTGATGACCTCTCCGTTTTTCAATACGACGAGCGTAGGTATACTGTAAACCCCGAATTTTGCCGCGAGCTCAGGCTCGGCATCAACGTTGATTTTTCCAACCGTAACGTCCGACCTCTCACTTGCAATTTCATCAATTATTGGAGCTACCATACGGCAGGGACCGCACCAATCGGCATAAAAATCGAGAAGCACTCTCTCGTTATTCTTTATTGATTCAAAATTACTCTTATTTATTTTTAAAACAGACATTTTTTAGGCTCCTTTTCTTTTTTGTAAGCCTATTATACCCTATTTTTCGTTCTTTTACCGTGATTTTGTCACAAAGAGAACAACAGACAAAAAACAGAGCAACGCTGCGATGCCGCTTTGCTCTGTTTTTCTTTTTATATTAAGTTTTTTTCCAGGTTTTAGGATTGAACAATATAAATACAGGGAGTATTTCGAGTCTTCCTATAAGCATTGCAAGAGTAAGTACAATCTTGGAAAAATAACTGTATGCATCATAGCTTGCGTATGGTCCGACCGCCTCAAACGCAGGGCCTATATTTGAGAAGCAAGCAAGAGCGGCGGAGAAGTTGCTGAAAAATCCGTGAGTTACCGTATATTCTCCCGCATCTGAGACAATGGTAATTTCCTGCCCGTTTATAGGGTCGAACGACAGAATGAATACCGCACATATAAGTATAAAGAAATATAAGGTAAGGAACGAAAATACATCCGTTGTAGTTTTTTCCTCGAGAGTTTTTCCTTCAAACTTCGCCTTGGGAACGTAGCGCGGATTTATCAGCTTCCTGACACTTATATATGCGCCCTTGACAGCTATAACTATACGCGAAACCTTCATACCGCCCGCGGTTGAGCCTGCCATGCCGCCTATAAACATCATGACTATAAGCGTTGTTTGTGCGAGCATCGGCCATACGTTATAGTCTGTGGTAGTATATCCTGCGGTTGTGATGAGGGATGCCACCTGGAATAGCGAATGGCGGAATGCCTCCTATGTTGTATAATCAAACTGATGGAGCGCATTGAATTTTCCAACGAGGCTTATGAAAACGAAGGCGACCGCGGTCGCAACTATAATAAAATAGGTCTTTACCTCTTCGCTACGCAGCACGTCGCGAGCCTTGCCAACCAAAATAAGATAATAAAGCCCGAAATTCACACCGAACAATATCAAAAATATCGCAATTACGTATTGAGAGAAGGGGTTGAGAAGCTCCATGCTTCCGGGAACAAATCCAAAGCCGCCCGTGCCTGCCGTACCGAAGGTTGCGAGCAGGCTGAAGAAGAACTTTTCATCCTCGTAGCCGGGTATCGGCTTGTCAAGCATGAGAATTGCCAGCTCTATAACAGTCATTCCAAGATATATGAGATACAGTATTCGGGTGGTCATCTTCATTTTCGAGACAATTTTACCCACCTGAGGTCCCGGGCTCTCCGCACGCAGAAGGTGCATTGATGAGCCGTCGTTGCTCTCGGGAATGAAAATCAACACGAACACAAGTATTCCCATGCCACCAATCCAGTGAGAAAAGCTCCTCCAAAAGAGAGAAGAATGGGAGATTGCCGTTATATCGTTTATGACGCTTGCACCCGTGGTGGTGAAGCCGGACATTATCTCAAAGCACGCATCGATATAGTTCGGTATATCGCGGTTTATAACAAACGGAACAGCTCCGAAAAGCGTCATTATTATCCACACGAGGGCAACAAGGGCAAAGCCCTCCTTCTGATAGATAATATTTCTTTTTGGTTTTGGTATCTGAAGCAAGAGTCCCAGCGTAACGAGTGTCGCAATCGGAGCTATGAAGGCGAGCTGATATACAAAATTCTCCCTGTATATAATACTCACCAGCAGCGGTGCGAGCATCAATATGCCCTCAAGTATCATGATCTTGCCCAAGATTCTACCGAGCAATTTGTAGTTCATAATAAATCCTTATTCAAGAATATCTGTCAAATCATCAAAGTTTTTGTGTGCGGTTACAACTATAACGTTGTCGCCAAGCATTATGGTAGAGCTTCCGTCGGGGATAATAACCTCATTTTCTCTGATTATGCACGCAATAAGGCAGTTTTCCTTTATTTTTAGCTCTCTTAACGGCTTGTTATAAAATTTTTCCTGCTTTTTTGCCGAAAACTCCAGTGCCTCTACCTGATTGTTCACAAGGCGGTAAAGTGTCAACACATTACTGCCCCTATTGTTGGCGAGAGCTCGTATATAGCTTATTATTCTGTTTGCAACAATTTCCTGCGGAGACACGTTGTTTTCTATCCCGAGCTCACCGAGAATGTCGTAAAGGTCGTCGCTCTTTATCTGCGTTATTGTCTTCTTTACATTCATTTTATTAGCGAACATAGATACGACGAGGTTTTCTTCGTCTATATTCGTCAAGGCAACGAAAGCGTCCATCGCCTCAATTCCCTCCTCGAGAAGGAGGTCGTGGCGCGTGCCGTTTCCGTGAATGACGGTGACGCGCGGAAGCGTTTCGGCAAGCCTTTCCGCCTCCTCCTTATTGCTTTCAATAAGCTTTATATTATGCTTTTTGCGGGAAAGCTCCTCTGCAAGGTAGAAGCCTATTCTTCCCCCTCCGACTATCATTATGTTCTTAAGCGGAGAATTTACAAGATTGATTTCGGTCAGAAAGGAGCGAAGTGATGCGGCGTCAGATGTGAAATACACCCTATCTCCCTCACAGAACATGAAATTGCCCGTCGGAATGATTACCTCATCATCTCGCTGTACAGCGCAGACGAGAACTCTCGTTGCGAATCTGCGATTCATTGATATAAGTGTTTCGCCAATAAGCGAGCATTTTTTCTCAACCACTATTTCGGCGAGCATTACCTTGCCGCGCGCAAAATACTCTGCCTGCATTATTGAAGGAAGGCTTATCATATTGAGAATTTCTGTCGCGGTGTCCTTCTCGGGATTAACGATCATGGAAATGCCAAGCTCGTCCTTCATATCCATTATCTGCTTGCTGTAATGCGGATTGCGGACACGGGCAACGGTGTTTTTAACACCTGCTTTCTTCGCAACGAGGCAGGCAAACACATTGAGCTCATCGCTTTGTGTAAGGGCTATTACGAGATCGGCACCTTTAATTTTCGCTTCCTTTTGAATATCAACGCAGGCGCCGTTACCAGCGACTCCGAAAACGTCGTATTTTTCTATCGCGCTCTCTATTACGTCCTTATTCTCGTCGATAATTGTAATCGTATGATCATCTACGGCAATCGCCTTCAAGATAGCTTTTCCTATCGAGCCAAAGCCTATAATAACTATTCTCACAATTCTACCTCCTTATAGCGTTGACGTCGTTTTTAGTAATTATAGCATAAATTCCCGAAATATTCAATATTTTTTATAAATTACTTGTCCTGCTAATTCCTTTTTCTTCAATATTTTGAGCTACGTATTGACAAAATTATTTAAATTTCGTATAATTGTTATGTTAAAAAATAAAAAAGGAGATGCAAAATGAAAAACTTTTTTGCTGAATTCAAAAAGTTTATAACACGCGGCAACGTTATCGATATGGCTGTCGGTGTTACCGTTGGTAGTGCGTTCACCGCTATAGTTAACGGTCTTACAAATTACATACTCAAGCCCATAATCAACTGGGTTCTTGCACTCATTCTCGGTGCTGATTCTCTCAGCGAGCTTTTCACCTTCCTCAAAAAGAGCTACGTGCTCGACGAGGCAGGAAATGCTACGGCTGAAATCGACCTTGCAACCTCGATTTACATTGACTGGGGTGCATTCATTAACGCAGTTCTGAACTTCTTCATTATTGCTTTCGTTCTCTTCTCTATCGTAAAGATTATCAACAATCTTCGCGAGGGTGCGGTTAAGGCCTCCAAGGGCAAGCTCACCAAGGAAGAAAAGAAGGAACTCAAGGCTGCCGGCATCAAGCTTTCTGACAAAGAGGCTGTTAAGGCTTTCCTTGAAGAAAAGGCCGCTAAGGAAGCAGAGGCAAAGGCTGCCGAGGAGGCTGCTGCCGCAGAGGCTGCGAGAGTGGCTGCTGAAAACTCCACCGAGGGTCTTCTCAAGCAGATTCTTGCAACGCTTAAGGAAGACAAGTAATTTTCAAGCAAAAAACGCACTCATCCGAGTGCGTTTTTTTATTTTTCCTTGTAGTAAAGCATACAGTGGCAATAGCCCTCGAAGCTCGGGTCTGCTATCTGCTCGCGAAATTCCTTACAGATGCATTTGTTATCCTCAGTGCGTTCAAGGCGGCAAGGACAGTAGCCCCCCTTCGCCTTCAGGCCTTCCCTTATCGTTTTTACTATTTCGGCATTTTCGTTTAATCTGACCTTAGGTTTCATATATTTCCTCTTTTGACTCGATTTGCACACGTATTATAGCACGCGTAGCTACGGTTTTTTGAAGTTACGTAACTTTTATATTATCGTTTAAAAGGTGTCTTGTGCCGTTTGCTTTGTACAACCGCGGAGTTATAAGACTTCCCTGTTCGCCTGTCAGCTCAAGCTCAAAGATTCCCGTCTGTTGTAACGGAATGAGCAAAAGAACGAGAGGCATAGGGAGATTAAGAAGGTGCGTCACTGCAGCGGCAAAGGAGCCGCCGTGGCAAAACATAGCCACCGTCTTATATTTTTCTTCCCTTACTTTGTAATAGTAGCCTTCTCTTTCGTATCCAAGGCCCACGAGCCACTCATCAAGCCCTCTGCCGACTGCTTCGACGCTTGCAGGGGTTTTTGTTTTTGAGTAAAGCGGATCATTTTGCCAATCAACGTCATTAAGACATTTACCAGCACATATATATTCATCTGCATAATACCACGGATGACCGTTTTGAAAAACCGGTGTTCCATCCTTTGATGTCCAGTCAATTTCACGCATAAAGTCACACGGGGTGATACTAATGCCTATTTTTTCTGCTGTGTGAGCAGCGGTTTCGAGGGCTCTTCCGCAGGTTGATGAAAAGATAGCCTCAATCCCCTCACCCTTCAGTCTTTCGGCGGCAGATTCAGCTTGAACGTGACCGAGCTCGGTCAGGCAGTCAAGCTCGTAGTTAGGGTTTCCGTGCCTTACAAATATAATTCTCATAAAATACCTCGTTTTCATTTGTCCTTGATTTGCAACTGATAAATATATGATACCATCAAATGAGAAAAAAAGCAATACCAAAAAAGAAATCGAAAATTTTTATCCAAAATTATTTACAAAAGCTCCCTGATGTGATAGTATATGACTATACTATTATTTCTTATTGAAGAGGTATAACGATATGAAGAACAGCACGTTGAATACTGCAAATACGGCGCTCTGCGCCGGAAGCATTGTGACGAATGCCGCGCGCCTTGCGCCGGGAGAATATATTAAGCTTGAGGAAAACCACGTAATAGCCAACAAGCAATTGACAATTTCCTTTACAACCGAGGAGTTTGCGGCAGAGGATGTATTGCGCATCGGTCACGGCGAGGCGCTTTACTGGGCATCTTACGCCGAGATAACCGCTACACACGTCAATATTTACGGATATTTTGAGAACGAAAGACTTCTTGCGCAAAGGGAGCACGGTCTTAAATTATCGGGCAATATAAACATTGCAATTGACGTCGGATATTCTACGGCGAAAATCACAATAGCTACGTCGAACGGAGTTTATCAGAGCGGCGTTATAGACAGATGCTGGAACGGAAGCAACGGAGAGATTTTTGCGGTCAGCAAAAATCGAGAGATAACCGACGTAACACTGCGCTGGAGCTGTTCGGATTATTCCAAGAGCATCTGGCTTTTCGGTGACTCATATTTTAATTCGCGCTTGGCAAACAGGTGGCCCTGCTACCTTTACGAAAACGGATACACACAGTATCTTCTTTCGGGCTTTCCCGGCAGGGACTCCGTCGCTGCCCTTCTCGATTTCAAGCAGTTGCTCAAGTACGGCACGCCCAAGTTTGCCGTATGGTGTATGGGTATGAACAATATGGATATGCCAAACGAAATAAACGCTGACTATTTAAGCTCTGCAGACGAATTTTTGAAGATTTGCGACGAAAAAGGAATTATCCCCATTCTTTCCACCGTGCCGAACGTTCCCGAGCGAATAAACACCTTTAAAAACGATTACGTAAAAGCGTCGGGACGCCGTTACGTTGATTTTGCGAAGGCAGTAGGCGGCGAGGAGCTTTACAGCCCGTGGTATGAGAAAATGCTCTCGGCAGACCGCGTTCACCCCGACGTTCTCGGTGCAAAGGCGCTTTACGCACGCTTTATAACAGATTTCCCCGAGATTATGGCAAGATAAAAATACGGAAAAAGCTGTAAAACAACTTTACAAACGGCAAAAACAATGCTATAATTTTAATATCAAATATTTGCGAGGTACTTACAAATGAGAGCAATACCGAAAGACATGCCAACCCCTGCTTACTGGAAAACCACGCTCAAGGAGGTCGAGGAAGCACTTGAGCTTGTGAAGGGCGGAACCGTAACCAAGGTGTACGATTCGGCAGGAGGACGCCCGATATATAAGGTTGAGTACGGAACCTCTAACCTTCCCGAAAGAACCGCCAACCTTTCAAGCGCGCTCGGCGCGAAGCACCCCGAATGCTACGCAGACAAATCGGGGGACGATTATATTCCCACGATATTCATGGTAGGCTGTACTCACGGCGGCGAATTTGAGGGCACCTGCGCTATGCTTAACCTCATTAAGCTTATCGAGACCGGAACCGACTATGCCGGTACGAGATATGACGAGCTTGTTGAGCTGGCAAAGAAGGTGCACCTTATACTTATCCCTATGGTAAACCCCGACGGAAGAAGCCATATTCCGTTCAACACCTTCGTTGGAAAGAGCTTCGAGGATCTCCGCTATTTCAACCAGGGCACGTGGAAGGACGGCACGCTTGCCGGATGGCCGGAATGCAAGATGAAGCACCCGATTCTTCCCTACGTTGATTATCTCGGCGGCTATTTCAACGATGAGGGCGTAAATATGATGCACGAGGATTTCATCGGTGGCAAGATTTCCACGGGAACACAGGCAGTGCTTGACGTTTGCCGCAACGATGCTCCCGATTTTTCCGTGCTTTTCCACGGCGGCTCAAACTCTACCGCTTGTATGCTTGATACCGACTACGGCGCTAAAAAGGCAAAAATCGAAACCTTCGAAATAGCAAATCTCGTTAAGGAAAAATGCGACGCCGCAGGCGTTCGTTATGCAGTTGTACCGATTTCCAACTACGAGGAAAGAGATCCGCAGGTGTCCTTCAATCTCCCCTCAGCAATGCACCACTGCTGCGGAACCCCCTGCGTTACCTTTGAGTCGAATCAGGGACTTTGCGATCACGGTACGGTAATTTACGACCACGACGAAATCTACGCCTCTCATATGATATATATGACCGAGGTTATCCGCTACTATCTCAAGAAGTTCGGCAAAATATAACGCTCAACACTATTAAGAGGTCGAAAATTCGACCTCTTTTTGTTATACGAGAAAAAAGCCGAGCATTTCTGCTCGGCTTTTTGTGTGCGAATTATTTGTAGAGTATCTTTTTAAGCACGGGGATAAGCCCCTCTGCCATCTTAAAAAATCCTATATCGCCGGGGTGTATGTTATCCGCGAGGGCTTCATTCCTGACCGATTCCAAAAGCCCCGTTCCTGAGAGAAAATACACGTTACCGTCGCCGCGCTCGCGCGCGTTTTCGTACGTTCTGTATATGATTCTCTCACGCAAGATATCCCGCTCGCTCGGGTAGGGCTTGGGAGCGGACATAATGACCACGGGCAACAGAGGCTGTGCCTCTCTTATTACCCGGAACATTCTCTCGTGCGTTGCCTCAAGATGCTCGGGAGTCGGCGCGTTGTAATCGTAGTCGTATACAAACGCGGACATTTCCATGCTCGCGATATATCTCGCCATGCTCTCCTCGCCTCTTGCATTACCCCAAAATGCCATATTGATATAGTTGCAATCTAAAGCGCGGCTAACCATATTAACGTAGCTGTTTCCGGGGTGTGAGGCGCACGAGCCCTGCGTAACCGACGAGCCGTAAAAGACAACCGGAGTCGATATTTTGTAGTCCGCGCCCGAGAGTATTTGGCTTCCCTCGTTTACGCCTATAAGTACTCTTTTTACCTCACTGCAAATAGGGAAATTGACAGTGTATTCGTGCACAAGTCCGTCGGAAAAGGGAACGTTTAACATACTCTCATAGGAGTCGGTGGCATCAATCGGGGGAACGAATACTCCCACGAAGCGCTCATCGGAATACAGGTCGAAGCCCATAGTTGCACTGAGCGAGTAGTTCGGCACACGCGCTACCGATTCGTATTCGGCATACAGAGCAATGCGCGCGCTATCGGTCGCAAAGCGGATTCTTCCGCCCGCACTCTCGGTAGAAATCATAAGTATTTTTTCATTTACGGCAGCCGCGTCCGATGCGCGCATTCTGCGGTATATTCCGTCTATCAGCGTAACACCGTAAACGTCAAATTTCTCCGCATCGTAAAACGCCATACCGTCCCTGTTTATCGTGCTTGGAATATCAAAATTCTTATCAATCAGCCCTGCGTCTCTTCTTGACATAAAAATCTCCGTTTTGTCACTGTCAGTAATTTAATTCGGTGCTATCAAAGTCTTGGTTCGGTACAAAGAGCTACAAGCTCCTCAACCGTTGAGAATGCAACGCACTCAACGCTGTCTGCCGCGCCGTAGTATATCTTAACCGAGCCGTCATCCTCAACTATCATACCGCCGGGGAATATAACGTTCTGGCGGAATCCGTAGTCTGATTCGTAGGGCATATCGGGAGCGATAAGCGGCTCCTTGCTCATACCGATAACCTTCGAGGGATCATCAAGGTCGAGAAGCATTACACCTGCGGTATAGCGCTTGTTCCAATACAAATCCCATTCGGTCTGTCCCCTGCCCTCGGTTTCCTTATCAACAGCGTGGAAAAGAGTGAGCCAGCCGTATTTAGTCTTTACAGGGGGAGCGGCGGGGCCGATTTTGTCATTTGCAAAGGGGACGTCCTCAACGCCGAGAACGAGCTTAGACTCGCCCCAGAATTTAAGGTCGGGAGACTTGGAGAGCCATATATCAAAGCGGTCTCTGCCGCGGCTGTAAACCGGGAACGGACGCTCAAGACGCACATAGTAACCGCCTATCTTCTCGGGAAACAGAACCATATTGCGGTTGTCTGGAACCGATGCGCTGATAATCTCGAAGCCGTCGAGGGTGTCGTTAAGCTTTGCGATACAGCCGCGAAGACCGTGAACGGTATCCATAGCAAGGCAGAGATATATCGCATCCTCCATAGGAATTATACGGGGGTCGTAAAGACGCTGAATGTCGGGATACTCGGGAAACGTTTTTCCAAGGCTGTCAACGCCGACAGCATCCCAGCCCAAGCCCCAGTGCATATCTACGAGGGGACGCTCGTGGACCTGCCAATTATCAACTCCGTTATCGCTTACTGCTATTCCGACGGAGATAGCGCGGTTGCTGCCCCAGCTTTTAGGATACTGACTTGCATCAAAGCCGTAGTCGTTACGGAAAATCATAACGTATTTTCCGTTTAATTTTGCGACGCCTGCATTAAAGATAAATTCCGCTTCGTAAGGGATATCCGCCTTTGTAAGAATAGGTTTGTCAAGCTTTCTTATGCAGGAAGCGCCCTTAATTTCGGGTTTCCACTGTGCCATATTAACATCCTCCAATGTGTTTTTATTTAATTATAACACCACGTTTGTGATTTTTTATATAATAAGCTTCACAAAAACTATGCAGAATTTCACTTTATTATGAATTATATTGATTTTTTCTTTATTATGTGGTACAATTCATTTAGAAAAAGCGAGGATGGCTATGAAAACAAGACTTGCAAAAAAGGAATACACAGGCAGCACGAGCATCAGCATAAAGCGAAGCGACGAGCTTCGCGACTGCTCCCTGCACGGTCACGATTTCTACGAGCTCGATATAATCACGGGCGGCGAGGCGGTTGCTACGACAAACGGAAAAAGCGAGAAAGCGCGGCGCGGAGCGGTCTATTTTTTAACGCCCGAGGATTTTCACGAATATAGTGACACAAGGCGCTTTTCCGTAATAAACGTACAGTTTTTCGGCGATGACGTATCGAGCACGCTTTTGCGCTCGTTGGTTGATGCCGAGTGCCGCGCGTTTGCTCTTACGGAGTCTAATTTTGACACGGTATGTGACCTGTTCGGCATAATGGAGCGCTTGGGCGGTCAGTCAGGCCTGACAACCGACATAATGCCGCGCCTGCTTGAATCTATACTTCTGATACTTCACGGCTACTTGGATATCGCTCCCGCAACCAATTCACAGGCAGAGAACAACATTCAGCGAGCTCTTATATACATTCAAGAGCATTTCAGAGAAAATCCCACGCTCACCGAGGTCGCTTCCCTGCTCTCGTTCAACGAGCGCTATTTCTGCAAAAGGTTCAAGGAGTACACGGGTATGACGTACAAGGAATACCTGCGGCAAAAAAAACTTCAGTACGCAAGGCGTCTGGTGCTATCGACGTCAATGCCGATAATCGAGATATGCGATAGGTGCGGTTACAATACGCAATCACACTTCAACCGCGAATTTCACAAGGAATACGGCATATCACCGCTTGCTCTGCGCAAATCCTTTGAGAGAGTGAAGCCGATTTAACTTCAGGTGGCGCAATAATAAAGAATCAAAATATATTTACAAACAAAGAAAAAGATGCTATAATTGTGGCAATGAAATGCTTTGCCACAGTCACCGCAGGTGACGGAATGGAGAATATTATGATAAGCTCAGTAATAACACGCGACACAAAAAAAGAGGATTGGCCGGCTATCAGATGCGCAATCAAATCGAGAATACTTGAAACGTTCGGAGCATCTCCCGTAGAGCTCGCTCCGCAGAAAAACGAATATGAGGAGCTGGAACGCTACGTTGCCAACGGATTTGAGCATATAAGAATCAGATACCATATATTCGACGACGAGTGGGGCTACGGCTTGCTGATATTGCCAAATGACCTCGGCGAAAGGAAGTGCGCGAAGGCGGTTCTGACAATACACGGCACGAACGGCACTATCGGAAAATACGGCGTTTGCGACGTTGAGGGTACGCCAAGACGCGCCTATGCGATAGAGCTCGCCGCAAGGGGCTTCATTACTTTCTCCCCTGACCAGTACGGCTTTGGAGAAGCTATGGAGGATGAGGCATACAAAAAGAGCTTCGAGAATTTTTACGACCGTTATCCCAACTGGTCGCTCTCGTCGAGAAGAGTTCTCGGTCATATCAGAGCCTTAGACGTGCTCGACCAGCTCGAATACGTCTGCCACGACGGCTACGGAGTTATAGGAAATTCGCTCGGCGGTCAGGCTTCATTTTACATAGCCGCCT
Organism: Clostridia bacterium; assembly: GCA_017471825.1. GTDB lineage: Bacteria > Bacillota > Clostridia > Oscillospirales > CAG-272 > UBA1740. Next base: position 210,554 of record JAFURQ010000011.1, read on the forward strand.
TTGACGAAAGAATAAAAGCCGCAGTTATATCAACTGGAATCTCCCCCAACGTAACCAACGTATACAGAGATCTTACGAGAACACAGCCTCTTGAGCTTGGCGTAACAAGCTATATTAAGGAGCACGGAACAACGCCGTGGGAGCTGAATGAAATGCTCTCTCTGTGCGCTCCGCGTGCGGTGCTCTGCCTTGAGCCCTTCAATGATCCCTACAACCCCTATACCTCGGTAACGATAGATTGCATAAAGAGCGCTTGGGAGGTTTACGGCCTTCTTGAAACGCCCGACAGACTGTCAATGTACGTGCACGGCGACGGCCACGACACCGTCGACACTGTCAGAGCCTTTGCGTACGATTGGCTTGCAAGATTTTTAAAATAAGTTTTTTGCCTGCTCGGCAAGAAAAAAGGCGGATTTTTAACGAAATCCGCCTTTTTGATATGAGATATTTGAACAACTATGTGATTCCAATCTTGTTGTGAAACAAGGCCCTTATATAATTAACACTTGACATTTCATTACCTCTCATGTTATAATATTCTTGCCACTAGCCCTATGTAACAGGGCAGCAACTGCAGATGCGAGTTGACAGAGAAGAATCCCTGGCTTTTAGGATAGACTTCTCACAAGCCACTCTTTTAAGAGTGGCTTTTTTCATAAACGCACGAGGTGCTTATTTACTGCAATCGCATATTTTATATGATACAATCACCTCAATATGTATGCAACCGCTCGCAATGACGGTTGTTTTTTCTTGACTTTTTTAAAAAACAATGCTATACTACTAACAGAGAGCGAACTTTAACCTCTTCGGAGGGGGCTGTTGTATGATTTATTCATTACACGTGGTTCGCTCTTACTTTTTTCCTCTTGTATTTCTTCATACTGATAGCGACTCCCATCCCATAGGGACAGATTCTGATTTGCCGTATATATACATGTACACTGCAACTTTTAATTGATTTCCACATATTTTTCTGATAATTCTATTTACAATTCGGGATATTTGTGGTAAAATTTTATCAACAAATATTTTCCCGAGGTGACGTTATGTTAAAAACAAAAAAGGATTTTATTGACTGCCTTACAAATCTCATCACTCCCCTTAAAAATTATTATACGCCCGGCAAGGCAGGAATTAAGCTCGGTCACTTTGAGGCCGTCTACCCTGAGGAAACAGCGAGAATGGAAGCATTCGCACGTGTTCTTTGGGGGCTTTCGCCTCTTTGGGCAGACAAAAAAGAAAATACCGAATTTGACGGTATATACGTTCAGGGTATCATAAACGGTACGGATCCTGAAAGCGACGAATATTGGGGAGAGATTCCCAAGTCCTCCTACGACCAGAAAATAGTTGAGATGGCGGCACTTGGACTTGCGCTCATTCTTGCTCCACACAAGGTTTGGGACCCGTTGAACGATAAGCAAAAGGCTAACCTCCACAAATGGCTCTCGCAGGTCAACTATGAGATACTCTGCGACAACAACTGGAAGCTCTTCCCTCTCCTTGTTAACCTCGGATTTAAAAACGTTGGTGCAAGCTATGACGAAGAGAACGTTAAGAAATCTGTTGAAAAATGCCACAGCTTCTACCACTCTAACGGCTGGTATCATGACGGAAAAACCGACCAAGCAGATTACTACATAGCCTTCGCTATCCACTTTTATTCCTTGATATACGCCAAGGTTATGGAGAAGGATGACCCCGAGAATAGCCGTATCTTCAAGCAGAGAGCTGAACTCTTTGCTAAAAGCTTTATTTATTGGTTTGATGAGGACGGCTCAGCACTTGCATTCGGGCGCTCTCTTACATATCGCTTTGCACAGTGCGCATTTTTCGGTGCTTGTCTATTTGCCGGCGTGAAGCCCTTCTCCATAGGCGTTATGAAGGGAATTATATCAAGGCACCTTGAGTGGTGGATGTCAAAGCCGATTTTTGATAACGCGGGAATCCTGAGCGTAGGATACGCTTATCCGAATTTGAATATGGCTGAGCATTACAATGCATACGGCTCACCCTATTGGTCACTGAAGGCTTTTCTTTTCCTTGCGCTTCCTGAGGACGACGAGTTCTTCCGCGCAGAGCCGCTTCCCCTGCCGCCTCTTGAAAAGCTTATAACTATTCCCGAGGCGTATATGACTATTCAAAGAGTGAACGGCTATCCGGTAGCTCTTACGGGCGGTCAATGGGCGAACTGGGGAATGACGCACACCCCCGAGAAATATTCCAAATTTGCCTACTCCTCTCGTTACGCCTTCAACGTATCGAGGACTACAGACTCTATGTACAATGCTTCCCCTGACAGCAACCTCGCATTTTTTGTTGACGACAGAGTCTTTTATCGCAGAAAATGCATCGAGCACAGTATGACAGAGGACGGAACGCATTATTCAAAATGGTCACCCTGCCGCGGAATTACGGTTGATACCGTTCTAATTCCGACGGATAACGGACATATAAGACGACACACGGTTACCTGTGACTTTGACTGCGAAGCATACGACACAGCATTTGCCACTCCCCTCGGCGGAGGCGGTGAAATACACGGTGGCGGCGAGGAAGTAACGTTTGAATGCGAGCCTAACTCCAACCTTATCTATCCCAAGTGCGAAATCAAGGCAGTAAAATATTGCTTCAAGAAAGGCACCACAACAGTCGAGACCACGGTAATTTATCCCGAAAAATAAGCGGTGAACGCAATTAACGGAGGACTCAAAATGAGAAAATATCTATTACCTCAGGGCGGACGCTTTTACAAGGCGAATCTGCACTCTCACTCTACGGTTTCGGACGGTGAAAAAACGCCGCAGGAGCTCAAGGAAATGTACAAGGAGCGCGGGTACAGCGTATTTGCCTATACCGACCACGACAATTTCGTTACGCACAATGACCTTACTGATGACGAGTTCCTGGTTATTAACGGTCACGAGGCAAGCTGTGTAGAGGCTATCGACGACCCGGAGTATGCTTGGCGAAAGGTGTGTCATCTGTGCATGCTTGCCCCTACCCCGCACGTACAAAGCGCGCCTATGGCAAGAGATTTCGGCAAGGGCTACTCTCGCGAAAAGGTCAACAATCTTATAAAGAAAGCAAAGGAAGAAGGCTTTTTCGTTACCTATAACCATCCGACGTGGTCGCGCGAAAGATACGATGATTATATGAATTTCCACGGCTTTGACTGCCTTGAAATAAGCAACTACAACTGCATCGCAGGCGGCATCCCCGAATACAATGAGGGAAAATACGACGATATGCTCGCAGGTGGAAAGCGTATTTATTGCATTTGCACAGACGACAACCACAACACTAAATATTTCAACGACTCCTTTGGCGGCTTTGCAATGATAAAGGCTGAAAAGCTGGAATACGAAACCGTGTTCAATGCGCTAAAGAACGGTGATTTTTATGCGTCCGAGGGACCTGAAATACACGAGCTTTATATAGAGGACGGCGTTGTTACCGTATCCACCTCACCTGCTGCAAGTGTCCGATTCAGCACCTCATCAAGAAGGGGCAGAAACGTTACGTCCGAGAAAGTCGGAACGGAGTTTGTAACAAGCGCGACCTATCGCTTAGCGGCAGATGAAAAATATTTCAGAATTACAGTAACCGCCCCTGACGGAAAGCGCGCATATACAAGAGCGTATTTCCTTGACGAAATTTAATTAACCCAAAAGCAAAGGCGAGCCGCTTTATGCGGCTCGCTTTTTCTCTTGACTATAAAAACATTGGACACATCACACGGAAAGATTCCAAAATGATGTGTCCAACTTTTATTTGCAATTATTTGCGTTCAAGTAGTATTTCGGAAAAAGCACCGAATATTCCTGCGTCGTTTCCGAGGGATGCAATCTATAACTTACATTTTCCAAACGAAGACGAGCTATTACACTCAGCACGTTGCTAAATCAACGTATCTGAGAACGGTTGCAATATTTATATTGAGCTCCAATTATCTATTTATGTCAGTCGTAATCGTAATATTCCACCGTATGCTCACCGTATTTTTCGGCAAGTGTTAAATCACCGAGAGCATACATACGCTTATCCCAAGGTAAGTGGAACTATCAAAGGTTTTCTATTTTTAGTTACATTCACGTACACCACGTTGTTATCGAAATCGAGATTTTTGATTTGAATATGCATTAAACTTCGCTGCCTAACTCCAGTTGAAAACAGGAAGTTAGTCATCACCCAACTTTGATATTCAGTAAAACTACACTTCTTGATATTAGGTTTCTTCAATAACAACTGCAATTCATTTTCGCTATAGGTCTCGATATGACTTTTATCTACCTTAATCGCCTGCATCTTAAAGTGTGGAAGCCACCCCTCATTCATAAAAAAGTGCAAAGTCGTTATTAGATCACGAAGATACGAATTGATACTGACATCATTATCAAGAGTTGATTTTAAGTGTAGAACGTAGTCCTTGTAGATTTGCTCATCGATGTCCTCGATAGACATCTTAGGGTCAAAGTATTTATAGAATTGCGTATAGCTCTGTCGGTAGTGTCCTATTGTTCCCTCTCTCAGATTTCTCTGTCGACAATTCTCCAAATACTTGTTACAGCCTTCCTCAAAAGTGAACGTTACACCTCTTGCCATTCTAATCTTTTTCACCTTGAAAATCCTCCTAAAAAATAAAAAAATATTGGACACATCACGAACGAAAATACGTTTATGATGTGTCCAACTTTTTTATTTATGATTTTGGGCGAAATGAGGATTTCAATGATTCCTAAAAATCAAGAAAGTCTCAAAAAGCCTTATAAATCAAGGATTATTTGCTCGCCTCCTCGATGGCAACGGCAACTGCTACCGTCATACCAACCATGGGGTTGTTACCAGCGCCGATGAGACCCATCATCTCAACGTGAGCGGGAACGGAGGAGGAGCCTGCGAACTGTGCGTCGGAGTGCATACGACCCATAGTGTCGGTCATACCGTAGGAAGCGGGGCCGGCAGCCATGTTATCGGGGTGAAGAGTA
>JAFURQ010000012.1 GCA_017471825.1 Clostridia bacterium
AGTGACAAGATTTGAACTTGCGACTTCTTGCTCCCGAAGCAAGCGCTCTACCAAGCTGAGCCACACCCCGATTGGTGTAAAACGGTATTTTTTTGTAAGTGGTCAAACATGTGGTCAGACCGAAGATTTGATGATTTTTCGGCATTCGGGAGAGCCGAAAAAGTCAGTGTTTTCAAGGGCTTTCGGCACTTTCCGAAAAATCTACGCCGAGAACGGTGATTGAGACCCGAAACTGGCGCGCTACCAACTGCGCTACACCTCGTTATGTGTGGTTTTTAAAAATTGTTTTTCACCGATGTTCTGAAATTGCTCAATTATTATAACATATTTGGTGGGTTGTGTCAATGCTTAAAGGGAAAAATGTTTTTTTATTTTTTGGATAGACATTGCGCGGGTTTTGTGGTACAATTTGTTTAAAGAAAGCTTGGTTGGGGGAAGAATATATGGCCAACATAATTCGGATAGATGATTTTGATGCGCCGGAGCTGGACGTTTACGTACGGCTGACCGGAGCGCAGCTGCGGCGAAGGCTGGAGCCTGAGCGCGCGATATTTATAGCGGAGAGTCCGACGGTTATTGAGGTGGCACTCAATGCGGGGTGCGTACCCGTGTCGCTTTTGGCTGATGAGAGGCTCATAAACGGTGCGGTTAAGGGAATTATCAAGAGGCTTGAAAAAATGCCGTCGGAGAATCCCGACGGAATACCGATATATACCGCCGAGCGCGATATTCTGACAAGGCTTACGGGCTTTGAGCTGACGAGGGGAGCTCTGTGCGCTATGCGCCGCCCCGTGTTAAAAAGCGTGCGTGAGATCTGTGCCTCGGCGAAGCGAATTGCCGTTTTTGAGGAGATTGCCGATTCGACGAATATCGGGGCGCTGTTTCGCTCTGCGGCGGCGCTCGGAATGGATGCGGTGCTTGTAACGCCGACCTGCTGTGACCCTCTTTGCCGCCGCGCCGTGCGCGTGAGCATGGGCACAATTTTTCAGGTTCCGTGGACGCGGATAGGCGAGACGGCGGCTGACTGGCCGCGCGATATCTCGCTTCTCACCGAGCTCGGCTTCAAGACCGTTGCTATGGCGCTTACCGACGAGTCGGTGAGCATTGATGACCCGGCGCTGATGGCGGAGGAAAAGCTTGCCATCGTGCTTGGTACCGAGGGGACGGGGCTCTCCAAAAGGACTATTGCAGACTGCGATTACACGGTGAAGATACCTATGTCGCACGGGGTAGATTCCTTGAACGTCGGTGCGGCAGGTGCGGTCGCCTTCTGGCAGCTTGGCAGACACTGACTGTTAAAAAACAAAAAACGCTTGAAATACGAGATACATTGTGCTACAATAAGCAAGGAAAGCGAGGTACAAAAAATGGATATACAGAATATTTTAAACAAAAAGGGATTTATCTGTGATATGGACGGTGTTATCTATCACGGAAACAGGATTCTTGACGGAGTTTCCGACTTTGTCAACTGGATGATAGAAAACGGCAAGAAATTCGTTTTCCTTACCAACAGTCCCGAGAGAACGCCGCACGAGCTGAGCATGAAGCTTGAGCGCATGGGGCTTTCGGTGTCGGCAGACCATTTTTACACGAGCGCTATGGCGACGGCGGAGTTTCTTAATTCACAGGCTCCCGGCTGTACCGCATACGTTATTGGCGAGGCGGCGCTGTCAAAGGCTCTTTACGACTACAAGATTTATATGAACGATATAAACCCCGATTACGTTGTTATAGGTGAAACGAGAACCTATAGCTTCGAGAAGATTGAAAAGGCGATAGCCCTTGTAAACAAGGGTGCGAAGCTTATAGGTGCCAATCCCGACACGGTCGGAGTTACCGAGAGCGGAATAATGCCCGCGACGGGCTCGCTTGTCGCGCCTATCGAGATAGCGACGGGTAAGAAGGCGTATTTCGTCGGCAAGCCCAATCCGCTTATGCTTCGCCACGGACTCCGTATGCTCGGCTGTCACAGTGAGGACATTGCCTTTATCGGTGACAGAATGGATACGGACATTATCGCGGGAATAGAATCCAACATCGACACGGTGCTCGTGCTTACGGGCGTTACGGCGCGCGAGGATATAGGAAATTTCCCCTACCGCCCTAAATACGTTCTCGACAGCGTAGGAGATATAGTGAAGAAGCCTTAATAAAAAATCGCTTGCGAAAAGCAAGCGATTTTTTATTAAGGTATACCCGTGTGAAATTTTAGTGCTTCTTTGAGTAGATTTCTCTGAACTGTGCGACAGAGGACGCGAAATCCTCGATGGCGTCGGTGACAACTGCGGGGTCACGCATATCAATTCCTGCAACGAGAAGGGAGTCGAGGGGTGATTTCGAATCGCCGCATTTGAGGAAGTCGATGTACTTTCCGACGTATTCGGCACCCTCGGTTTCGATTCTTTTTACAATAGCGCTTGCCGCAGAGATGCAGGTTGCGTATTTGTAAACGTAGAAGCAGCTGAAGAAGTGAGGAATGCGCGCCCATTCGAGAGCGATTTGCTTGTCGCAGGCTACGTCCTTGCCGAAATACTTTTTAACGAGTCTGTAATACTGCTTGTTAAGCACCTCTGCGGTGAGGGGCTCGCCCTTTTCGCAAAGCGCGTGTATCTTCTTCTCGAAGGAAGCGAACATCGTCTGTCTGTAGAGGGTTCCCTTGTAGGTTTCCATAAGCTGATTGAGGATGTACAGCTTCTCCTCATCGCTCTTGCACTCGCGGAGCTTACGGTGAGCGAGCAAAAGCTCGTTAACCGTCGAGGCAACCTCGGCAACGAAGATTCGGTAGCTCGAGTTGTGGGGCTCGTTGTAGTGTGTGGAGAACCAGGTGTGCATCGAGTGACCTGCCTCGTGTGCGAGGGTGGATATATCGTCGTAATTGCCGTTATAGTTGAGAAGAATGTAGGGCTCGGTGCCGGGGCCGCCGGAGCTGAAGGCGCCGCCGCGCTTGCCGCGAGTGGGGTAAACGTCTACCCAGCCGCGCTCGGTGAGTCCTGCCCTGAGGTTTTCGTAGTACTCGTCGCCGTATATTTTTACGGTTTCTAGAACCTCGTCAACCGCTTCCTCGTAGCTATATGTGGTGTTGAGCTCGCTTACTAGAGGAGCGTAAACGTCGTAGAGGTGGAGCTTGTCAACGCCGAGAACCTCGCGCTTGAGCTCATAGTAGTCGTAAAGGGGCGCGAGTCCTGCCTCAACTGCCTTGATAAGACTGTTATAGATTTCGGGGGTAACCTCGTCCTTATAGGTCGATGCGGTCAGCGAATCCTTGTGCTTGCGCGTTTTGGCAAGGGTGGTTTCCTCCTTGATTCTGCCGTCAAGGACGGTTGCGAAGGTGTTGGCAAACTGACCGTAGGTCTTGTACATCATACGGAATGCCGCACAGCGCACGCGTCTGTCAGCCGAGCGGAGATATATGCCGTAGTTTGCATCGGTAAGCTCCACGCTTTTGCCCTCGTCGTCGCGGATTTTGCCAAAGCGCATATCCGAATTTGCGAAGATGCTTCTGATTTCGTCGTGCGAGCCGAGGCAGTTGCCGAGACCTGACATAAGCTTTTCACACTCGTCGGAGAGGGTGTGGGGCTTTTCGCGAAGGGTCTTTTCAATAAAGCGGCGGAAGGTTTCAAGCTTCGGATATTCGGTTATCCATGCAAGAGCCTTGCCGTCCTCGAGCTTCAGAATATAGGGGGTGACAAACCAGGTCGCTCCATCTGCCTTTACCGCGAGGCTTCTTACCTTTGCGGAGAGTGCCTGATAAAAATTGTCGGACGTATCCACTGAAAAATGAAGGGAAGCGTAGTGCCAGAGCTTTTCGATAAGCTCCTCTATATCGTACATATCGCGAATAGCGGAGTAGAGCTGCTCGGCTCCTGCGGTCATGGTTTTTTCGTGCCTTGGGAATGCCGCGATTTTCTCCTCGGCAAGCTTATAGTCGGCGTTAAACGCCGATATATCACTGTAAATTACAGAGAGGTCCCATTTGTATTTTTGGTCGACGTCTTTTCTTTCGAGAGGCATTGCTAATCTCCTTATCTTTTGTTTTTATTTGTGTATCAGTGCTTTTTAGGGTCGTAGGATTCTACGTCGTGGTGGTGATGACGGTGGAAAAAGCCGCTGTTTTTGCGTCTTGCGCTCGTTTTTCCCTCTGCGGATATATCTCCTGCGGCGGTGAGTGCCATTTTGGTAAGCATAGGTCCGACAAGCTCGTAAATAAGAACGGCAAAGAGGGTGATGTTGGAAATAACCGTTCCTATATTTGCGTTGGCACCGATAAATGCCTCCTTGGATTTGATTGCCATACCGAGCGCAACACCCGCCTGCGGGAGCAGGGTTATGCCGAGATAGTCAACTATGTTTTTGTCACACTTCATAAGGCGCGAGCTTGCGTAGGCGCCGGAGTATTTTCCGAGCGAGCGCGAGATGATGTATACCACGCCGATGAGGAGTATATAGGGGTTGAGGAATACAGAAAGCTCAAGCTCAGCGCCGCTGATAACGAAGAAAAGAATTAACACGGGTGCCGCCCACTTATCCACTCTGCTCATAAGCTCAAGCGAGAAGTCGCATATATTGCAGAAAACCGTTCCGAGCATCATGCAGGAGAGCAGGGGAGAGAAGGCGACGTGAACGGAGCCGATAGAGAAGGTGAGCTTCGAGAGCGCAACGGTGAACAGAACGAAGCAAAGCGACATTGCAAGGCGCTTTGAATTTGAATGGAAGAAGCGCTCGCACAGGGTAAAGAGAAGTCCCATAACGAAGCCGAGCAAAAGGGAGAAGAAAACCTCAATAAGCGGCTCGAGAATGATAGCGGCGATGCTTACGGAGCCAACCGCAAGTGAGCGCGCGATTCCAAAGGATATTGCAAAGAGAACGAGGCCGACCGCATCGTCAAGAGCAACTACGGGCAGAAGTATATCGGTAAGCGCACCCTTTGCCTTGTATTGCTTTACAACCATGAGGGTTGCGGCGGGGGCGGTTGCCGCGGCTACGGCACCGAGCGTGATTGCCGCGGGGAGCGGAAGCTCGTTTGGAATGAGGAAGTGAAGTCCTATAAGCGCGGCATCAACGAGAAGGGTAGTGATAACCGCTTGGAAAATACCGATTACGGTTGCCTGCTTTCCGATTTTTTTGAGCTGGGAAACTCGGAATTCGTTTCCTATCGAAAAGGCGATAAAGCCGAGCGCAACGTCGGATATGATAGAGAGGCTTTTTACACTCTCCTGACTGACGAAGCCGAGACCCTCAACATCGAGCGCGCCGAGAAGATAGGGACCGATGAGTATGCCCGCTACGAGATATGCCGTGACGGCAGGAAGCTGAAGCAGCTTTGCCAATCTTGAGAGCATAAGTCCTGCGAGAAGTGAAATTGCTATTGCCAAAAGGGTTTGCATCGTTTTCTCCAAAAGATATTTCTTTATATTGTTTTATGGCGTTATTTGGGGGAGTGCCGCAGATTCCCCGAACAAATATATATAGTATCACACTCGACGGGATTTTTCAAGAGCTTTTTTAAATAAATATTGCGCGCGTAAAATTTTTGGCGTTCGGTGCGACGGAGTTATTTATAGTCAAGGGATATTTCGCCCGCGAGGTCGCTTTCCATAAGTGCCTTTATCGTTTCGGTATCCGAATATTTGGTGAAAAGATAGTAAAGCTTCGTAACCGCCGCCTCGGTGGTCATATCGTGTCCGCTTACGGCACCCGTGCGCGTGAGGTACGAGCTTGCGGCGTATGCGCCGAGCGATACGTTGCCCTTGCCGCACTGAGAGGTGACGACTATTACTGTGCCGCGCTCGCGAGCCGCGAGCAGAACGGGCTCGAGCTCCTTGCCGTTTGGTATATTTCCTGCGCCGAATGCCTCGAGAACCACTCCGCGAGCGCCTCCTGCGAGAACCGATTCGAGAAGCCTCGGCTGGAAGCCCGGGAACATTTTGATAACGGCTATCGGAGCCTCGTTAAGCTCGAAAAGTCTGAATTTGTCTGACGAGCCCTGGCTCAAAAACTTTTTGCGGTAAACTATGGCGGTGCCGATTTCGGCAAGCCTTGGATAGTTTGGCGAGGAGAACGCCTCGAGGTCGTCTGCGGAAATCTTCGTAACGCGGTTGCCGCGCATAAGCTGACCGCCGAAATAGAGGCAGACCTCGCGCACCTCACCCGATGCCGCAACGAGCATAGAGGTTACGAGGTTGTCGGTGCCGTCACTCCGCATACGGCAGAGGGGAATCTGAGAGCCGGTAAAAACAACCGCCTTGTCGAGTCCCTCGAGCATAAACGACATAGCGGACGCGGAATACGCCATAGTGTCGGTGCCGTGCAGAACCACGAACCCGTCGAAATCCTCATATCTGTCGCGTATTACCCGTCCTATCTCGTTCCATTCGCGGAAGGTTATATCCGAGGAATCGAGCAGGCGCGAGAGGCATATTACCTCGTAGCTCGGGAAATCGGGCAGGCTGATATCGTGAATTTTGTCAAGCAGCTCGGGAAATGCCGAGGGATTCGGCGCATAGCCGTCGTCGGTTGGCATCATACCTATCGTGCCGCCGGTATAGATAATGCAAACGTGTTTTTTCATATCCGTTCCATTCTTTTCGTTTTACGTTAATTGACAATTATATTTTAGCAAATCAAGTGTCACAAATCAAGGGGTTTTGGATTTTAATATTGACAATTGTTTTTCGCGCGTTTATAATAAAGTTAACAAAGAATATTTCAAGGAGGAATACCTATGAGTAAAAAGTTTTGTATTTATTGCGGTACAGAGCTTGTAGCCGAGGCACTCTATTGCTCCGCTTGCGGAAAAAAGCAGACCGCAGAAGAGCCCGAGGTAGCAGAAGCACCTGCGGTTGAGGCGGTTCCCGAGGCGGTCCCCGAAAGCGTCGCTGAAGAAGCGACCGAGATCACCGTGACAGAAACGGTAGAGGCCACTGTTACCGCACCTGCCGTTCCTGCGGCAAAGCCGAGAAAGAAAATCCCGCTTATCTCTCTTATCCGCAACGCGCTGATTTTGGCGCTTGCTATCGTGATGACGGTGGCGGCGTTCGTTCCGTTCTCAAAGCTTGAGGTCAGTGCGGACGATATGGACATCGGTATGTCGGGCATGGATTTCGATATAGAGCTCGAATTTACCGCTATTGACAACATAGTTTTATTCTTCGATTCCCTGAAGGAAATACCCGAGGAGGAGCTTGTTGACACCGAGCTTTACGGTGAGATAGAGGAGAAGGCTGAGGAGCTTGCAGAGCTTATAGTCGACGAGAGAATAGAGGATTTTGACGACCTCGACGGCAGAGCAGAGGACGTTTTCTACGACATCGTTTACCTCTCCGTTCGCCTTGCTATGCAGAGCGATATGGCGAAGGCACCCGTAGCATACGCCACGCAGGCGATTTTGTCGTTGCTTTACATACTCGTCGCGCTTGCGTTCCTCGTATTCGCGATTCTTAACTTCATCTGCACCTTCGGTCTTATGAAGCGCGCGCAGGAGCCTATGTATAAGTGGACTCTTACAATGCTTTCCGCCATTCCTGCGGTCATCATTTCTCTTGCTTATGCGCTCTTTGCATCGTTCAGCTCCGAGGCGGAGATGTCGGATATGACAGTCACAGCACTCATTCTTTCGGTTTCGGTGCTTGTTGTGGTATTCGTATTCAGGCTCGTGTTCGGTAAGAAGGAGGGCAAGCTTCGTCCTGTTGCAAGAGCGATAGCTATGGGCCTTGCCGTTGCGGTTATTTGCGTAGCACTCGCGCCTGCGGCTATAAGCACCGTAAAAACTCAATTTAACGGTAGCACAAGGGCTAAGGAGGCTGATATCCCCGTTGATTACAGCACGATTACCGATTTCACGATTTCGGAGCCTACGGGTGAAGAAATTGAAAAGGTAAGGGACGATTACACCACAGCCGCAAAGACTGCTTACTATGAGCAGCTCTTCTCCTCATTTGCACACCTCACCAAGCTGAAGGCGGAGGACACGGCGGGACAGATGCTCAATTCTACGTTCCTTGTATCCCTCATCGCTACAAAGACGGAGGAATCCGTACCTGCCATGATTGCCCTGACGCCCCTGTTTGCGATACTCGCGGTTGTCGGTGCGGCAATAGTTCTATGGCAGAACACTCTCTATTTCGTGTACGGAAAATACTCAAGGGCTACGGTCATAGCATCGAAGATAGCGAGCGCTGTGGCGGCGGTTGCCGCCCTTGCAATCGTAATAGTTCTCGTCACGATTGCAAATTCGATAGTAGAAAAATATATGGAATCTGACTACACCGTAAAAATCAGCGCGGGAATAATCTCGCTTGCCATTCTCGCGGTAGGCTCCGTATTCTGCCCCGCAAGGCTCGAGCCAAAGCCCAAGCGCGAGGAGGCGGTTGAGGCTCCCGCAGAGGAAGCAGAGCAAATTTTCTAATACAAATTTACCTTGATAAAAAGAGCAGACACAAGCCGTGTCTGCTCTTTTGCTTTGTTATTTGAATACTATTTCGTATTTTCTGCCGTGGGAGATAAATACGTTTGCCGTCAGGGTTGTTTTGCCTTCGTTTTCGCTAACGGCAATTTTGTGGTTTTTGGATACCACGTCGATTTTTCTGTCGAGGGTAACGGATAGCTCACGCAGCTTCTGCGTCGGGTCGGTCACGGCAAGGGTGTATTCATCGCCGCGCTTACCGAGCATCACTATGCAGGGGTTATCGACCTTGATTCCGTCGCACTCGCCTGCCTCGTGGAAAATATAGCTTGCAATGTCGAGCGACCTCGAGCGCACTGCCTGAAGCGATTTTGTATTGGAGATGATTTCAAAATCGGGGCTGTTGAGGCATGCCTCGAGCTTTTCCTCGGTGGCGTAGGGGACAACCACGTAAGCATAGCCTGCGTCGGTGGGATTCGTGCCGTGGAGAATGCGCACCTCGAAGAAGCTCTGGTTCTCGGCCTCCTCGCAGATGTATCGCGAGACGAGCAGCTCTGAATTATTCGGGAATACGTAGCCGGCGTGACCATCCATAAGCACCCAGCGCGCACCTGTGTAACGTTTTTCGTAGCTTTCCTTGGGCAAAAGCTCGCCTGATACGTACTGATTATCAGACTCAGGCGCAACTATTCTTCTGTGCTCGACGGTGGTATGAACGGGGGAATCCATGGTTGAGGTGATGCCTGCACCGAGGCAGACTATTTTTCCGTCAAGGCAGAACCAAGCCTTCTTGCAGACGAGGTCGTTTTTGTGTATGGGCTGGCTTCCGCCGTAGCCGTAATCGTCGGGATAGAGGTCGGGGCCCTCGCAGTTGAGCGATATGAAGTCCATTGCCGCAGTTATATACTTATCGTAGAACTGCATACTGCCGGCAAAATCGTTCTTCGAATACCATTCAAACTCACTGCGTATTGAGCGCGCAACTCTCGGACGTGAGTCCTCGGTGGTGCCGGGGTAGCGGTATGCAACCGCCTCGTTGTTGAGAAGGAAGTTTTTGCCGTCATACTGATTTCCGTCATAGGTCGTGTAAAGGTAGGTGGCACCGTCGCCGGTGTACCAGCCTCTCTTGTTAGCGCTGTTTATGCACTCGTACGACTTTTCACGACCCGAGGACAGCGCTATGCCAAAGGCATAATCACGCATATGCTGTGCGGCTCTGTCGCCCGTAAACCACGCGTGAGCGTATTCGTAGGCAAGATTGTCGGACGGAATGGATTCGTCTGCGAGCAGATCGTTGAGCTTTGCACATTCAAAAATGGAGCAATGGTCCTTTACCCTCGCGACGAGCTCAGGGGTGTAGGTGTGACGCTTTATGAATGATTTTATATACCTGTCCTCATCCTCGCCGAAGCAGCCTATCATAGGAAGGGCGGCGGCAAGAACGGATGCGCCGTAGCTTCTCTCAACGCCGAAGGTGCTTCTGCCCGAGAACATCATAAAGCCCTGTGAGCGATACATCGCAGGCTCGAAGGAGTATTTTATGAGGTTGAATTGGTTATAGCGCTTCGGTCCCGAGAAATCAAGCGGAGTTTGCGCAAGTATCGAAGCAACGAAGAGTCCGCGCTGAAGATTAAGAACTCCGTAGGAGATGTTATGCGGACAGGAGTGCGTCCAGTTGACGTAGTCTGCCTTGTGCACGCCTGCGCCGTATTCGCAAAGTCCCATGGTGGAGTCGCAGTCAATCTGCGCGCGCTCAAGTCTTCTCGGGTCCTCAAGAAGAAGTGCGCACTTCGTGCCGGGAATAAGTCTTGAGGATGCACCCGAGCGATTTCTTGGCTCGGCGTACATAATGGACGTTACCCATTTATAGCATTTGAGATATTTTTCCTTTTCCTCGAGCGTGAGATAATCCTCGACGACGAGCATAGCGTTGGTGAGGCAGTCGGGAGCGCCGACAAACCAATGCCACCAGTTGAACTCGCGTACGTTGCGCCAGCCCGTGCCTGCAATTTCTGCCTCGCCGTACATATTCTCATACATCCAGAGCATGCAGTTAAGAACGTCGGAGAGGACGGACTCGTCGTGATAGTACTCGGAGCCGTAGGTGCCCCAGGCAATAGCCATATCCTCTATCTTGATATACTGCTGCCAGAGGTCGTCGGATTCGACGGGCGGCTTGTCGCCCCAAAGAATAACTCTGTCAGCCGAGCGGTTGAGACCTTCAAGCGCGCGCTTGCATTTGGTGCTTACCCAAGCGCACTTTTTCTTTATTGCCTCGTCGGAGAGGTCGTTTATTTCGGGCGAGCCCACGAGGCGAAGGCGCCACATATCCTTGGCAAGCTTATAGTCCTCGTGGGTAAACGAGCTTGCGTCATAATCGCCGAAAACGGCGTACGCGCCTGCCTCGGCAAGATTTTCGCTCTTGTAGAGAGCCTCGATATGCTCGGGCGTGCCGATGACGATAAGCCTGTCGGAATAGAAGGCGTCTGCTGTGAATCCGAGCTCGCGCGCACATTCGATAACGGGAAGATAAACATCCTTGCCGCTCTTGATGGCACGGGAGCTATCCTTTACCGCGGAGCCGAGGAAGCGTTCAAAGAACGATTCGGGCACGTAGGTTACGCCCCCCTTCGCGATTGAGCGCAGGCGCGGATTTTCCTCGTCGTACTTACGTATTTTTCCATTCGAGATAACGTTCGGGGAATAGAGGAAAAGAGCAGTTGCACCGTTTTCGGTCATAGAAATAAACTCTTCGTGGTCCTGTTCACTATGGGTGACGCGGTATTTCATATTGTTGACCGTCGGTACGAATTTCAACTCGATTTTTCTTCCGTTTGCCCCGTCGACGTCAACCGTGAGGATTGTTCTGTCCCTGCGTATATGGAACTTCATTTTTTCACTCATTTCGGTGATTTCAAGCTCGCGCCACACAGTGAGGGTTATGGTCTTTTGCTCGTGTGTGGGGTCGCAGACCGAAAGGGTGTCCTGAGTCATAGTTACAATACAGGGGGAATCCGACATAATACCGCCCTTGTCACCTGCCTCGTGGAAAACGTAGCAGGTCATATCGAGATTTCTCTCGCGGACTATCTGAAGCGCAGGGGTGTTTGAGATTATCTCAACGTCGGGCTCCTTCGCATACTCTGCGAGCTTTCCGTTTTCCGCGTAGGGAAGGATTGCATAGGCGTAGGTCGCGTCGGTCGGGTTCGCACCGTGGTCTATGCCTATTTCAATATAGCTCTGACCGTCTGCGCTCTCGCACTCGTAGCGGTTGACGTAGACATCCTTGCCGTCGAGGAAGACGTAGCCTGCGTGTGCCTCGAGATTGACAAAGTCGGCACCCGTGCAACGCTTTTCATAGCATTCCTTGGGCAGAAGCTCGCCTGATACGTACTGATTGTCCGACTCGGGTGCAACTATTCTTCTGTGCTCGACGGTGGTGTGAACGGGGGAATCCATAGTTGAGCTGATGCCTGCGCCGAGGCAGATTATCTCGTCGTCAAAGCAGAACCATGATTTTTTGGCGCGAAGGTCGTTTTTGTGTATGGGCAGACCACCGCCGTAGCCGCTGTCGTCGGGCAAATCGTCGGGACCGTCGAAGCTGTAGCTCTCGAAGTCCATTGCCGCAACGATATATTTGTCATCAATCTGCATACTGCCTGCGAAGCTCTTTGACGGGTGCCACGCTCTGCTCGAGCGGATGGCGCGAGCAACTCTCGGTTGTGAATCCTCGGTTGTACCGGGGAAACGGTATGCGATGCTCTCGTTCGATTTTATAAAATTCTTATTGTCGTGCTGATGACGGTCGTAATCGGTGTAGAGGTAGGTTGCGCCGTCACCGGTGTACCAGCCGGTCTGGTTTGCGCTGTTTATGCACTCGTAGGCGGGCTCGCGCTTTGAGGACATAGCTATGCCGAAGGCGTAATTGCTCCTGTGCTGTGCGGCTCTGTCGCCGGTAAACCACGCGTGAGCGTACTCGTAATCGTTCTCCGCGCTTATCGAGTCGTCGGCGAGAATTTCGTCAACGAGCCTGCAGCCGAGGAAATCGGTGTTTGTCTTTATTGCATTGATAACGGCGGGGGTTACTGCATTTCTCTTTATCAGGCGCCTGATGTAGTTGTCCTCGTATTCACCGAACATACCGTACATCTGAAGAATATCGGCGAGAATGGCTCCGCCGTGACCGCTTTCGGTTATATGCACGCTTCTGCCGCAGAACATAAGGAATGCCTGACCCTTGTACATAGCCGCCTCAAACATATACTTAACCAGCATAAACTGGTTATACTGCTTGGGGTTGGTAAACTCAGCGGGGGTGCCTGCAAGAGCCGAGGCTATGAAGAGAACTCGGTCAAGATTGAGCTTGCCGTAGGCGTTGTTGTACGGCATACCGTGTGTCCACTGAACGTAATCGACACGGGGTCCCTCTGCGGTTTCCTCAAGCCCGAGAAGCAGGTCAAAGTCGGCAAACTCATCCCTGAGTCTTTCGGGATATTCGCAGGTTATACCTACCTTGGTGCATACCGATATCCTCGAAAGAGCGGTATCTCTTCCGGGCCAATGGCGCATAAAGGTGGAGCACCAGTCGAAGCACTTGAGATAGGTTCGCCTTTCCTCAAGGGTAAAGCTGTTCTCCATAATGCATAATATATCCGAGAGATAGTCGGGGGCGGATATGAACCAGAAATACCAATTGAACAGGTGTGCGTCGCGCCAGCCCGTTCCTGCGATTTCCGCTTCGCCGTACATATTTTCGTACATCCAGCGGACGCCGTCTACAACGTCGCGCTCAAGCTCCGGGTTGAGATAAAGCTCGGATCCGTATGTACCAAAGGCACGCGCCATAGCGCGAAGACCGGAATACTGAATGCCGAGCTCCTCGGATTCCACGGGTGGATTATCGCCCCAAAGAATGAATCTGTCGGGCTCCTTGTGCATAGTGTTCCATTTATCGCTTGCGGTTTTGGTTATTGCCTCTACCTTCTTTTTGATAGTGGGGTTGGAGAGGTCGTTTATCTCGGGGGAGCCGACGAGCTTTACGCGCATTTTTGCCCTCGCCGCCTTGTAATCCTCGGGGGTGAAGGCATAGGGGTCGTATTTGCCGAACACGAGATAGGAGAGCGCGGTTACTGTATCCTCGCTTCCGTCAAGCTCTGCGATATGCTCGCGGCGACCTATAACGGTCAGGCGGTTGTCTATATATCCTTTTGCAAAAAGCCCGAGCGCCGTCGCTGCTTCAATAGTTGGCAGATACGAGCCGCCGCGGCTTTTCTTTATAGGTAGGGTAACGCTTTTGCCGTTGAGGCTCAGAGTAGCGCTGCCGCAATCCTCCGAAAGCTCGGCACCGAGAAAATCGGTGAAAAAGCAAAGGGGCGAGCAGGATACTCCGTCCACCGCGACGGTGCGTACTCCTCTGTCACTTTGGCAAAGCCTTTTTTGTTCTCCGCACGTATATACGTTGGGAGAATAAACGTAGGTGGCGATGAGGCCCTCGTTTGACATTTTTTCAGCGCGGGCGCCTGCCTCTGCGTTGTAAAATTCGTAGTTTTCAAATATTTCCATAACCCTTATCTCCGAAAAAACGCTTTGTTTTGGTTGGTTGGCTCCATTATACTCCCGTGTGCGCGCGATGTCAACGATTTGGGAATGATTTGACGGCGTACATTTTTTTTGGTAAAGTTGCCCAAGTGGGCATTCGGGTGACAAAGGTTGACAAAGTATTTTAATTATGCTATACTTTCCGCGGAGGTAAAGAAATATGATTACTGTCTATAATTTCAAAGACGATAACTGGGAAAACGATTTCTTTTATGCTTACAGCCCCCAAACCAAGGCGGTGGCAAAATTCCGTCGCACCGACAGCGGCGCTCTGACTATGGGATATAACGAGAGCATAGGCAACTACGATTATATATCTGCTCTCACAAGCAAGAAATATAAAAGCGGAACGGTAATCCGCGCAAAATGCACCTTCACGGGAGAGGGTGCGCCCCTGCTCGTATTCACAAACGAGCTTGTAGGGGGAGAGGACGGCGAGATGCGCTACGGAGTTCATTACGAGGTTGTGGCTTATGCCGGCGGAATGAACGTATGGCACATAGTCCCGTGTCCCGAGGATGAAAAAAGGCATATTAAGCCTACCAAGATTCACGCCGAGCGCTTTGAAATAGCCGAAGGTGCACCCGTTGAGATAACCGTGAAAATCGGGCAGGGTGAAATTACAGCAGAGGTGAACGGCCACGCGGTCACTGTCGCTCACGGGGATATTCCGAGCGAATTTTACGTTGGCTTCACGGGATGCGAGGGCGATTGCGCCTTCACTGAATTTTCGGTTGAAGAGCAGTAAAAATCCTCACTGTTTCCGCTATCGGAAGGCGGATGTTGACAAATCAACAATTTTATGCTACAATATTTGGGAATGGGAAAAAACCATTTTTTGAAATTTTAGCTCGCGTTAAGGTAATATATATAATATAGATATGTGACGTTACCGAGCGAAACCGACAGCTTCACGCGCCAAACGGCGCGGTAAGAAAGGAATTATTATGAATGAATTTGTGATTTACACCGACTCGGCGTGTGATATAAAGCCCGAGCTTCTTAAGGAGTGGGGCGTGCTTTCACAGTCGCTGAGCTTCAAGTTTGACGGAAACGATACTGTATATTCTAACGACGATATGGAGTGCAAGGAGTTTTACGACCGTATGCGCGGCGGCGACGTTGCAAAGACCTCTGCCATAAACCCCGAGACCTTTACTACGGCGTTTGAAAAAACTCTTTCCGAGGGGCTGGATATTCTTTATCTCGGCTTCTCGTCGGGACTCAGCACCACCTACAATTCCGCGAGAATAGCGGCGGAGGGGCTTTTGGAGTCATACCCCGAGCGTAAAATCATTGTTATCGACACTCTTGCCGCGTCTGCGGGAGAGGGACTTCTCGTTTATCTTGCGAAGGAGAAAAAGGCAGAGGGCGCGGACATAGAGGCTGTTGCCGAGTACGTTCGTTCGCTTATTATGAAGCTCTGTCACTGGTTCACGGTTGACGATCTCGTTTACCTGAAGCGCGGCGGAAGAGTAAGCCCCGCGGCGGCGTTCTTTGGAAATATGCTTGGTATAAAGCCCGTTCTTCACGTTGACAATGAGGGACATCTTACCCCCGTGCAGAAGGTGCGCGGAAGAAAAACCGCGATAGAAACCATGGCGACAAAATATGGAGAGCTTGCCGACGATAAGGCAGGCGGCGTGGTTTTCATTTCTCATGCGGACTGCGAAAAGGATGCAAACGCGCTTGCTGAAATGCTCAACTCGAGATACGGCGCAAGCGTTAAAATAATCACCGACGTCGGAACGGTTATAGGTGCTCACGCAGGACCCGGAACACTCGCTCTCTTCTTCGTAGGAAGCGAAAGATAAGGGGTAGGCTATGGCGGATAAGAAGAACCAGAGCGGCAAGGTGGATAAAAAGGCGGTAAAGACCGCGGCGGACAAGAAGCCCGCAGAAAAGAAGGCAAAAAAGAAGGCTACCGAAAAGAAATCGGAGGAGCCGAAGAAGAAAAAGCCTAGCGCTCTTAAAAGAATTACAACCAAATATCTCGGCGGATTTCTCCTTTCGAAGATGGCGAAAAACGGTGCCCGTGAGCTTCGCGCAAACGCAGACGAGGTAAACAAGCTCAACGTATTCCCCGTTCCCGACGGAGATACCGGCGACAATATGCGTATGACGATAGAGAGCGGAATCGCCGCTATCGAAAATATGGAATCGGACGACCTTTCGGATATAATGAAGGCTCTTTCCCACGGTATGCTTCTCGGTGCGCGCGGTAACTCCGGCGTTATCGTTTCGCAGTTCTTCGCGGGAATTTCGAAGGGACTCGAAAATACCAAGAGGGCAGACCCCGAGACTCTCGGTAACGCTCTCAGAGCGGGTGTAAAGCAGGCGTACTCATCGGTTATGACTCCCACCGAGGGAACCATACTTACCGTTGCGCGCGAGGCGGTTGAATATGCGGTTTCACGCATAAATGAGAAGAGCACCATACGCTCCCTTTTTGCCGACCTTACCCGTGAGATGCACGCATCGGTTGAGCGCACGCCCGAGATACTTGCGGTTTTGAAGGACGCAGGCGTTGTAGACAGCGGCGGAGCAGGACTTTTCTACATCATAGACGGCTTCAACCGCGTTCTTAACGGCGAGGAGCTCCCCGATGATGATGCGAACAACGCTCCCGCACCCACTGCGGTTAAATCCGAGATATGCTTTAACGCTGACAGCGTTATGACCTACGGCTATTGCACCGAGGCGCTTCTCCAGCTTCAGCACGCAAAGTGCGTGATTGATGAGTTTGACATAGAGGGCTTCAAGGAGTTCCTCGTTTCCGTCGGCGACTCCGTTGTCGCCTTCAAGACCGAAAGTATAGTTAAGCTTCACGTTCACACTCTCACTCCCGAGGTGGTTCTTGCAGAGTGCAGAAAATACGGAGAATTTCTCACTGTAAAAATTGAGAATATGTCGGTTCAGCATTCCGAGCTCAAGGACGACAGCGAAAAGACAGACGCGCCCGTGGCAAAGCACGAAACGAGCGCATTCTCGGTTCCCGAGTCGGCGCCCGAGGAGCCTGCGGCTCCCGTTGAAAAGAAAAAATACGCTCTCGTTTCCGTAAGCAACGGCGCGGGCGTTGAGCAGCTTTTCACCGATTTCGGAGTTGACGTTATCGTTGAGGGCGGTCAGACACAGAATCCCTCGACCAACGATTTCCTCGATGCGTTTGCAAGGGTTAATGCCGAATACATCTACATTCTCCCCAATAACGGCAATATATTTATGGCGGCACAGCAGGCTGCCGAGCTTTATGAGGGCGCGAAGGCGTACGTCATTCCCAGCAAGAATATAGGAATGGGCTACGTTGCACTTTCGGCAATAGACTTCGAATCGCTCACACCCGAGGAGGTGCTGATTGAGGCGGAGGAGGTTATGAAGCGCGTAACCACCGGCTACGTTTCCCCCTCGATAAGAGATGCCGAAATGAACGGCGTGCAGATCAAGAAGGGCGACACTATCGGAATTATAGACAAGGAGATAGTCGTTTCCGATGCTGATTTCACTGCGGCAACTCACGAGCTTGCAAGCAAGCTTCTCTCAATGGATGGCAAATTTATGCTGACCGTATTCTGCGGAGAGGATGCAACGGGCGAGGCGAGAGCCGAGCTCGAGAGCTATCTTTCCGAGGCACACCCCGATGCCGAGGTTTATTTCATAAACGGCGAGCAGAAGATATATCCCTTTATCTTCGCTGCAGAATAAATAAAAAAGTCCGCGAGTCAGTTTCGCGGACTTTTTGTTTTTTAAAAATATATTGTATTGCAGTATTTCGTGGGCAGTCCCTCGCGGTATATGTGGGAATCGTTTGAGTATGATATTACTCTCGGGTAGGCGTAGCCGTTCTCTTCCTCAAAAAGTATAGCAGTCATACTCGTGTGACCGAGGTCGAAGTGGGAGCAGAATTGCGGATACGGAATTGCGAGCAGGCAGGAGAGGAAGGCAAGACCGAAGCCCTGATGAGCAAAAAGGGCGATGCGTTTGCTGTTTTTCTCGACCACCTTGTATTTTCCGCCGCCCTCGTGCTTATATCCGTGTGCCTCGAAGAAGGCGTCGGACTCCTTTTGTATTCTTTCGAGCCCTGCCTTGTAGTTGTATTCGGCGAAGGCGGGGTGGGTGTACCATTCAAAGCCGAGCTTCACGATTTCAGGCGTGTGAAAAAGCTCCTTGATTTCAGCACGGTGAAAAAGCCATCTTTTACCCTCGGGGGTTTTGACGGTCAGCTCATTCCAGGCGTGTCCCTCGTTTGCCCAGTCGAGCAGAGTTATCTTCTTTTTGAGCACCTCAGAGGTGGGGGTTGCGGTGAGAATGGCGCGGTTAGAGGTCGAGGCGTAAATTTCGTCAAGACCGTGAAGGGCGAATCTGCGCGAAAGAGCCTCTGCCTGACGCTCACCGAGGGGAGTAAGGGAATCGGGGTCGTAAATCGGGTCACCGTGTCTTACGTAATAAAAAAGCATAATTTTCTCCTTTTAAAGCATTGATACGAGCTTTACCGAGCCGTTCACAAGAAATTCTATATTTTCCTCGCGCCATACGGTGTCGCGCGGGGTGTGGATTCTGTTGATGTAGAGCAGTCCGTGCTTGGTGCTTTTGAACGCCGCCGCACCGACTCCGCAGGGGAAGCACATCTGGTCGGAGGGATAGAATACTCCGCGCGAGAGCACCTCGACCTTAACGCTTTCGTTCGGGGCATACGCTTCTTCGATTAAGGATTTATGCTTCCTTGCGCCGCGCCGCAGTGCGAAAATTATATTTTCTCCGTCGGATACGCAATCGAAATTGATAATAAGCTTGTCGGCGGTTTCCTTTTTGTGCTTCGAGCGGTATGCCGACGAGCCGAAGAGCCCGAGCTCCTCGAGGTCGAAGAATATGAACGCCGCGCGCTCTCGCTCGTCCTCGGGAAGCGCCGCCATAATATCGAGCAGGGTAGCAACGCCCGAGGTGTTGTCGTTTGCCGTGTGCTTGTTGGCGGGGCCGAAAAACATCAAAAATAAGAACGCAACCCACGCAAGCTCCGAGATGGCGACTCCTATATCAATTCCAAGCTCCGAATTTTCAAACAGCGATTGAAAAAGCATACCGAGTCCGAAGCCAAGTGAAAACGCAAGCACCGCCCATACGGCAATGAGCGCCAACGTAATCAGAAGCTGATATATAAAGTAGACGGTGAAGCTTTTCGGCGTGAGGAAATTTGGGAAAAACATAGCGGCGCAGGTGTCGTAATGAGCGGTGTAGACAACCCTTGCGTCCTTCGGATTGCCGACCACGATATTTCTCACGCCGAAGGCGCTGTTTTCCACCTGCACCTCATAGCCGCACTCGGCGCCTTTTGTTTTTACGTATTCGATAAATGCGCTTTTTTGTTTTTTGCTCTTGCGCACCTGATATTTTTCGAAAACCGTTTTTGTCGTTTCGGTCATAATTTTAACGTCCTTTGCACAGTAACGAATTTTTTACTTGATTAGCGCGGTGCCGCGCCGACGTATCGGTCAATTATGATTGTAGCACAAATTTGCGAGTTGTTCAAGTGCTACAGCAAAAAAACACCAAAATCGCTCGGTTTGAAAATAAGAAGAAAAGCAGGCTTTGTTTCGCCTGCTTTTCTTCTTAAAAATGATATTGCTCGGTTATCAGCATACGGCGCTGTCGTCGTTGCTCATAACACCTTCAAGGGGGGTATCAAAATCGGTGTTGGGAGAACCCGTGAGTATATCAGCCGATTCGATTTCAACAACGCTCAGAGCGGGGGTGTTGTACTTTTTCATTTTTATCTCCTTGTATTTATCTGCGACACAGATCGGGATAGAACATTTTAACACATACATTATACAATAAAAAAATAAAAAATCAAGTATTTTGTTAAATATTTATAAAAACATACTGTAAATGTTGGTTATTTAGGCAGAAATTTAGATATTATGCCCGAAATTCCGCCCTTTTTGTTGCTGTCTGCGTCGGGCACGACGAATTTATAGATAAGCGTGCGGATGAGCTTCGATGATTCGATCTTCCCGGATATTCTTTCGTTTTCCTCTTCGAGATATCTTTCGGCATCCTCTGCGCCCTCGCGCACCGCGAGGAACTCGGGAGAGAACAGCTCAGCGAGCTTATTTTTTATAAAATTCTGCCCGAGATTGCGCTCGAGAAAGCTCATGAGCAGTCCGTATTTTCCGCTCATTGAGGGAATAGCGCTGATAAACGAGTCGGTTATTCTTTCGTCGGGGATTTCGCGCATTTTAACGGTGAGCCTGCCGTCCTCGGCGAGAGAGAGAATTATTCTTCTCGTGTTGGGGAGCTCGGGGAAAATCAGCTCGAGCTTATAAACCACCTCGCCGTCAGCCTCCTCGACTGCGTCGGCGATTGCATTGATTATATATCTCTCACCGCCAAAGGAAACGATATTTCTTACCTGCGAATAAAATCCGAAGTCTATATCTATTCGCTCCTTGCCCTCAAACGAGCAGAGGCGTAGATAGTTCCCGTTTTTCCTGAATACGAACGACCTTATTCCGCCTTGATAATTATTCTGCATTACGCGAATGAATACGGGCAGAATTCCCTGGTTGTTTTGCGGGAAAAGGTACTCTCCGAGAAGTGCGTCAAACGCCGAATTGAAGGGCGTCCGGTTCTTTATGCCGAGTACGTACGGGAGCCCACGCAGGGGGGCGTGTGGAATTATCCACTGCCTTGATGTAAAGAACTGTTTGCTTTTTTCACTAAGCGCCTTCATCTCTGCTCTTTGGCGTACGGCATACCGGGGGAGCTCGCCGCCGAGGGTGCTTTTTATGATTTCAAGGGCGGGGCTTTTTTGGAAAAGCTCGTTGTTGCCCGAATTGAGTGCCACGACGATGCCGTTCTTCGGGCAGACCCAAACGTTCTGACCGAGCATACCGTTGAAGAGGAAATCATCGCCCTTACGGCTTACCCAAAGCTGATAGCCGTAATTGAAATCGCCGACCTCCTCGCCCGTTATGCTCTGGGTTGAGATAGCGTTAATGACAGAGTGCTCGGAGATGATGCGCTTGCCGTGCCAGACACCGTAATTCATCATCATAATTCCGAGTCGCGCCCAGCTTTCCGCGCTCATATAGAGTCCCCAGCCGCCCTTCAGTACTCCCTCGGGCCCGTATTCCCAGAACGCATTTTCTATTCCGAGGGGAGAAAAAAGACGCTTTCTCAAAAATTCCTCGGCGCTCAAGCCGTAATGCTCACGCGATACTGCGTCTGCTATGCGCATAAGCACGTAGGAGTTCATACTGTTGTAGGCGAATTTTTCGCCGGGGGTAAAATTGCTCTCCGATTCAAAAAAGGCGCGAGTCCATTCGGTTTCGGTAACCGTTCCTGCCTCGGAGAAGGAGAGGCCCGACGACATTGTGAGCAGGTGCTCAACGCTCACCTCGCGCGCTTCGTCGGTGGTGGTGGTGATTTCAGGGAAAAAGGATATTGCCTTGGCACCCGTGTCAATTTTCCCGTCGTCTGCGAGCATCAGAATCAGCATTCCTGTGACGGTTTTTGACATAGAGTGCGAAAGGTGGGGAAGGTTTGGAGAAAATCCCGGGCGAGCCGCCTCGGCTATTACCTCAGAATCCTTCGTTATTACTATTGAATGTACGTTCGCTCGCCCCTCTGCCTCAAGCCTTGAAAAAAGCTCGGTAATAAGAGAAGAGGGGATTCCGTGGCGCTCGGGTGTTGAGCGCAGAAGCCTGTGCCTATCCTCCCACATTATTTTATCCTTCGCAGGCTCGTAGGGGACGACGGCGGGGTACGGCTTGTATTCAAGAGCGAGGTTGGATACAAGCTCTACTGCTTTTCTTTTATAGTTTTCCATAGTTCCTTATATATTACGCTTTTGTGAGCCGCTTTGTGAAAGGCTTCCAATTAGATTATAGGGTGTAAAGCACTGTTTTATACCAAAAGTGAGGATAGACCGACGAGGTCGAAAAGAAGTCCGAAGGCAAAGCCTATCGCAACCAAAAGTCCCATTATCAAAAGGTTTTCGCGCACGTGCTTATTGAGCCTTGTGAGAATGAGGATTCCAACGCCTGCGTTGGAGAAAAGACCTGCCATCATGGTTCCGCCGGATATGATTCCCTCGAGGCCGAGGGTTGTGAGTGCAACCGACGTTGCACAGCCGGGGAGCAGTCCTATCACAGCGCTTAAAAGATGCGATAAAACGGGGATTTTACTTACGATACCGCCAAGTGTGTCTGCACCGATAAAGAAAACGAGGGTGCTGACGGCGAGGGTGGTGATGAATATGAAAAGCGTTATCGTCGCCGTATGGTGAATGGCAGAGAAGAGGACGCCGCGCTCGCAGTGACAGTTGTCGTTGTCGCATATTTCGTCGATGTTTATATCCTCGCCACGTTTACCGCAGAGGCTGACCGCGAGGTCTATGACGAAGCCCATAACGACGCCGACCGCGAGCTTGTAGCCGAGAATTATCAAAATTGAGATTGGCGAGGCTCCGCCGCTGATCAGTATGGGGAGCATTTCGTCCGAGGTGGAGAGGAACACGGCAATGAGCGTTCCGAGGCTTATAACCCTACCCGTGTAAAAATTTGCCGCCATTGCGGAGAAGGCACATTGCGGTACTATTCCGAGTACGCCGCCGATAGCGGGGCCTGCTTTGCCCGATTTTTTGAGCATGGCCACCGTCTTGTCCGACGCCTTGTGCTCGATAAGCTCGAGCAGAAGATATGCGAGGAAGAGGAAGGGGATGATTTTGAGTGCGTGAATGACGCCGTCAAGCAAAACCTCGCGAAGAAAGGCTACGAGGGTATTGCCGTCGTGCGCCCCTGTGTGAGCGTGAAGAAGCATAGTCATACGTTGCACTCCTTTCCTGCGAGAGCACAGCCCTCGCACCTGCCAAAGAGCATAGCGCCCTCGTCAAGCACGAAATGTCCCGCACTCTTTATTTGATTTTCGAGAAGGTGAGAGGTTTCGTGGTCGAGGTGTATCAGCCTGCCGCACTCCTTGCATTTCAGATGCAGATGCTCGCAGCACGCCTCCTCGCCGAGATACTGATACGTGGTATGTCGGCTGTGCTCATCGGTTATTTTAATGAGCGTGCCCTCCTTCACCAGCTTCGATATTATTCTGTAAACCGTGCTTTTGCCGCTTTCGTCAGCTCCGATGGCGTGGCAGATCTCGTCAACGGTAAAGGCCTTTCCCTTGCCGCGCGCCAAAAAATCGGTTATTTCACTTCTTTTTTCGGTATTGTAGGTCATTTTTATCTCCATTAAGGGCGTGATTGTCCTTGCTTAAAACAAGACGAGAAATGAGAGTTACTCTCATTTCTCGTCTATAATACTATACTTTTATATATTTGTCAAGTGTTATTTTTTGCTTTTTTCACATCTTTTTTGAGCTTTATATTTATTCTTCTGATACCGATGTAATATACGTCGCAGGCGTGACTCGTGAGAATGATTATCGCGGCAGTGAACTGGAGTATCATTACCGCAAAAAGCGTGAAGGGGTAGACGTCGGCAAGCGGTGAGTTCGGAAGAGTGGGGTTGAGCAGGGTAAAGTAGAGAATCAGACGCGTTATCGGAAAGGCGAGCACCACGTAAGCCCAGAGCTTATATCCGCGGTCGATTGCAAACAAAAGGGCGATAAGGGGTATAATAAAGAGTATACCGAGAATGTTGACGTATGTGCCGCTTATAGAGAAAAAAGCTATTTCCCATACTGCAAGCAAGGCACGGGATATCAGTATAACGTACAGGCATATCTTATGTATTATCATTCCGACAGCGGCGGTTTTGTTTTCCTTCAGATAATCAGAAAGCATAGCCGTGCGCTTTTCGCGAAGGTCGAGCGTATCCATTAAGCCTCCATTGGTTGACATTGATTTTCTTAATTTTACCATAAACGGTCAGGTATGTCAATATAAGTAGAAATATGTTTACAATCGACCCTTGACTCGACAGGCTAAAGGGTGTATAATAAAATAAAAAACGGAGGAAAAATGGGAATTATTAACGACGGATTTATGCTGAAAAGCAACACCGCAAGACAGCTTTACGAGGCGGTGAAGGGGCTTCCAATAATAGATTACCACTGCCATCTCGACCCCGCGATGATAGCAAACGATTATAAATTCAGAAACGCCGCAGAGCTTTTTCTTGGCGGAGATCATTATAAATGGCGTCAGATGCGCTCCTTTGGAATAGAGGAAAAATATATTACGGGCGATGCGGCAGATTACGAAAAATTTGCGGCGTTTGCCTCGGTTTTGCCCTATCTTATCGGCAACCCGATATATCACTGGACTCATCTGGAGCTGAAGAGATATTTTGATATAGACGAGCCCCTTACTCCCGAATCCTGTGAGCGTATATGGAACAGGTGTAACGAATGTCTCACTCGCGACGAATACAGCGCAAAAAATCTTATACTCCGCTCTAACGTAGAGGTGGTTTGTACCACCGACGACCCTGCCGATACGCTTGAGCATCACGAGCGTCTTCAGGGCTTCGCCTGCAAGGTTTTGCCCACCTTCCGCCCTGACCGTGCGGTTGATATAGACAAGCCTGCCTTTATGGGCTATATTGAAAAAATCGGAGTGAAGAGCTATGACGAGCTTGTAGCGTGGATAAAGGCGAGAATAGAGCATTTTAATTCACACGGGTGCCGCCTTTCCGACCACGGACTTGAATATATGCCCTATGCAGTTGGTGATGCCGCGGCAGTTTTTGAGAAGAAAATGTCGGGCGAGGAGCTGACGAAAACCGAAATAAACGTTTACAAAACCGCACTTATTCAGGTGTGCGCCAAGGAATACGCGCGTCTTGGCTGGACTATGCAGCTCCATATAGGACCTATGAGAAACAACAGCACGCAGATGTTTAACAAGATAGGCGCAGACGCGGGCTTTGATTCCATGAACGACCTTACCGTTGCGGAGCCGCTTTCGAGATTCCTCGACTCTCTTGACGTGACCGACGAGCTCCCCAAGACTATTCTTTATACTCTGAATCCCAAGGACAATTACGTTCTCGGCACTATGATAGGTAATTTCCAGCGCGCTCCCTTTAAGAGCAAGCTTCAGTTCGGCTCGGGCTGGTGGTTCAACGATCAGCGCGACGGAATGGAGGCGCAGATGTGCGCGCTTGCAAATCTCGGAGTGCTCTCCGCCTTCGTAGGTATGCTCACCGACAGCCGCAGCTTTGTTTCCTATACCCGTCACGAGTATTTCAGACGCATACTTTGCAACCTTATAGGCAAATGGGTAGAGGACGGTGAATATCCTGCCGATATGGAAACGCTCAAGAAAATCGTTTCTGATATTTCCTACTACAACGCGAAAGCATATTTTAATTTTTAACTCAGGTAAAGTGTAATGCTAAGGATTTTATTTATAGGTAATAGCTTTTCCGAGGATGCTACAAGATATATCGAGCAAATAGCGGATGGCGAGCTTTTTGTCAGAAATCTCTATATAGGCGGCTGCTCGCTGGCTATGCACGCGGAGAATATTAGAAGCGGTGCGGTGTGCTATGATTATCAGAAGGATGCCTCGCCTATCGACAGAGTCTCAATTCAGGACGGACTCACGCGCGAGGCGTGGGATTACGTTTCGATACAGCAGGTCAGCGGACATTCGGGGGTTGAGGCTTCCTACGAGCCGCACATAAACGTTTTGATGGACGAGATAAAAAGGCTCGCGCCGCAGGCAAAAATAGTTTTTCACAGAACGTGGGCGTACGATACGGGTAGCGCGCATCCCGATTTCTCCCTTTACAAAAACGACAGAGAATATATGTGGCAATGCATACTTGCGACGACCAAAAGCATAACGGCGCGGTATAATCTTCCGATAATCCCCTCGGGCGATGCGATAGCGGCGGCAAGACGCGAGCCGGAGTTTGATCTTGAGGGCGGTGTGGCTCAGCTTACGCGTGACACCTTCCACCTCTCGCTTGATTACGGCAGATACGTGGCAGGCCTCGTGCTTTATAAGTTTTTTACGGGCAAATCGCCGCTTGCGGTTGACTTTGCACCCGAAAATTGTGACACGGGTGTTATCCAAAAGATAAAATCCGTCGTTCACGCGCTTGATTTTGATAATTTGGCATAATTTAATAATCGGGCATAAAAAAACGGACTGCTTTTCGCAGTCCGTTTTGCTTTTTATATTAGTGGCAGATGCACTTCTCGGAATCCTTATCGAAGATGTGAATACGGGAAGCGTCGATTGCAACCTGGATTTCATCGCCTGCTCTTGCAGTGGAGCGAGAGGAAACGCGAGCGATGATGTTCTTGCCGTTGGTAGCATCCTCCATGCCCTCGAAGCCGAGGTAGAGGTAGATTTCAGCACCCATAAGCTCGGTAACGTCAACGTTAACCTTCATAGTGGTGTCAGCAAGAGTTTGAAGATACATAGGCTCATCGTGAATAGCCTCGGGACGAACACCGAAGATAACCTCCTGGTCTATGTACTCCTTGAGAGCGGGATTGTTTGCCTTGTCTGCGGGGAGCTTGATTTCGGTAGTGCCGAACATAGCGTAGAGGTCGTTCTCCTTCTTAAGAAGCTTACCGGTGATGAAGTTCATCTGAGGAGTGCCGATGAAGCCCGCAACGAAGAGGTTGCAGGGAGAGTCGTAAAGGTTCTGGGGAGTATCAACCTGCTGGATAAGACCGTCTCTCATAACAACGATACGGCTCGCCATGGTCATAGCCTCGACCTGGTCGTGAGTAACGTAGATGAACGTGGTCTCAACCTTCTTGTGAAGCTTGGTAAGCTCGGTTCTCATGCTCGCACGAAGCTTAGCGTCGAGGTTGGAGAGCGGCTCGTCAAGAAGGAATACCTTGGGGTTACGAACGATAGCACGGCCGAGAGCAACACGCTGCTTCTGACCACCGGAAAGGGCCTTGGGACGACGCTCAAGAAGGTGGCTGATGTCAAGGATTCTTGCAGCCTCCTCAACGCGACGCTTGATCTCCTCCTTGGGAACCTTACGAAGCTTAAGGCCGAATGCCATGTTATCGAAAACTGTCATGTGGGGATAAAGAGCGTAGTTCTGGAATACCATCGCGATGTCTCTGTCCTTGGGAGCGATGTCGTTAACGTATCTGTCACCGATGTAAAGCTCGCCCTCGGAAATTTCCTCAAGACCTGCGATCATACGAAGGGTAGTGGACTTACCGCATCCCGAAGGTCCAACGAAGATAAGGAACTCCTTGTCCTTAATTTCAAGGTTGAAGTCCGAAACGGCTACAACGCCGCCGGGATACTTCTTGTAAATGTGTCTGAGAGAAAGACCTGCCATTTAAAAAATCTCCTTAAATTTATATTTATAATTTCACTGTTCTAATTTTAGCAGAGATACAGGGAAAAATCAACCGCCATTTTCACGGTTTTTGTGCCGAGGTTTTGTATTCAATGCACAAAAACCGCGCCTCCGGTTATGCAGAATTAACAACCGAAAAGATTACGATTCTAATTTATTAGAAAATTTGACTCTAATATCTGTCCTGAAGCTCACCGTCTATATACAGCTCGGTTTCGTCAAATTGGTCGGTCGGGGGAACGACGATTCGGAGATCACCGCAGTTTGTGACGTATATTTCCTTCGTGGGTATAGTGGGGTTGGCGTTTATAGAGGTATCCGCTGCCCCGTTGAAGCCCCAGCACCAAACCGAGCTCTGCTTATAGGTTGCATTGGCGTCGGTTCCGTTCTTGTCGATTCGCTTGTTGTTGCAGCGGCCGTCACCGTCCGTGTCGTGGAAGGTGAGAACCTCCGTGACGTTTGCCGTACCTGCCGCCAGAGCCTCTGCATAAAGCTGCTCACATTTACATACACCGTAATCGTTGGGGTATGCCGACATATCTGCGTTGGGGTCGGAGAGGTCGACTGTTTTGTAATTATTGAGGAAGGAATAAATGTTGAGCGCAACGAAGTTTTCCTTACTCTCGTCAATATCCTCCCATCTTTCGCCGCTTGAATCAACACCGTAGGTGTACTTAACTATTTTGACGTCGTTCATCTCTATTTTCTCGGGAAGATAGGTCTGATAGCCGAAGTAATGGTTAGTCCATTGGGTTTTTATCAGCGTGAGGGTCGGATTGCTTTTTGAGGTCTTAAGAGTAAGACCGTCGATTATAACTTTGCCCTCCCAGGTCGAGCCGTAGTCCGTACGGAATATCATCGCCGCGTTCGAGCCGTCGGTGTATATAGTTACGTTTTCGAGCCTTATCGTACCCTCGCCTATGAAGTTGAGGTGCTCGCAGGTGGAGTTTTTGATGGTTGCGTTGTAGGTTCCGCAGTGAGCGTCGAAGGAGCATGTGAATACGTTGTCAAACGTGAGGTTCTTACAGTAGTTAGTACCCATCATACCGTGGTACTTAACGCTTCCGTCCTCCTCGAAGAAGTTGGGCTGC
Source organism: Clostridia bacterium (assembly GCA_017471825.1). Lineage (GTDB taxonomy): Bacteria > Bacillota > Clostridia > Oscillospirales > CAG-272 > UBA1740. The sequence goes on from JAFURQ010000012.1 coordinate 28,389, forward strand.
GTGATGTTCTGCCAGGTGATGTTATTGCTGTAGCGTGCAGACATCTCGTAGGTACCCATACCGACGCTCGTGTTAGCCGAGCCAGTGGTATTAAAGCCCTTGTGTCTTTCCAGTATAAGATTGTTGAGCACTACGTTTTCGCAGGTGCTTACACTGGTAAAGCCCGAATAGGGTGCACCGGTGGGGCTCGTATCATCGCCGGTTGTGATGTGCTCGATATTAGTGAGCAGAACGTTGGAGCGTTCTATCTGTATATTTCTCTTGTAGTAGGTTTACTTTGAGGGTGCGCCGTTAAACAGGGTTTCAACAAGTGCGCGCTCCTCGACGTCGCCACCCGGCGAGCCTCCGCTTACGGTAATGGGCTTATCATCGCAGGGATATGCCTGGATTCTGGTTATGTTTGCGTAGTCCCACTGAACGGGGGTTGAGGGGTCGATGGTGCCGTCAGGGCGAATTACGAGCAGCTCGGTCTGTGCTGAGCCGTTGTCCTCGTTATCGCCGTATCTTATGAAGTGGCGCACGTCAGAGCTTTGCAGTACGATAAGCGTGCGTACACCGGGCGCCCACTCAACCTTCGTGTCGCCCTGATAAACCGAGGTAAAGGGAAGGTTGGCTCCCGTATAGGTTTTGGACTTGCCGTCGGGCGCTATGGTGAATATGGGGGTGCTGTATTCATCGGAGTAAGGCACTACGGAGCGGTCGTCAAAAATGAATTTTGCGCCGTGCCAATAGGTGTCTGTCTTGATTTCAATGGTGTTGATGCCGCTTCCCACACCGAAATAATAGGTCTTGCCTGCGGTGGCGTGAACAGTGTGGCCCCATTCGTTAGCGTAATCGTGGCATTTCTTGATAGCCATAAAATCGTCGGTTATACCGTCGCCAACTGCGCCGAACTCCTTGTCGGAGTAGTAAATATCTTTCAGATTTTTTGTGCGCTCGGTGGTTGCGCTTATGACAACCTTTTTCTTACCGCTGCCGATAACGCTGCTTGAAAAATAATCGGTCACGCAGTCGGAAAATTTAGCGGGGAACTTCGTTTCAAAAACAAGGTCGCCATCCTCGTTAACGTGCATTCTGTAATCTTCAAGCTCTTTGTTTTCATCGTTATTCTCGAAGATGCTGAAGCTGATTGCCTTCTGTCCTTCCTTAAGGTCCTCAAAGTCAACTATATCCAGCCATACACCGAGATAGCGGTAGAGCATCGGCTGAAGCTCGTAGGCTATGCCCGTTGTGTAAAACTCGTTGGTGTCGATAGCCAGAACGAACTCACCAATGGCGGTGCCGGCGATGGTGACGCTCTCAACGGGATAATCGGTCGTGAGCTTTTCATAAACGGTGTCGGTAGATATAGAAACGTTCTTGAGCCTGCCGGTTCTGTTGCCTATGCCGAGAATGTCCTCGACGAGAATCTCCATTGCCTTGCTGTACATTTCAGCACTTCCCGCAAGGACGAGAACCTTGCTGTCCACTACCTTTATACAGTAGCCCTTGTGTCCGAGGTAATGCTCGTCGACGTAGTATTTCGCGTCGCGGTTAACGGGGGCGCCGATAATTATTTCAAGCGCCTGCTCGTTGCCGCTGACGTCGTTAACCATCGTTGCATCCTTTGCAAGATGGGCGTTGATAACGTCAATCTGCTCGTATACAACGTTTTTCGCCTCGCGGCAGCTTGAGGTTATAACGAATTGGAAATTCGCCACGCCGTCGGTTACCAGCGCAAGATTTGTTGCGGGGGTGAGAGCGGTGTCGCATTTATCGCATTTGCTGTCTGAGTTTTCGTCGGCGTGAGTGCATTCGCCGATTTTCTCCTGACAGCTGTCACAGATGCCGTCGGTGTTGGCATCCGCGTGGGTGCAGGTCTTATCTCCGCCGCCGCATCCGCAGAGAATGAGGAGTGAGAGAGCTAAGAGAAAAACAAATATTTTTTTCATTTTGAACTCCATTTATGATTTTGATAATCAGTTATCCTTTTCTGCAACGACGCCGTTTTTAATGGTGTAATCAACGCCGTCAACCGTTATCTCCATATCGTTGAACGAGGGGGAGAGCGGCCATACTATCTTAACGGGCTTTACTGAGGGATCGTTAACTATCGTTACAGACTGTGTCACAACGTAGGGGTTAACAAAGCTTGATTCGCTGATATACGAGCTGTCGTTCGTGAGGTTGTATTGGTAAAGGTAAAGCGCATCCTCGTTTACGCTCAGAACGTTTTCGATTCTGTTGCCGTCGCTGTCAACGCCTGCATACTCGTATTTCGTCATTGTAACGTTCTTCACGGTTATGTTCTGGGGAAGGTGGCATACGTAACCGAAATCGTGCGAGAGATTTATCGGGGCCTTAACCAGCGACATATTGTTATACTTGGTGTATCTTATATCGAGTCCGTCGATGTATATATCACCCTGCCAGGTTGCGCCGTAGTCCGTTCTGAGATTGATTGCGGTATACTGTATGTCGGCATAAACGGTTACGTTCTCGTACGTGATAAGTCCGTCGCCTATAAAGTTGAGGTGCTCGCAGGTGGAGTTTCTGATAGTTGCGTTATAAACGCCGCAGTGAGCGTCGAACGAGGTGACTAACATATTGTCAAAGGTAAGGTTCTTGCAGTAGTTAGTACCCATAAGTCCCTTTGGCCACACCGAGCCGTCCTCGTTAAAGAAATTGGACTGCGTGCAGTTCTGCCAGGTTACGTTGTTAGCGCTGTTTGCGTGTATTTCATAGGAGCCCATATTGTTGGCGGATACCATTCCGTTTTCAACAACGTAATAGCTCTGAGGGCACTGGAAAACAAAGTTGTCGATAGTGACGTTGTTGCAATTCTCTATCGAGGTGAAGCCTGAGTAAGGAGAGCCGGAGCCGTTGGGTATTCCGTCGCCGTCGGGGTCCTGAGGAACTTCGCCGGTGATAATATGCTCAACGCCGGTGATAAACACGTTAGAGCGGTTAATTTCGATGTTTCTTTTGCAGTAGGCGTATCTCGACTCGTTGCCGTTGAAGATGGTTTCGATAACGGTTCTGTTATCTCCCTCGCCGCCCGAGATGGTGATGGGTGTGTCGTCAACTCTGTAAACGGTTATGTGAGTCAGCTCCACGTAATCCCACTGAACGGGGGTGTCGGAGTCAATGTTTCCGTCTGCATCGACGAGAATTATCTCCTTCATGGGATCGCCGTCGTTTGCGTTAAGACCCTCGCGTATGTAATGCTTTACGTTATGGTTGTAAACGTAAACCAGCGCATCGTAGCCGGGAGCGAAGCCGATGTTAGAGGCACCGCTTTTGAGTGAGGTGATGGGCGCATCGCCCTCCTCGAGCGTGGGATAAACGGTTTCTTTGAGATTCGTATCCCAATACCTCTTTGTGTAATTAACGGAGGAGGCGGTGCTCTTTACGATAAATATAGGAGCGTTCCACTCCTTCGACTGAATGGTGAGGCCGCTGTCGTCAAAGGTAAATTTACAGCCGTTCCAGTTAGTGTCGGTCTGAATGATTATGGACTCGCCCTCGGTGTCCGCACCTATATAATAGGATGCGCCGGGATTTGCGTTGGCTATGTGGCCCCATTTATTAGCGTAATCGTGGCACGCCTTGATTGCAAAGAAGTCGTTCTTCGCGTCGGATCTGAAATCTCCGTAGTATATATTTCTTACGTCTGCGTATTCCTCAAAGGTGGCGGGAATGCTGACGGTTGACTTGGAGCTGCCTGTTATTTTGTTTATGAGGTAGTTTACGGTGGGCTCCTTGAATTTCTCGGGGAACTCACACTCGTAAATCAGATTATCGCCGTCGACATAAGCGTGGTAGCCCTCGGGGGTGGTGCCGTCGCCGCCGTTATCTATAATGCGCAGGATAATCGCCTTCTGTCCTGCCTCGAGCTCCTCCTCGGGAACTATCTCAAGCCAAGCACCGAAGCTCTTGTAAAAAGAGAGCTGTGCTTCAGCCGCAACAGCATCGGGCAGTACGCTCTCGTCGGTTACGTCGTACACGTCGTTGTTATTGTAGGCTATCACGTAATCCTTGATATTGTTGCCCGCTATTTTAACGCTGGTAATTTTGTAGCCGTCGGTGTTTTCTCTGTAAGCCTTGGAGGAATCGACCGTAACCTCTGTGAGCTTTTCTGTTTTTCTGCCAATCTCGAAAATGTTTTCAACAACGTATTCGAGCGCGTCCTCATACTTTTCGGTCGAGCCTGCCAGAACCTGCACCTTGGTGCCGATTATATTTATTGCAAAGCCCTTGTAGCCGAGCTCGTGCTCGTCAAACTTATACTCGTCGCCTCTGTTTTTCGCAGAGCCGATTATTATCTCGATATTCTGCGCGTTTTCGGGAAGGTCGTTGACTCTCGAGATTTCTCCCTTAACGTGCTCGCCTATCTGCTCGATAAACTGATTGATGGCGTTGTTGGCAGGGCGTGCGCTCGTGGTTACCACGACCTGGAAGGTCGGTGCGCCGTTCTGGACGAGAGCAAAGCTGCCGCCCTCGGCGGTGCCTCCCGTTTGTGCGCCGCACTTATCGCACGTGCCGTTTTCGTCTGCATCATCGTGAGCGCAGGAGCCGAAGGGCTCGGAGCAGACGTCGCACTTGCCGTCTGTGTTTGCATCTACGTGCTCGCAGGACTTGTCGCCACAGGCGATGAGCGCAAGGCCGAGAGAAAGGGTCATCGCGAGTGCGAGAAGCACTACAAGTAGTCTTTTGATTTTCATAGTTAAATTTATCTCCGTTCTTATAATTTTCCATATTATATTTTATATTTTTGTCGCGCGCGTGTCAAGTGAGTTGGTGTAAAGTTAAACGTTTATCCACAAGATTTGGGGAAAATGGCAAAAAGAAAGGCCGCTATTTTAGTTATTATAAATAAGAAAGGCGGCACAGCCCGTGTGGGCTGTGCCGCGAAAAGCTTTAGTCGTCTTTTCTCTCAAAGGGATAAAGCACCCTCTGTCCGTCGTGAATATATACCATATCCTCGAGGTTAAGTATTCCGGGGACGTAGATGTTTGCCTGCGTGTTGGTAATCGTAAGGGTTTCGGTGCCTATATAGCGGTTTACTCTGTCGCCGCTAACCTGTGATATATCGTCGTCGGTGTAATTATACAGCGAATCGTCGAAGAGATAAACCACCCTATTCGATTCAACGAAGGAGTCGTATATGGGTTCAAAGTTTTCGTTCCAGGTGGTGTAGGTGTACTGCCATACCGACAGATTGGTGATGGAGATGTTTACGGGCAGATAGTTTACGGTATCGCCAATATAGTTTCCGTTCTCATCTCTATATGACGAGAAGTGCTGCTCGGGGTGATATTCGTTGGTTCTGCAAACGAAGAGATTATTGTAGTCCTCCAGCTTGCACCAACGCATTTCAACGTTTTCTATGATAATATCGCCGCGCCAGGTTGCGCCGTAGTCCTCACGGATATTGAATACACTGTTGCCGCCGTCTGCCATAAGTATCGAGTTCGTAATTTTAGCGGTTCCGGAGCCAATGAGGTTGATATGCTCAAAGGTGCAGTTGTCTATCGTCAGGTTGCCAAGTCCCTTGTGGGCGTCGAATGAGGTGAGTATGCAATCACGGAAGGTGAAGTTGCGGCAGTAGTTGGTACCCATCATGCCGCGGTAATTAACCGAGCCCTCGGCAAACGGCTTTCCTGTAGGCGATCCCGCTACGTCCTCGGGGTCGCCGGTGCCGTAGAAATTCTTTACGTCACAGTTGATGTAGTTGAGGTTGTTTGCCGCATAGCCGCCGATTTCATAGGTGCCCATGCCAACCCACTTACCAGCCTTCAACTCGAATCTTGCCTTGTGCTGCTGGAGAAGTATGTTCTCGAAGGTTACGTTGTTGCAGCTTCTTACGGTGAGAATGCCGGCGTAGGGCGCGCGGGTAAGCTTCTCGTCTGCGAGTATGTGTTCAAAATTCTTTACAGTAACGTTCGAGCGCTGCACGTTAATATTTCTTGCGAATGCAATGTACTCGTTCACCTCGGGTATGTTTGCGATGTTTGTGAAGGTTCCGCCGCCGCCGTCAATGGTGATTGCTTCGTCGTCAGCATAATATGCAGTTGCCCATGAAATGTATGGGTAGTCGTAGGAGAGGGGGGTTGACGTGTCGATGGTTCCGTCGGGATGAACGAGGAGTATCTCGTGCTGATGGTCGCCGCCGTCCTCGTTTGCGCCGTAGCGTATGAAGATCTTTCTCGCCACGGTGCCGATATCGACGATTGCCGTGTAATCAAGGGGCCAATTCTCAAATTTCAGTGTATTGTCCGTTTCACCCCAACCGCCGTTTAATGACATTCCGTTGAAGTAGCTGGCGATGTCAACGGATGACTTGCTGGGTGTGAGAAGGAATATAGAAGCGTTTCTTGCCGCGCAGTCAGCGCAGTATTCGGAACGAAGATAGTTGCCGTTTGAGTCGTACACGTAATGGATGGAATCGTTGTGAACGGCTATTTTGGAGTCGTCAACGAGGAAGTGAGAGCCGTGCCAGAAGGTATCGGTCTGAACCTCTATGGTTTCGCCGCCCGTATTCTTGTCTATGAAATAGGTTTTTCCTTCGTCGGCGTGAACGATATGTCCCCACTTGTTAGCGTAATCGTGGCATGCCTTGATTGCGAAGAAATCGTCGGTTATGCCGTCACCTACCGCGCCGAACTTTTTGTCGGAGTACTTAATATTGCGCACGTCGATCTTCTCGTCAAGAGTCGCGGAAACGTTAACCGTTTTCTTTTTGGTGAGAATGAAGGTATCGTGAAGGTAATCCTTGGTATGCTCTACGAAGGAATCGGGGAACTGGCAGTCGAAAACAAGGTTGCCGCTCTCGGTTACGTAGTAATGGAAGCCTTCCTCTGTTGCGCCCTCGTCGCTATCGGAGAGTATGTTGAACTCGATAGCCTTCTTGCTCGTAGCCTCGGTACTGTCGGGCTCAACGATGTCAAGCCAAACTCCAAGCTTCTGATAGAAGAGGGTCTGAATGTTTGCCGCGAGAGTTTCGGGGAGGTTCTCGGTCTCTATCTCGTGAGCGAAGGTTGCATCGGATTCAACCACGATAACGTAATCGTCGAGGTTGTTGCCCGCGATTTTTGCGCTTGTGAGGAGATAGTTATCCGCGGGGGTGAGCTCCTCGTAGGACTGATCTGCGGTTGCAGTGATCTCGGTGAGCTCCTTGGTGCTTCTCTTGATGCCCATAATGTTCTCACTGATGTATTCAAGAGCATCCTCGTATTTGGATGCAGAGCCTGCGAGCACCTGAACCTTGGAGCCGATAATCTTAACGGCGAAGCCCTTGTGACCGAGGTAATGCTCGTCGATCTTATACTCGTCGCCGCGCGTGTTTACAGAGCCGAAAAGTATCTCGACGTCCTGTACGTTGGTTGAAAGGTCGTTTACTACCATAACGTCGTTTTTAACGAGCTCGGATATATCGGAGGCAAACTCTTCTGCCTTGTTGCGTGCCTCTTTTCCGTTCGGGCCGATAACGATCTGGAAGTTAGCCTTACCGCCGCTTATGAGTGCGGCAGAGCCGGATGCTGCCGAAACGTCGGCACCGCACTTATTGCATTTGCCGTCCTCATCACTATCCTCGTGTGTGCAGGAGCCGAAGGGCTCGGAGCAGTTATCACACTTACCGTCGGTGTTCGCATCAACGTGGGTGCAGGTGTCGTCACCGCCGCCACAGCTTGCAAGGACGAGTCCTGCGGCAAGCACGATGGTAAGAGCCAAGAGAATAGAAATTATTCTTTTTGCTTTCATAAAATAATCCTTTCGGTATAAATTTTTACTATACCATAAATTTTAGCATCGCAAAAACGGCAAGTCAAGTGCGCGATTGTTAAGATTTGCTATATTGAAAATAAAATCTACCTTTTGCACAATTACGCGAAAAATATTTGTAGAGTTTTACCTTGATATTAGTGATATAGAAAACGCGGCGGGAATTATTTTTTGACAAAAATATTGCAAAAAGCGCAAATAAGTGATATACTTAATGTAAATAGAGCGATTTCAGATAATTTCGGAGGTCTAAATGGGCGAAAACAATAAAAAAACACGCTTGAGATTCCTGCATTGCAGTGATATACATCTCGATATTCCATACATCGGTCTTTCCGCCGACAAAAGCGAGGAGCGCAGAAGGGCGCTTCGTTCGTCGTTTATGGGCCTTATGCAGTACGTCAGAGACAGCAGCATAGACGTCGTTCTTATGAGCGGCGACCTTTTCGACATACGCTACGCGACCAACGCAACGGCAGAGGTGCTTATCAGAGAGATTGCTAACTGCCCCGACGTCGTTTTCATAATCTCTCCTGGCAAGCACGACCATTACAACGGCAATCCCATATACACCTCGGGCAGACTTCCCAAGAATTGCTACGTCTTCTCCTCTGACAAGCTCTCGCGCTTTGATTTCGAGGAATACAACGTCACGGTTTACGGCTGGGCGTTTATGGACGACAAGCTCACGGAGAACCCCCTCGTTGACAGACACGTTGACGACGGCTCGAGGGTAAATATAGTTTGTGCATACGCAGACCTCGACGGCGACGTTGATTCGGACAGCTGTCCTATATCGGTATCGGCAATCAAGCGTTTCGGCGCCGATTACTACGCGCTCGGCTCGCGCCATGAGGCAAGCCGGTTCCATTCCGCCGGCGGCTCCAAGTACGCTTATTCCGGCTCTCTCGAATGTACGGGCTTCGACGAGCCCGGCTTCGGCGGTGCAAACGTTATTACCGTCACTTATACGGCGGGCGAGCTGTCGATAGAAACCAAGAGAGTCCCCTTCGGTCACGTGCGCTTTGAAACCGAGGAGCTCGATATAACCGGAGTTAATACCAACAACGAGATAATCAGCAGAATCAGCCGCATGATAAGCCAGAAGAAGTACGATAACGAAACCGCGCTTCGCGTTGAGCTTGTCGGCTACACCGATCCGAGATTCAACGTTCCCACCGCGATAGAAAGCGATGCCTTCGGGCTCTATTTCTTCAATATGGTGGACAAAACCATTCCTCTGTACGGCACCGAGAGCCTGAAGCGCGATATGAGCGTAAAGGGCGAAATTTTCCGTAGCCTTTATCCCGATCTCACCTCAGCCGATGAGGAGCGCCGCCTGCTTGCTTCGCGTGCGTTCAGAGTTGCTCTTGCGGCTCTTGAGAACAAGGAGCTTCCTACATAATCAACTTAAAAGCAACAAAAAACCGATGCCTTGAATGCATCGGTTTTTTTGTTTAAACATCGTTGTTTTGTAAACTATTATTTGCTTTTTTGCTAAATATTGTCCTGAAATCGAGCTGTGAGAGAATAACCGCGACAAAAACAATTGCAGAGCCTGCGTATTCTCGGGGCGTCATTTTTTCACCGAGCAGGAGCGCTGCACCGACCACGCCGAAAACCGATTCGAGCGACAGAACAACAGACGCCGCGGTGGGATTGGAGCCGCGCTGACCTATTATCTGGAGAGTATAGGCGATACCGCTTGACATAATGCCGAGGAACAGAATGGGGAGCGTGTTGTCAAGAAGGACGGACACGGGGGTTGCGGGGTCAAAAATAAGAGCGGCGCCGCCGCTTACTATGCCGCAGGAAAGAAACTGTATGCAGGACATGCGCACTCCGTCGCACAGGGGAGAGAGTCTGTCTATTACGAGGATATGTATTGGGAACACAAGTGCACAGCAGAATGCTATAAGGTCTGCTGCCTCGAGCTTAAACTCGCCGTCGATACACAGAAAATAAAATCCGACAGCCGCTATAAGCACGCTTATCCACACGTTTATCGGCGCTCGCTTGCCGAGAAACAGGGAATAGACGGGAACGAGCACAACGTATATTGCGGTTATGAAAGAAACCTTTCCCGCGTCCGCCCCTGCCGCCATTCCGCTCTGCTGGAAGAAGGTCGCGACAGCGAGTATAACGCCGAGTATTGCGCCACCGATAAGCTCCGTGCGGCTGAAGTCTATCGGGCGCTTTTTTGAGAAGAGGTGGCGACCCGTGTGACTTAATTTATCGAAAATCGGTATAATCAGGAAGAGAAAAACTGCCGCAACAATACTTCTTATCGCGTTGAGCGTCAGTGGCGGTATCGCTTCAGATGCCTTTTGCGCCGAAAAAGCAAAGCCCCATATAACAGCGGCGACAAGCAAAAGAAGCAGGGAGGTAAGCCTTCTCATATTTTCTCCTTTCAAATCATATATCACATATTTTAGCACTTACGAGCTCTAATGTCAAGCAAAAAAACCGTGTTGACAAAGTCGCGTTTTGGTTGTAAAATATATACAATATATTTTGATTGTACGGTTATACTGTCGCCCTGCGGCGACGAAATGGAGATTGCTATGAACAAGCTTTTTAATTATAGGGAGAGCCTTATCGGTGCGCTGAAAAACGGCGGACTCGTTATTCTCGGCTCGATTATATTGGCGTTTGGCGTTGCGGTTTTTATCGTTCCGTTTGATCTTGTAACGGGCGGTATTTCCGGACTTTCCATAGCGCTTGCGGCGGCGATTCCCGTCGAATTTTTGACGGTTGACGTGTGGGTAACCGTTATAACCTGGATAGTTTTCTTTGTTGGACTGATTTTTCTTGGCAAGGCATTTGCTCTTAAAACGCTTATTTCCACGATAGTCTATCCGATAGCGCTCTCATCCTTTATGCGTATGCTTACACCCGATTTCCTCGGTGGAATTTTCGACCTGACGAAATATACGGCAAGTGAGGGCGGTGAGGCAAACATTGCCGTGGCGCTGATTTGCGGCATTTTCGGCGGTACTCTCGTCGGCACCGGCTGTGCTGTGACCTTCCGCGGCGGAGGCTCAACGGGCGGACTTGACGTCATTGCGCTCATAGCGGCGAAGTATATAAAGAGCGTAAAAAGCTCGGTATTGGTTTTCATTTTTGACGCCGCCGTTGTAATTACGGGACTTTTCGTTATGAAAAACATCATAATGTGTTTGATTGGAATCGCATCCGCATTCGTTGTCGCACTGGTTATAGACAAGGTTTTTCTCGGGGAATCAAAGGCGTTTATCGCTCACATTGTTTCGGATAAATATGAGGAAATCAACGATGCGATAATCAACAGACTTGAGCGCGGAAGCACCATAATAAACGCGACCGGCGGCTACTCAGGAAGTGAAAAGCGTATGATAATGGTATCGTTCACTATGTCGCAATACGCCGCATTTCTCGCAATTATCAGCTCGATTGACCGCAACGCATTTGTGACAATTCACCGTGCTCACGAGATAGAGGGCGAGGGCTGGACAAAGTACGACGTAAAGAAGAAAAAATAAAATTTAATCGGAGAAACGGTTATGAGATACGATGGCTTTACAAAAGAGGACGAGGTAAGGTTTATTGAGCTTACCGCGCTCGGTGTAACGGCGCTTTACATTTACACGGACAAGCTCATTTCGTGCGGTGTACGTACTACCTACGGTGAGTCGGCAGATGAGCGCGCTATTGCATATTCGGGCGAGATGTATGCACCCGTGTCGCTTTTTGTGCGTTTTCTCGGCGCGTCGTGCAGTGATAACGGTACCGGCGTTACTCTAAGCCTTGGTGACAGATGCGTTGACTTGCGCTACGAGAGAAAGACGGGATATTTGCCCGTCGCGGCAACCTGCTCGGCTCTCGGGCTTTATACGAAGCAGCTCTGCGAGGGAGGCTTCATTCTGATAGGTGATAAGGAGCGTGTGGATGCTATCGCATCTGATGAGGTGCTCGTCAAGGCAGGACCGTATGCTTTGTTCGGCGATTACGATACCGCAGGCTTTACCGACGAGGATTACGAGGCTGTGGCGAAAAATTTCCACGATAGGCTCGTCGGCACCGAGCAAACCAATGACGTGAACAATCCTCTTGTGAGGGACAAGCTTGCCAAAATAAATGAGAGGTGTGCAAGCGCGCTTGCGGGCCTTGACCGATCGGGTGACCCGATAGTGCTTTGGGGTGACAAACCCCTGCGCGACACTGAGGACGGCGCACGGCAGTATTCCTTCCTTCGCTCTCTTGCTGTTGCCTACGGTACCTACGGCAGTGATTACTACGGCGATAAATCGGTTTTTGACGATATAATCTATTCACTTGAATGGATGTACCGCCACGCATACGGCGAGGACATGATAGCAGGACACGGCTGGCGCGACCCCAAGCTCCCTAACTGGTGGTATATGTACATAGGAGCGCCCGAGCATCTCGCTGATATTCTTCTTATACTTTACAGAGAAATCTCGCTTGAGGACAGGCGCAGGTACCTCAAATGCTTCGAGTGGATCGCAAGCTGGATGTGCCTCGGTCCAAATTGGAGAATGACGAGAATAAAGATATGTACCGAGTACGGTATTCTTCTGCACGAGCCGAAGTATCTTATTCAGGAGGCGCAGGACTTTGACGCGCTGCTTCAGGTTAAACGACTCGACTACGTGGATTTCACTCACACATATCCTCACAATATGTCCTATGGCGGCATTTATATGAGCCGTTTGGTGTATATCGCGTCGGTGCTTGCAGGCTCTCCGATTGAATATAACAGCCCGAACTCCTATAAGCAGTTCAATCGCATCAAATATATGTACGAGCCCGCTATGTATAAGGGACAGGCGTTCTTTATGCTCGCAGGCAGATATACCAAGCAGCTGGTTGAAGCAGCAAAGTCGGCAGACTTCCTTTGCCACACTCTCTCGATGATCGGTGTTTACGGTGAGGACGAGGACGCGTATATCAAGCAGTTCCTCAAGAGAAGCTCGGCAAACCCAATTTTCCGTGATACGATACTGAAAAATGCATCCTTCGTCGACCTCGCAAGGTTTGAGCAGATACTCGCCGACGAGTCGATTCCGTACGAGTATTACTACGAGTACGCTCACGCGTGGTATACGGGCGACAGAGCCGCACAGCACAGAAACAACTACGCCGTCGGTATCGCCATGGCATCAAACCGCCACATAAACTACGAGTCGATACTGCACGAGAACAAGACGGGCTGGTATACGGGCGACGGAGCCTTCCACCTCTATACGAGCTACGACACCAATCAGTATGACGGCGACAATTTCATTAATAATATAAATATAGCCTACCGATTCCCCGGTACAACCGAGGACATGCAAGAGAGGGTGTCGCGCGGAATATGCTTCAATCCCTGGAAGGCGCCCAATGATTTCGCGGGATCGATACAGGTGGACAGTAAATATATCACCGCCGGTATGGAATTCATATCCGAGTACTGTGACGAGGACACGCAGCAGTACGACGAGGTCAGGGGCTGGAGCCGTGCGGAGCACCACAACGACCTCACCTGCAGGAAGGCTTGGTTCTGCTTCGATAACGAGGTGGTTCTTCTCGGCGCGGGCATAACCTCTACTATGAGCTCTCCCGTAAACACCATCGCCGCTCACCGCAGAATAGTGAACGACGAGAGTCTCTCACAGCTCGTGAGGTACGGAGGCGAGCTCGCCGAGCTCGAAAAGTCGGAATTTGAGAGAAGATACAAAAATCCGGACTACGTTCTCTGGCAGGGACACGCAGGCTTCGTCTTCCTTGAAAACACCAACCTCTACGTCAGCAGATATAATTACACGACGAGCAAGGAGCAGCCCTATCTCGAGCTTCGAATAGAGCACGGCGCAAATCCGACGAACGCATCCTATGCCTACGCCGTTATCCCTTATGCCGATGAAGAAACACTCGACCGTTACTCAAAATCGCCCGATGTATGTATAATTTCTAACACCAAAGCTCTGCAAGCGGTGAAGGAATCTACCATCGGTATCACGGGTATGGTATTCTATGAGGCAGGTGAGTGTGAGGGTGTAAAAGTTGACACGGGTGCCATCGTAATGCTTAAAGAATGCGGTGGAGTGCTTGAATTTTCGATTTGCGACCCCACGCAAAAGCAGACCGAGCTTTCGGTATCGATTAGCGGCTCGCTTGAGCCGGTCGACGCTGACGATAAGGTGAGCGTTTCTGTAAACGGCGACTGTGTGAAATTGAAAATAAATTGTGCGGACTCAATGGGTGCTCCCTTCAGAGCAAGGTTCAGGAGGGGGTAGTCTCACTCTCGGCTGAAGGCTCAGCCGGCGTATCCTCAGGAGCTTCGCTCTCGGGATTCAGTATCCTTTCGTAGCAGCTGTAACTGTCTGCCATTTCGAAGCGCACGCCGAGAATTTTTATAAACCGTGCGAAATCGTATTCGTAGGTGGAGAGCGGTCTGCCGTAGGCATTGTCCGTCTGTGCGGCAACGAGCGTATCCGCACCGTCAAAGCCGACGACAAGGAGTGTGTGGTAATAGCCCTCCTCATTGCGACCGAGCTGTATGACGTCGCCTATTTCAAGCTCGTCAATTCCCGCAGCTCTGCCAAAGGGGCCGACACCCTCGTTTGAGGTCATAAAATTGTAGAAAAAGTCCACGCCCGTCCAGGATGGCGATCTCTCGTTCAGGGAAATATAGTACCATCCGTACGTGGGGGTGTAATTCATCTCGCAGGAGCCTGCGTATATGGCCTGAGAAACGAAATTGGTGCAATTTCCGCCAATTCCTGCGAAATTTGAAAACAGCGGATTTTGCGCAAAGGCAAATTTTCTTGCATAGGTTACCGCGTTTTCGCGTAAATATGGCTTTTGTACAAGCATAAGCATACCTCTTTGGTTGAATTTTACACTCACATAATATTCAGAAAAATAATTTTTGTGAGAAATTCGTATTGTAATGCGGAAAAGAATAATGTATAATTAAATATCATAAAATCAAAAGTTCGGAGGAAAAAAGATGGATTCCAACAAAAGACCCGAGGATATGGCGCGCATAACTACAAAGGAGCTTGCCGATGCGTTTATCGCGGAGCAGGTTGCTTTGGTAAGAGAGCAGGTCGGAGATAAGAAGGTTCTTCTTGCCCTTTCCGGCGGTGTTGACAGCTCGGTTGTTGCCGCGCTTCTTATCAAGGCTATTGGCAAGCAGCTCGTCTGCGTTCACGTCAATCACGGTCTTATGCGCAAGGACGAGTCCGAGAACGTTATAAAGATATTCAAGGACGAGCTCGATGCAAATCTGATTTACGTAGATGCTACCGACAGATTCCTTAATCTTCTCGCCGGTGTATCCGACCCCGAGAGAAAGAGAAAAATCATAGGTGCGGAATTTATAAACGTTTTTGCCGACGAGGCGAGAGCGCTTGAGGGAATATCATTTCTCGCGCAGGGAACCATTTACCCCGATATACTCGAGAGCATAAAGCAGGCAGAGGGCAAGAAGGCGGTCAAATCCCACCACAACGTGGGCGGACTTCCCGAGGATCTCGATTTTGAGCTCGTCGAGCCCATAAAGCTGTTGTTTAAGGACGAGGTGCGCGTCGTTGGCGAGGCGCTCGGTCTTCCTCACGCGATGGTATACCGTCAGCCGTTCCCCGGCCCCGGTCTCGGTGTCCGTTGCCTTGGTGCTATCACTCGCGACAGGCTCGAGGCTCTGCGCGAGGCAGATGCCATTCTTCGCGATGAATTTGACAAATGCGGTCTTGCCGAAAAGGTATGGCAGTATTTCGTTGCCGTTCCCGACATCAAGAGCGTAGGTGTAAAGGACGACAGCCGCTACGAGGGCTGGCCCGCAATAATCCGCGCCGTTAACACCACCGACGCTATGACCGCCACGATAGAGGAAATCCCTTACCCCGTGTTGCATAAAATCACCGCCCGAATCACCTCAGAGGTTCCCGGTATCAACCGCGTTCTCCTTGATTTGACCCCGAAGCCTACGGGAACAATAGAGTGGGAATAATAAATTTTGTGACCGAACAACTTAGTTCAGCTTACAAAATACAAAACTAAATATCCTAATAAGGAGTCTTGTCCGAGATTATGCACTCGTTATACCCTAGCGACTTGACAGACAGTAAAATGAATGCT
This sequence comes from Clostridia bacterium, assembly GCA_017471825.1. GTDB lineage: Bacteria > Bacillota > Clostridia > Oscillospirales > CAG-272 > UBA1740. Next base: position 44,280 of record JAFURQ010000012.1, read on the forward strand.
TCTCCGCAAGGAGAAAGGATTGGGAGCTTATATGGATTTTGATTTGGGAGTATATAACTTTACGAAGCGGGAGCTCAGGGTGCGCCAGGAGGCGCTTGACGGGTGTGTTTCAGCAGGTGATGTCGAGGGCGCCGTGGAATGGCTTCGCGTGATACTCGAGCTGATAAACAAAATTCCGCTGAAGAATTTTGCCTACCGCGATATGCGCGAGTATGCTATATCCTTTTACCGCGACTGTATTCGTCGAGTGTTCTCGCTCGGCGTGCCGCTCGACGAGAGGTACTATGTGGTGCGAGGGGAAAGCATAAAATAACAGTAAAAAAGTTATTCTTCGAAGCCTACGGCAAAGCTTCGGTCTGACGAACAGAAACTGCATATAAGCCCGCTTACCGCAAGGTGTTTATACCTGGAACAAGCACCGGCAACGTAGACGTTACGAAAACCACAACCGGAGGTATATGTGAGATAACCACCGGCACCGGAGATATTGAAATAACCGTTGGTTAAAGCTTTGGTTTAACCCAAAAAAGCCTCGCGGAGTGCCGCGAGGCTTTTGTGTTTTTATGGGGTGAAAAACGCGTTACAGGGTAACCGTGTCAATTTTTTCGTCGCGGGACTTGAATGCCGCCGCCTTGATTTTGGCAAGCTCGAGCGTTTCGCGAGTGTCGAAGGAGAGCTTCTCGCCGTTAAAAAACGCGAGTATATCGCATACCTGATTGTAGAAAAAGTTTGACTCAGCAGGAACAAGGCGCGACTTGCCGTTTTCGTCCGCGATGATAGCACCGAAGGAAAGGCAGGGAGCGAAGATTACGTTTGCAACTCTGTCCTCTGTGAATTCGACCTTCACGATTTCCTGGTCGGCGTGCTTTTCATAGTGAACGCTCTTTGCACCGCAGCCGAAGCAGTGCATAACGATTTCAAGATGGTGAACAAGATAGTCGTCAAAGTAATGTCCCTCGCCGCCACCGCCCAAAACGGTTATAGCGGAAGCCTTACCCTTGTATTCCTTGAAGCCGTCATCGTAGCGAAGGGAGGAGCAGGAGAAGAAATCAACTCCGTATTCCTCGGCAAGACGGAACATTTCAACCGCGTCGTCGTAGCCGGCGGAGAAGGTTTTGTCAATGAATACCTTTTTAGCGTATTTGAACGCTTCTTTCGCAAGAGGGAGATGCTTTTCGGGATTGTCGGGAGCGAAGATGATAACGAAATCGCTCTTGTCGCAAACCTCTTTTATGCTATACGCGCGCTCAACACCGTGCTTTTCACACCATGCATCGGTAGTCACTCCGCTGGGAGAATCTATTTCGGCATAAGCACAGCATACCTCAAAGCAGTCGCCGTTATTTTCGTTATATTGCTTTGCGTTTTTTATAAAGTTCTGGGGGTGCCAGCAGTCAAGATAGTAGTCGATAAAGCCTATTTTTTTCATTATACGTGCCACTCCTTTTTCGCATCTGATGATTTGTAAAGAACGTCAAGCAAGAGCATGCTCTGCAGAATATTGTCGATATAGGTCTTGGTTTTTTCGCCGCTGTCGATTGCCTGAAGGAATGCCGAGTCCTCTGCAATAAACATATTGTTCATCTCGAAGGCGGGCTTGGATGCCTCGAGGGTATCGCCGTCAAAAAATTCGAAATCCTCACCGTACTGAAGGCGCGCGCCGCCCTTGTCACCGAGTATGTCTATGTACATTTCAATGGGTGCAATGTTCTGCGCCCAAGCACCGTTGAAGGAGATGCTTGCCTTGTCGGTTCTTACGTAGCCCGAGATGAAGTCGTCAACGTCGTTAGTTCCGTTCTCGACGTCCATAGTATCTTCAGCCCACATATTCTTGTATTTGTAGGATTTCATATCCTTTGCAAGCTCGCAGTAAGCGTCACAGCTTGCCGAAACAAGATTTGCATTGCCGAGCAGGTAGAGCGCGATGTCGAGGAAGTGGATACCCCAGTCGATAAGAACGCCGCCGCCGGATACGCTCTTGGTTGTAAAGTCGCCGCCAAGACCGGGAATGCTTCTGCAGCCTCTGAACGAGCAGTAGATGTGATAAACCTTGCCGAGCTCGCCGTTGTCTATCATATTTTTGAGCTTTTCAACGCCCGCGTTGTATCTGTTACAAACGCCGATATTGAGAATTTTGTTCTGGCGCTTTGCTTCCTCTGCCATTTCAACCGACAGATCGTAGCTTACCGTGATGGGCTTCTCGCAGAAAACGTGCTTTCCCGCACGGAGCGCATCCATAGTAATCGTATAGTGCATATAGTTGGGGGTCAACACGAAAACCGCTTCAACCTCCTCGTCTGCGAGGGCGATTTTGTAATCGGTTATAACGTTTTCGACGAGGGTGGGGTATTTGTCCTTCATCGCCTGTGCCTTGCTTTCGATAAGATCGCAGGCATACTTGATTCTTACTCCCTCGATTTGTGAAATAGCAGGAAAGTGCTGAAGTGAAGCAATTCTTCCGCAGCCGATAATTGCAAGAGTTTTCATAATTCTCTCCTCATAATTTTTTATTGGTGCTTTTAGTTTAACATACACGCGGGCGCTTGTAAATTGCAGGTTATCAAAAATATTTGTCATTTTTACAGATATTTCTGTAATATTGTTAAATTATAGTTATCAAAATTGTTGATTTTGCGATTTTTATATGATAAAATGTAAATAGCAAGAACGTTTTGGAGGGTATATGGCATTTTCTGTAAAATATCACATAAATCACATTTTTTTAAACGGGCCGAGGCTTTACGGCGACACCGTGCTCTATCAGATAGGCCGCGCATATTGCGAGGCAGGCGCATCGGTCGCAAGGCATAGCCAGCGCGATTTTTTTGAGTGGACGATAGTAACCGAGGGGCGCGGCGCGGTTATCACAAACGGCGAGCGCATAGAGGTGAAGGATGGAGATATTTACATATCGTTCCCCGGGGATTTTCACGCGATAGAGAGCAGTAACCACTCGCCCCTGAGCTATGATTTTCTGTCAATGCAGGTGAATGACGCGGAGCTTCACGCCGCTATGGAGGAGCTGACGGTCAAATTCGGCGGCGCGCACGAGAGGATAATCAAAAGCGAGAGAATAGCCGCGGCGGTTTCAAACGCAATAGCCGAGATGAACTATGACAACCGCAGATTTGGCGGCAAGATGCTTCACTCGCTTTTTGAGCAGATATTCATTCTCACAATTCGCAAATTCAACAGGATAACCGAGCGCTACTCGGCAACGACCGACGAGCAAAAGCTTTGCTACCAACTTATGAATTACATAGACACGCATATATACACGATGAAGAGCCTTACCGAAATCTGCGAGATAACGGGATATAACTACAATTACCTCTCGAATCTTTTTAAAAAGGTAAGCTCAAAGACGCTTATGGAGTATTACACCAAGCGTAGATTTGAAATTGCCGATATGCTTCTATCCGAGGGCAAAAACAGTATAACCGAGATTGCGGAGCTCTTGAATTACTCCTCGGTTTACGCCTTCAGCCGAGCCTACAAAAACCGCTTCGGCTACTCTCCGTCGGAATACCACGCACACAAAGGCGGCAAAGAGGAGTAGGGAAGGAGCGGAAAGGATAACGACGCTGGGTAAATTAAGAAAAAATCAGAGGCGCTTTTAATGGCGCACCTCTGATGCAAAAATGATTTAAGAAAGCCGGGGTTAATTCCTCGGCTTTTTTGTTTGAAATGGAGAGCTCAGCTTACAGATATTGTTTTTGAATGAAAAAATTCCTCGGTTGAGAAGAGCTCCTCCATAGCAACTCCAAGTATTTTGGCTATTGCAAAAATCTCCTTGTCGGTTGCGCTTCGCACCTGTCCTTCGAGCTTAGAGTAGCTCGTCGGGTTGATGTCACAGCCCATAATCTGAAGCCGAGCAACGAAGTCCTTTTGCTTTATACCCTTGGCTTTGCGGAGCTTTTCTATGTTTTTTCCAACTATATTCGCCGTGCCGTACGACTGCTTTCTGGTTTTCATAAATCGCACCCCATTTAATTCTTTTTTAGAATTATATACCGAAAAGCTCTTGACAAAATTCCAAAATAGAATTATAATGAATATAATTCCAAAATAGAATTATAAATTCACAAAAGGAAGAAAAACATACATTTTTGCGGTTCAAAGGTTTTAAAAGGAGATATGACTATGGTTGGATTTACTATGTCGGTGCTGTCTTGGGCGGCTTTGATTATTCTGGTGGTTGTGTTCTTTGCCTCGGGCAACGTGCCAATAAGCATAAAAGGCCCGAAAAAAGCAGAGTCAAAAAGCGCACGCGGGACGGAAAGCGGCGAAAGCCGCGGACGAGGTGGTGCTTTGGTTAGAATTTTGTGCGCGAATTTTCTGTTTTTGTTGAAATATACCGTTTACGGAGCGATAATATCAGGTGTGGTTTCGTGGATTCTCACATCAATTCTTTGGGAATTTCACCTTGACGATGCCAGAGTTCATTATTGGATTAGCTTCGTAATATGTTCATTGCTGTCTATACTGTGGCTATATAGGTGTGGCTTTTATATGTGCAGAGAAAGTTTTTTGAGGCTTTCCGGCATGAGTTATCGAAGGTATAGCAATATTTTACTTATTTTTGTTATATTATTCACGGTGTTCTATTTCTTTATGATAGTATATGGATTCCAAATTGTGAGTGATAACCGTGAAATGTATACGGATGATAATGCCGCAATGCTCTCATTCTGCTTAGTTCCAACCTCATGCGCGTGTATCGTTTTTCCGCTTGGCTTTATGTTCTTGAGAGGACGGTGGGGTAAAAGATTTGTTTGTAGCGAGTGCAAGGTTTTTGTGGACGGTGAATTCAGTGAGTCCTCGCACGTTGAGGCTAGCAGAAGCAACGTTTATATAGAGGGTGATGACGTTCATGTTGGAACTCTAAAAACCGAAGGTGGTCACGAGGTAAAGGTTTATCAAAAAGCCCCGGGGCATTACGAAGAAAAGACATACTACGAGACAAGAGATGAAAGAAACATAAAATGCGTTTGTCATAGATGCGGTGCTCGTAAATGGGTAGAAACGGATATTTGGAACATTTGGGACAGCCTTTCCTAATTGATAATGATAAAATAAAGAGCCGCGCGGTTGCGCGGCTCTTTTGCTGTGGGCGTGTTAAATTTTAAGTATTGCGGTATAGCCGAGGGTGGCGGGGCGCGACACGGTGTGGAGCGTGGCGTCGGTCAGGGCGCCCTGTGCGCCGCGAAAATCGGCGCGCTCCTCGGTATTGATTTTTGCCGCGGAGTCAAAGCCCGTTGCGGTAATCTCGGCGTTGCCCTGACAGGATGCGGTAATCATTTCGGCGGATGCCATCGGCTTGTCGGCGGTGATGCTCATATCGACTTTGTTTCCAACGATTTTGAACGAGAGGGTGAAGCGAGCGTCGGAGCGTTCGGGAGTGTCGGTATCGCAAACCGAGAGATAACCCTCGGCAACGGCGGTCACGGTGTCGCCGCTATTTGATGCTGTAACCCTATCGAAAAATTGACACGGGCGGTAGCTTCTGCCGTTTTCGTCCTTGTATTCGGGGAGCATAAAGGGGTAGAGTGCAATCTGTGAGGACTCAAGAGTGCCGCACACCGCAGGGAAGGGATAGTAGGAGCATCTTTTGCCCATGTGTCCGCCGAGTCCCACGAAGGGAAGCATAAGCAGGGTGTCGTCACGGCGCATAATAAGCGTTTTCTTTACGTTGTCCTCGCGGTTGATGAAGGTGAGGTCGTAGAGCTGCCAATTTTCAGGTCGCGGGAGAGAGGCAGAGCATTCGGCATCGGCAACGCCGGCACGCTCGAAATTGCAAAGTGCCATAAAAAGATGGTTGGCGATATCAAGGTTGGTTTCGAGGATTCTGTCGATAGGGCGATAATCGTTGGTGCCTCTGCCGCCCCACCACATATTGAAGCAACCTGCCTCACCGTCGTACCAGAAATTGAGAAGCTTATCGACGGCGCGCATAGAATATGCTAAAGCAAGCTCGCGCTCGCTCTCTTTGATGAGTCCTGTGGCAAATGCCGAGCTTAAAACCTCGACAACAGTGCAGTCGCCGTGACAGGCAACGCTTCTGCCGTAGCTTACACCGTCGCCGCGCTCGTTTGCCATAAACAGAAGCGCTTCGGTTGAGCAACGCAAATTTTCGGTTATAAGAGTGGGTACGTCAAGCCCCGACTCAGCCGCGGTGTCAGCAAACTCTGCGGGGAGGACTACGGAATATCTGTCAAATCTGCCGTAGGGAACCTCGTCGTCGAGCCAGCCGTTTTCTGCCTTTTCGGCGAGTATGCCCACGAGCTTTTCCTTGATTTTTTCGGCGTAGCCGCCGTTCTCCCAGCCAAGACTCTCGCGATAGCCTGCGCACGCCATAGCAACCTGCATATAATTGGTTGCCATACCGCGTGTGTCGAGCTTTTCCTTGTCAAAGAAATCGTCGTATTCGGTCTTTTCACGAACGCGCTCTGCAAGCTCTGCATCAACCCTGCCGACGAGCCCTGCCTTGTTAAGAGTGTTGAACGCGCGCAGAATTGCGATTTTTCCCCAGGTTTTGCAGACGTTTTCGGTAGCAATCATTATAAAATAATTGAGCCTTTTCAGCACCTCGTCGGCGCGAGTGTCGTTCGTTTTCACATAGTGAACGTAAAGGGTTGCCGCCGCATTTACAAGCGCGCCGTGGGTGAATTTTATATCATCGTCAAGGACCCTGATGCCGCGAAATACGGTGTCCTCTCCGCCCTTATATACCATATCCGTAAAGCGCTCGTAAAAGGGGTATACGAAGCTCTCGATTCTTGTTCTTAAAGTAGACATTTTGCATCTCTTTCACGTTTGTTACAAGTTGATGTTAGCACACCGCGGCGGGAAAGTCAAGCAATAATGTTGCATTTTTCAGAAAAGTGTGTTAGAATATCTTAGAACAGGAGGGAACGGTATGATTCTTGCAATAGATATAGGAAATACGAATATTGCGCTTGGCGGATTTCTTGACGGCAGGCTTTGCTTTGTGGCGCGCATTTCAACCGACGCTACCAAAACCTCGGACGAGTACGCAAGCAAGATAATTCACCTGCTTTCTCTTTACAATATCGACAGAGCTACCGTTAAGGGAGCTATTATTTCATCGGTTGTTCCGCCGCTGAATACGGTGATGAAGAATGCGGTGAAGTTTGCCTACGGAGTCACGCCGCTTCTTGTCGGCCCGGGAATAAAAACAGGTCTGAATATTCACTGTGACAACCCCGTTTCCGTCGGCTCGGACATAATCTGCGCCTGCGTTGCCGCGCACAAGCTTTACGGCTCTCCTGCGCTTATAGTCGATATGGGCACAGCGACGAAGATGATGATAGTTGATAAGCGCGGCACCTTTATCGGCGTTTCGATTATGCCGGGCGTGCTTATGGGCTTGCGCGGACTTTCCGAGGGGACTGCACAGCTTCCGCAGGTCAGCCTTGAGGCTCCGCCTGCCGTGATTGGCAAAAACACCGTTGACTGTATGAAATCGGGCGCTATCTTCGGAAACGCGAGCATGATTGACGGTATGATAGACCGTTTCTGCGAGGAATACGGCGAGGCGCTACCCGTTTTTGCTACGGGCGGTCTTGCGTCGAGTATCGTGCAGTATTGCAAGCACGAGATAACGGTCGATGAAAATATGGTTCTCAAGGGGCTCAATATTATATACGGTAAAAATGCTTAGTATATTGGCGCTCTGCGGATAAAGCTTTCGCAGAGTGTGGATATAAATTTGTACGTTGTACCGCGCAAGCGGACGACAGTAAGGAGAAAAAATGAAAAAAACAAACCAAAAAATGCCTGTTGAAAAGCTGGTGCTTCTCGCCCTTTTCACAGCGCTCGTGGCGATTCTTTCGTACTTTGGCGGCTTTATAAAGATAGGCGGCCTCGCTTCGATATCGCTCACGCTTATTCCCGTGGTGCTCGGTGCGGCTCTTTGCGGACCGGCGGCGGGAGCCTGGCTCGGCGGAGTGTCGGGCGCAGTATTCTTTATGACCGCGGATTCGGCGTTCTGGCTCGGTCTCAGTATTCCCGGTACTATAATAACGGTAATGGTAAAGGGAATTGCGGCAGGACTTGTTGCAGGTCTTGTGTATAAGCTTCTCGAAGGAGTGAACCGTTATTTTGCGGTAATCGTCAGTGCTATCGTATGCCCTGTTGTAAACACGGGACTTTTCCTCGTGGGATGCAGTATTTTCTTTATGGATACGGTAAGTGCGGGAGCCGTCGGCGAGGGAATGTCGGTGTTTGCGTATATGCTGGTATTCTTCGTGGGACTTAATTTCGTGTTCGAGCTTTTGACGAATATCGTTTTAAGCCCGGTCATAGTAAGACTCATTAACATAAAAAAGCCTCGCAAGAAAACTGCGTCGGACAGCGAGAAGCAGGTATAATATAAAAGTGACAACGGCACGTCTGATAATCGGCTTGTCTTTGGTTGAAATTTCTATTGATTTTTTCGGGATGGCTGTGCTATAATGTAATAGTAATTCAACAACCGAAAGGATTTTCAAAATGAAAAAGATTATTTGCAAGGTAGAATACGATACAGCGGCATCAGAGCTTGTAAAAAAGGTAACAAGCGGATTTTACGGCGACCCCGCAGGCTATGAGGAGAGCCTCTACAAGACCGCAGGCGGCAAGTTTTTCATCTACGTAAACGGCGGCGCTGAATCAAAGTATCCCACCGAGGACATCAAGCGTCTTTCCGCTGCGAAGGCAGAGGAATGGCTCGCTAACAACTAAAATAATATTGACAGGGGACGGCAGATAACTGCCGCCTTTGTTTTGACGGAGTTAAAGATGCAGACAGAAAGAAAAAGTATATTTTCCAACCCTATCGTGCTTATTATAGTGGCACTGCTTTGTAACGCGCTTTGGGGAAGTGCGACACCGGCAATCAAAACCGGCTACGAGCTGCTCGAGATTGAGGGCGTAGCCTCAATAATGCTTTTCGCCGGAATAAGATTCACCCTTGCGGGAATTTTCACGGTTATAATATTCAGCATAGCAAGGCGCAAATTCCTCTTTCCGAAGAAGGAAAACTTCACACGGGTGCTCACCGTCAGTGCATTTCAGACGGTAATTCAGTACATATTCTTCTATCTCGGACTTGCTTATACAACGGGAGTGAAGGGTACTGTCACGAGCGGCTCGGGCGCGTTTTTTGCCGTTATAATCGCAAGCCTTATATTCAAGCAGGAGAAGCTCACGGTGAAGAAGATTCTCGCCTGTGTTATCGGATTTGCGGGCATAGTTATAATCAACTTCAACGGACTTACCTTTACCGATGACCCGATGGACATACTCGGCGTTGTGTTCGTCCTTCTTTCGACCGTATCAAATTCCTGCTCGTCCGTGCTTATCAAGAAATTTTCGGCGCACGAGGACCCCGTGGTTATAAGCGGCTATCAGTTTATCGTCGGCGGAATTTTTATGGTGGCGGTAGGACTTATTGCGGGCGGAGAGATACATGTGAGCAATTTCGGCGGAGTAGCGATTCTTATTTATCTCGCGCTTCTTTCAGCGGTTGCGTATTCGCTCTGGGGCCTGCTCCTGAAGTCAAATCCCGTATCCCGTGTAACGATTTTCAACTTTATGACCCCTGTTTTCGGCGTGCTTCTCACAATGCTCTTCCTCCCCTCTGAGAACAGCAGTGTAGCGCCGTGGAATCTCGTGATAACCCTCTTCCTCGTATGTCTTGGAATCTTCCTCTTGAACTACAATCCGCAGAAAAAAGAAGCGGAAGCAGAAGCAATCGAAGAAGTCAAGGACAAGTGATAAGGACAAAAATATGGCTCCCTCTCGCGAGGGAGCCTTTTAATTATTCGGAGATTTTCATGCTTTCCTCGAGCTTATCGCGGCGTTTGATTTTGTGCCAGACGATGACAAGCGTGACGAGAAACATCAGTGCCGTAACGGTCCAGGACAACGGATAGGATAGGCAAAGCCCTGTATGCGTGTTAAATTTCTCAAGCGGGAAAACGACGAAAACCCAGAAGATGCGTAGGGCGCAGATTCCTGACAGGGACATTATCATAGGTGCCAACGAGTAGCCGAGCCCCTTCAAAATTCCCGAGAAAACGTCCATAATTCCGCAAAGAAAATAAGTGTTTAAAAGCACCTTCATCATGTCACGGGCATAGCCCATAATTTCTTCCTTATATACATCGTTTGCATCTATGTAAAGAGATGCGAGCTCGTTGCAGAACAAAAGCTCAAGCTGGGCTATCGCAATGCCGAAGAAAAGAACCTGCGCGAGAGAATAAATCATAACGCGCTTTATTCTGTCGTATTTCTTTGCGCCGAAGTTCTGACCGGTAAAGGTAAGTGCCGCGTGGTGGAAGGAATTACAGGAGGTGTAGGTTATCGCATCGATATTGTTAGATATCGTATATGCCTTGATAACGTGATCTCCAAGTGAGTTTATACCGCTGGTGAGAATAATGTTTGATATACTGAAAAGAGAGCTCTGTATTCCCGACGGGATGCCGAAACGGAGAATTCTTTTCAGCAGGGCAAAGTCAAAGCAGAGCTTTTTGAAGCTGAAGCCGTAGCTTTTGTTGCGTTGCAGCCAAAGCACCGTTACTACGGAAATGGCAGAGAGATACTGTGAGACGATGGTTGCTATTGCAACGCCGTCTACCGACATATCACAGACGAGAATGAAGAAAAAGTTGAGCCCCACGTTGATAAGACCCGTTGATGAGAGGATTATCAGCGGTGTTTTTGAATCGCCGACCGAGCGCAGAATTGCCGCGCCGAAGTTATATACCGCCGTTGCGGGAATACCGAGACAGATTATACGGAAATAGAGCACCGCGCCATCAAGAAGCTCGGGACGGGTTTTCATAAGCTCAAGGGCGGGGCGCGATACGCCAAGTCCGATACCCATAAAAATCAGACCGCCGACGAGAGAGAAGATGAGGGCTGTATGTATCGCGCGTGAAACGACCTTATCCTGCTTTGCGCCGAACGCCTGTGCAACGACAACGCTCGTGCCTGCCGCGATGCCGAGAAGAAGATTTACTATAAGGTTGGTGAGAGAGCTCGTTGAGCCAACCGAGCCAAGTGCGTTTGGGTTGCCCGAAAACTGACCGACAACTATATTGTCTGCCATATTGTATAAAATCTGAAGAACACCGGTTGCCATTATCGGCAGGGCGAAGAGGATTATTCGCCAGAACAGAGGTCCCTCGGTGAGCGGGAGCTTTTTTGTGCTCGCTTGTGACATAGCCGCCTCCCAAAAAATATTTTAGCAAAGAGAATTATAAAACAACCCTTCGGGTTTGTCAATACAAACCAAGAAAAAACTTGACAAAACGGGTGTGTTCGATTAGAATATAGAAGTAAAGAATAAACACAGCTTGGTGCGTGCTATGATGCGCACCGTCGGGGCGCATTTGTGCCTCGGGGATAAGGAAAGCGCGGTGCAAATCCGCCGCAACAGCCATTACCGTAACAGTCGGAATGCTTATCACTCTGTGTCGCGAAAGAATTCCTTGGGCAAACGGAGGAAGGCGCAGAGCGGGGCAGGCTGCTCTTTTTTGTGTCGCACTCCGTGAAGGAGTGCTTTTTTTATTCTTATATATAGTTAATATATTATAAGGAGAAAGAAAAATGAAGAAAATCGTTAAAGTATCATTGATTGTTTTCACTCTTTTAGCTGTCCTTTTCTCGTTTGCCGCCTGCAACACGGTTGACGCTGAGGGACTCTGGGAGAGCGCAACCTACCGCCGTGACAAGAGCTTTGGCAGCGGCGACACCGAAATAACCCTTACTGTAGAGGCAGGCGAGCAGTCGGTTGTTTTCACTGTGAAAACCGATAAATCCACCCTTGCCGACGCACTTACGGAGCACGGCATAATCTCCGGTGAGGAAACCGAATACGGTCTTTCGGTATATACCGTAAACGGCATAACGGCGAACTGGAACACGGACAAGGCTTATTGGGCACTCTACGTGGGTGAGGATTACGCAACCTCGGGAGTATCCTTTATCGAAATAAAGAACGGAGACGCATACAGATTTGTCTACACCGCAACCTAATAGGGAAAATCCGAGGAGCAAGTGGCGCGGAATATGCTTCGAGCTCGTCCTGTTCGCGATGCTTGGTACTATAATGTTCCTCTCGGACATTCTTATGGAGCTTTTGCCGAATATACACCTCGTCGGCGTATTGATCGTAACCTTTACCGCGGTGTTCAGAGTGAAGGCACTGATACCGCTGTACGTATACGTCCTCTTGAACGGCGTGTACGCGGGCTTCTCACTTTGGTGGGTGCCGTACCTTTACGTATGGCTTCCGCTTTGGGCGCTGGCGCTCACGGTGCCTCGCGGCGCCCCGAGGTGGGTGAGGTGCGTTTTCTACCCCCTGATAGCAGCGCTTCACGGCTTCGCCTTCGGTACGCTTTACGCACCCGTGCAGGCGCTTATGTTCGGGCTTGATTTTGACGGAATGATAGCCTGGATAGTGGCAGGCTTGCCCTTCGATTTGATACACGGCGTGAGCAATCTCACCCTCGGGCTTCTGATTTATCCCTTTACCGAGCTTTTTGACAAGCTTCTACGGGGCACTTACAGATAGTCACCCACGCGGCGCGCTTCGGCACGCCGCGATTTTTTGTAAATTTTATCCAAAATGGGTGGTTAGCATACGCTAACTGCGTTGGTTAATCTGACAAAATTTGAAAAAATGTGTTAAATTTTATTGACAGCAGGGCATATATCGTGTATAATTCTAATGGTTAGCAAGTGCTAACTCGTGAAAAAATCGGTTGATTTGTACGCAGGATTCCTGACAGAAGGGAGGAGATTTCATGCTTCCGTTAATGCTTGCATCGAGCGGTGAGGAGCTTATAATAAAGAAGATAGGCGGCTCGCCCGAGGTGAAAAAGCACCTTGAAAATCTGGGCTTTGTCGTTGGCGGTACTGTTACGGTCATAAACACTATGGGCGGAAATCTCATCGTCAAGGTCAAGGAGGCTCGCGTTGCAATCAGTCGCGAGATGGCACAGAAAATTATGGTTTAATCCAAGTCTGACAGGAGGAAGGATATGAAAACGTTACGTGACGTTAAGGTTGGCGAGACAACCCGCGTTGTAAAGCTCCACGGCGAAGGCCCCGTAAAGCGCAGAATTATGGATATGGGCATAACCAAGGGCGTTGAGATTTTCGTTCGCAAGGTTGCACCCCTCGGAGATCCCATTGAGCTCAACGTGCGCGGCTACGAGCTGTCGATTCGTAAGGCTGATGCCGAAATGATAGAGGTAGAGGCTTAACCCCATTCGTTTTTTTAAAAGGTGGGGAGGCTTCCCCCGATATTTTTTAGATATAGGTTAGCCGAGGCTAACTTGAAGAAAGGAAAGAAAATGAAGATAACAATTGCCCTCGCCGGCAACCCGAACTGCGGTAAAACGACTCTGTTTAACGCTCTTACGGGCTCTAATCAGTACGTAGGTAACTGGCCCGGCGTAACGGTTGAAAAGAAGGAAGGTAAGCTCAAAAAGCACGATGACGTGGTTATAACCGACCTTCCCGGCATTTATTCGCTCTCGCCCTATACGCTTGAGGAGGTCGTAGCGAGAAATTACCTCATAGGAGAGCGTCCCGACGCGATACTCAACATAGTTGACGGAACCAACCTTGAGCGTAACCTCTACCTCACCACCCAGCTCGCAGAGCTTGGCATACCCGTCGTGGTTGCCATCAATATGATGGACGTTGTGAGAAAGAACGGCGACAAAATCAACGTTGAGGAGCTGTCCCGTGAGCTCGGCTGTAAAATCGTTGAAATATCCGCCCTGAAGGGTACAGGTATCGCCGAGGCGGCAGAGGTCGCTATCGAGGCGGCAGAGGCAGGCAAGCCTGTTCCGATGCACACCTTCTCGGGTAGCGTTGAGCACGCGCTGGCTCACATCGAGGAGGCGGCAGTTCACGGTCTGCCCGAGGAGCAGCAGCGCTGGTATGCAATAAAGGTGTTCGAGCGCGACAGCAAGGTGCTCGAGCAGCTTGCACTCGATGAGGAAAAGCTCGCTCATATCGAAAAGGATATAGCAAGAGTAGAGCGCGAGCTCGACGACGACGCGGAGAGCATTATCACCAACGAGCGCTACGTTTACATAGCACAGCTGATGAAGAACTGCTACAAGAAAAAGAGCCACGACAAAATGACTCTTTCGGACAAAATCGACAGAGTGGTTACTAACAGATGGCTTGCAATTCCCATCTTTGCGGTGCTTATGTTCCTTGTCTATTACATATCCATCGGCTCTATCGGTGATTTCACCGTAGTATTTATGAACGACGCACTTTTCGGCTCGTTCGCGGAAACCTACCCCGACACATTTATGGCGAGCTGGCTCTCTATCCCCGAGCTGCTTGACCTCGCGCTTTTGAACGAGGCGGGAGAGCCCGTTATTGCAGAGTGGCTCTATTCGCTTATTCAGGACGGTATCATAGGCGGCGTCGGCGCCGTGCTCGGCTTCGTACCCCAGATGCTTATCCTCTTCCTTCTTCTCTCGCTCCTTGAGGACTGCGGATATATGGCGCGCGTTGCGTTCATTATGGACAGAATTTTCCGCAAATTCGGTCTTTCGGGCAAGTCCTTCATACCTATGCTCGTTGCATCGGGCTGTGGCGTTCCCGGCATTATGGCATCTCGTACCATTGAGCAGGACCGCGACAGAAAAATGACTATTATGACCACGGGCTTTATCCCCTGCGGAGCAAAAATGCCCATAGTCGGTCTTATCGCGGGCGCGCTCTTCTATGAAAACGCATTCGTTTCGGCGCTTATTTCGGTTGCCGCTTACTTCGTGGGCGTTGCCGCAGTAGTAATCTCGGGTATAATTCTCAAGAAAACCAAGCCCTTCGCAGGCGACCCCGCCCCCTTCGTTATGGAGCTTCCCCAGTATCACGCACCCGTTGCAGGCAACATCTTCCGCGCAACCTGGGAGCGCGGCTGGTCCTTCATCAAGCGTGCAGGCACCGTAATCTTTGCGGCAAGCGTTATTATCTGGGTTCTTAACAGCCTCTCCTTCGAGGGTGGCTTCCACTACATAACCGACTCTCGCGGCGGTATATCCGTGCTTGAGGCTATCGGTACGGGTATCGCCTGGCTCTTCAAGCCCCTCGGCTTCGGCACCTGGCAGGCGGCAGTTGCAACCGTTCTCGGCCTCGTTGCAAAGGAGGAGGTTGTCGGCGTGTTCGGCACTCTTTCCTCTATGGGAGATGCAGACCTCGCGTTCTCCGCAGTTGAGGAGGGCTCGGATATGCTTCAGCTTATCGGTCTTGAAATCTTCGGCGGCTCCAAGCTCGCAGGCTTCTCGTTTATGGTGTTCAACCTTCTTTGCGCTCCCTGCTTCGCGGCAATGGGTGCAATCAAGCGTGAGATGAATAACGGCTGGTGGACCGCATTCGCAATCACCTATATGTGCGTTCTCGCATACGCCGCATCCTTCTGCATCTATCAGATAGGTGCTCTGTTCGTGGCGTTTGCGTGGTGGAGAATTATCACCGCCGCTGTTGCTCTTGCGATAATCGGTTTTGTGGTTTATCTTCTCGTTCGCCCAAATCCCTATAAGGACGAAAAGCTTACTATAGCTTGAAAATAAGATATGAAAAGTATAATTTTAACCGTAGTGCTTGCCGCGGTAATTGCGGCGGCGCTTGCCGCAGTCATAATCAAAATGATTATGGATAAGAAAAAGGGGAAGCACTCCTGCTCGTGCGGCGGCTCCTGCGGAGCCTGCCCCGTGGGCTGCTCCTGCGGCACCAATCAAACGAAAAAACAAACAAAATAATCTTGTATGCCAACAGATTATACAGAGACCGCTCTTTTAGTGGGTGCGAATTAGGGATTTTGCATCCCTGGGAAAATGGCATAGTCGTTAATTCGGCTATGCCGTTTTCTCGTTTATAGGTGTTGTCGGCATTTCACCGACGCCATTGTATATGATTTTAATACGCTGAACCCTGTGTCCGTCAACCTTTTCTGCTTTGTAGACGAGGATTTTTTCAACGAACACACGGATAAGCTCCGCATCGAGTTCCTTGATGTCCGTATACCTTCTAACCATCGAAAGGAAGGCATCGACACCAAGGGACTCGTTTTTTGCGTTTGCCATAAAGCTCTGCAGTTCCGCAATGCGATGTTCCAACTGCCTCTGTTCGGCTTCGTAGGTAGCGGTCAGCTTGGCAAAACGCTCATCGGAAACCTTGCCCTCGATGTTATCCTCATAAAGCCTTTGGATAATGCCATCGAGTTTGGTAACACGAGCCTTGGCTGCCTCAAGTTCCTTCTTGCTCTCACGAAGATTGCGTTCGGTTTCTTGTTTGGATTTTTGTGTCACAAGCCTTACGAACTCGTCCTCGTGTTCTCTCGCATAAGAGGTGACTCTACGGATGTCTTCAAGCAGAAGTTGCTCTATGACCACGTTGCGGATTTGGTGGGAACTGCATTTGCCTTTTTGCTTTCGGTATGTAGCGCAAACGAAGTATTCCTTGCTATGTTCCCATCCGCGTCCACGCACTTGGTAGAGCTTTGCCCCACAATCGGCACAGAACAGCATTCCCGAAAGGATAGGCATCTCACCCATAGGGGTAAGTCTGCGCCTTCCGTCACGGATTTTCTGCACGATGTCAAAGGTCTCTTGGTCGATAATAGCCTCGTGGGTGTTCTCAAAAATCTGCCACTCGGAGCGGTCATTGTGCATCTGCTTCTTGTTTTTATAGGACTTGCGGTAGGTCTTGAAGTTTGCCGTATGCCCTAAATACTCCACACGAGTAAGAAGCCGAGCTACCGTGGAATCGTGCCAAGTGCAAGGGTCGTCATCAAGCGTTTTGGCAGGGAGCGTGAGTCCTTGCCTACGAGCGTGCGCCACGGGATTTTCAATCTGCCTTCGCGTCAACTCCTTGGCAATCTGCGTGGGACCGTACCCCTTAACACAGAGGCTGAAGATTTCTCTAACAACCTCTGCGGCTTCAGGGTCGATTATCCATCGACTCTTGTCCTCGGGGTCTTTTACATATCCATAGGGCGGATTTGTACACAAAGGTTTACCTGATTGACCTTTTGCCTTGAATACGGCGCGTATTTTTTTGCTCGTGTCCTTGGCGTACCATTCGTTAATGATGTTAAGGAATGGTGTAAAATCGCTGTCCTGCTGATTGGCACTGTCCACACCATTGTTAATGGCAATAAAGCGGATGTCCAATCCTGGGAAGAATACTTCAGTGTAGTAACCGACCTTAAGGTAATCTCTACCGAGTCGGCTCATATCCTTAACGATGACCGTGCCGATTTTTCCATCTTCGGCAAGGGCTATAAGGCGCTCCCAATCAGGGCGGTCAAAGTTCGTACCACTGTATCCGTCATCCACGAAGAACATTGCGTTTCCGAACCCATTGTCATCTGCGTATTTCTGCAGAATGGCTTTTTGGTTGATGATACTGTTGCTGTCTCCCTGAAGTTCATCATCACGGGAGAGGCGGCAATATAATGCCGTGATTTTATCGTTCTTGGCGATAGTAGGCTGTCTG
>JAFURQ010000002.1 GCA_017471825.1 Clostridia bacterium
ACATATTCCCTTTTAAACTCGGCATTCTTATCTTCCAACATATTTTACCTCCAATTCCGTTACTAACGGTTACTAACGATATTATATCAGTTATTAGCGTTACTGTCAATAGATTCTATTAAATTATCTCCATTTTTTCGTCGACCTTTTTCGTCGGTTTTTGCGCCCCAAATTTTGGGGTACGGTAAACGAAAAACGAAGCCCTGTGTATCACAATAAACGGATACGCAGAGCTTGTTTTTTGACCACATGTTTGACCACTTCGAGAAGCGGACTACATGGAAACAGTAGTACACGAGAGCACGAAAATGTACGCTTTGGTTGACAGAATAGCACTAAAAAAGCACTATTTAGCACTAAAAAAACATAAAAATCGGTCTTGGGGTGGTAGAGCTCGAAGGTTCGTGTCTTGTCGCTCAGATCAAAAAGCATAGGAAACGTTCGGTTCCTATGGTTTTTCTTGTTTTTTACGGGAATAGCATTCTTTTTCGCAAAATCGGCACTTTGCCAAATCGCACGACTACTTTTCCGGCCACGGCAATTCGAACTTTTGACCATTTTTGCCCAGAATTTGCCCTTAAATTCAATATCAAAAGGCGGTCCTTGGCATAAATCCAAGTCCACCCTTTTTTGCCTTAGGCATAATGTTTTTCAAGAAAAACAAGCGACCAAAGCGTTTGAACCTCTATAATTACTCTGCTGCTTTGAAGTTGTATATAGGCTTTATACGGCAGATTATCTCTGCGGTAGGCTCAATATTCTCAATTATCTCGTCCATGTTTTTATATGCCATAGGTGACTCGTCGAGTGTGTCGGGCACTACGCAAGTTGAGTATATACCTGCCATCTGTTGCTCATACTCTGCCATAGTAAGACGCTCAAAAGCAGCTGAACGGGACATAAGACGGCCTGCGCCGTGAGGCGCTGAGAAATTCCAGTCCTCGTTGCCACGACCCTGACAGATAAGCGAGCCATCACGCATATTGATGGGAATAAGAAGCTTCTCACCAAGCTTTGCAGAAACAGAGCCCTTTCTAAGTATCATCTCATTCACATCAATGTAATTATGTACGGTCTGGAAGTTCTCAATCGCGGTCCAGCCGCATCTCTCGAGAATTATCTCCGCCATTCTCGCACGGTTTCTCTCAGCAAACCTCTGGCAGATATCTACGTCGTGTAGGTAGTCCTCCATGAATGAGCTGTAAAGGTAGCAAAGGTCTTTCGGAAGAGAAGGCTCTTTCGCATTAAACTCACACTCGAGAGCCTTAATTGTAGCCTGTATCTCGGTTCTTCTTCCCTGCTCCTTGTAGGTGCGTATTATCTCCTCACGCTGTCTGAAGTACTCCTCCTTGCCAAGATTAAGGTCTACGGCAAGCTGCTGGTAGTGCACTGCAACCTGTGTGCCAAGATTACGAGAGCCGGAGTGTATTACAAGATACTTACCGCCGTTCCCATCGACGTCAATCTCGATGAAGTGGTTACCGCCGCCAAGAGTTCCGAGGGAACGCTCAAGACGTCTGGTATCCCTAAGATTTCTATAGCAGCGAAGCACGGTAAGGTCGAATCTCTCGTTTCTTCCCTCCCATACGTTTCTTCCGCAGGGTATGTAGTGCGCCGCCTCGTCCACCTTCTCAAAGTCAACGTCAATATTACCGAGGTAAACCGTATACATACCGCAACCGATATCTACTCCAACCATCGAGGGCACGATCTTATCGGTTATCGTCATAGTAGTACCTATAGTGCAACCCTTGCCCGCGTGAACGTCGGGCATTATTCTTATCCTCGAGGACGAAAAAGCCTCGGTATCACACACCTCTTTTATTTGCTCGCGAGCACCGTCCTCGACGGTGGTGGCAAAGCACTTAGCGGTGTTATATTTTCCAATTATCTCTATCATAATGTAAATCCTTTCTAATGATAAAGGGAGCGTTCTTCACGCCCCCTATATTGTATTAAGCTACGATCTTCGCGTATCTCTCACTCTCTATTACCTCAAGCATAAATGCATACGGATTGAGTTCTCCACTCGCTACCATTGAGAAAAGACGGGGAGTACATCCGGATACAAGAGCTACGCCCTGCTCATTCTTGGTAACGGGTTGCTGAGTGTTTCGGCTATCCACGTTCCAGAAAACGATTTCGGGCAGCTTGTAGCCTGCTGATTCGTAAAGCTTTTTTGCGTACTCGAAGTTACTAAGTTCACTATCCTCGGCACAGCAGTCAAATTCCATATCCGAAATGATGTATAGCTTTTTAGGCATCTCATCCTGCGGAACAGAATTCTTCTTTGCGGTATTAAGAATAAGCTCAAACACCTTTTGAATGTTGGTATTTGCAACCTCGCTGTAACCCATGCAGTAACGAACCTTATCAACGATATCATTACCCTTGATCTCTACAAGCCGAGGATTTCCCGAGAAAGTGATAAAATGGTTCTTGAATGCACCCTGGTTTCTCTCTGCAAAATAGATACCGAGCGAGAGAGCAACGGCCTCCGGCATAGGATCGGCGTAGCTATACATAGAGCCCGAGCCGTCAATGATTGCAAGAGCGTTCTCACAGTTGCCAAAATCCTCTTGGGCATTCCAAGTGGTGTTTATAGATTTTCTTTCTTTTACACCTATGCGACCACGCAATATGGGGGTAATTATTTCGTAAGGCATAAGTGTACCGGTATTAAGTTTTACGCTACCATTTGATACGTTATCGAGGAACTGACTATAACGCTCCTCATCATTGCGTACAAACGCTTTGCGGTATTTGTACATAGCCTTCGAAGGCTGCTTTGAATAGTCAAAGGTATAGTCCTTTTCTCGAAGATTGTTTTCGATAATACGAATACGTGCTCGAAGGGCAACGAGTGCCTTTCGATAGCTTGCATCGTTCATACCGAAATGCTTTGCGATTTTCTTTGCGTACAGTACGGTCTGCGCATTTGATGCATTAACCGAAGGCAGCCACTTTGCAAGAAGTGATACTTCACCGTCGTTTTTGAGTGCCTCGCTATCCCGATCAAACTGTTCCTTTAAAACGTCAAGCATCTGGCGCTCACAGGGAGTACCCATAAGGCAAAGCAGATCATCGAAACGTCCGTATTCGGCAACGTACTGGAGATTTTTGAGAACAGTATTAGCTTCGTTCTCCGCAAGCCACTTTAGTATTACCTTGAATACTCTGCGCTCGCCAAGTCCTCCGCGAATATCTCTTGCGAAAAACAGGAGTTTCATTGCGATATCTCTGTTTTCACAAAATGCGCGAATGAACCGTGCTTCGATTTCACTGTCGCTGGCATGGCGCAATGCGCCTATAGTTGCGAACAGGTCGAGGCAATCGGATTCGGTAGTAATGTTAGTGACTGCACCGTTTTCGGTAACAGTCTTGTTTGCTTCCTGTTTAAGATACTGTAACATGAAACTCACTCCTTTTCTAATAAAATGTAATGTTTAGTATGCATAATATTCAATTACAAGGCAAGTTGCCGCGTCGCCACGCGGCTCGTTTTATTATATGAGACGCAACTCGGAGGCTTTATCTGCTGAGCTTGCCTTTTATAAGTGGAGGGCGGCAGGATTTGAACCTGCCCCGAGGATTTGACCTTGCTCTTCCACGGAGCTGCCCTCCGTATGACAAGGCGCATTTTAACATTGATGAGTGTTGGTAGTCTTGCAACCCCGCGACTGTTCAGAATCTCACTTTTCGCTGTCAGCGCCTTTTAACAATGTACAAGATGCATTTTAAAATCATACAGAGCCTTTCACTCTGCTCACTGCTGCTTACGAAGAACAGCTGCTACTATGTAGCCAATGACGTCTTTTTTAGTTGCTGTATGCATCTTTATATACTTATCAGCAAGTTAATCAGCGTCGGTATAAGTAGACGTCAATTGTTAACTGTTAAGCTCGTTTACAAGGCACAACCAACTCGCTGGGCGAGTCTGCGGTTAATCTTAGCAGGATTATGCAGAACTGTATACTTGCTGTTTGTGCCTTTTGTCGCCGGTGAATCTCTACCTAAATCAACTTTCGTCAATGGCAGCCATTATAGCGACATTACAAGATACTGTTTTCACCTGATGGCTTATGCCATCATCTACTGTGTAGTATTGCAAGATCGCCTGCTTACGACAGGGGCTCGCAAAGCTACACGTGCCAAACACATATGTATCAGCCTGAGTTGTGGTCAGTAGTTGCTGTTAGTATCTTTAAGCCAAATCTACCTCAATAGGCTACAATTGCCGTTAGGGATTTAGCACAAGGCACACCTTATTCGGGTTATGAGCCCGACAGCTTCACAGTATTGCAGACTGATGCTCAAGCAAATTGCTGTTTGTGCCTTTGTGACTACATTTTACCACCAATTTCCTCAAATTTCACGGAAAAAAAGCTGCGAACTCTTAAAAAAGTCCGCAGTTTCTCTGTTTTTTTAGCCTTTCTATGACTAAATTTCGGAAATTTTCAGAACCTATCACCTCTACCAGAGGACCAAATGACAGTATTCTGATAACCATTTCAGTCTCGTCAGCTAATGCGTATTTAATTTTAACAATGTAATGCTTCTTATTAAGTTTTTCCGCTTGCTTTTCAAAGTGAGCAAAATGGAGCATTACTCTTTCAAGCGCATTTCTCTCATCAAGCACCTTGAGCGTCATAGTATCATATAACACTTCCCTCTCTTCACCTTCGAGAGTCTTCGGTCCGGTGTAATGAACGCACGAACGCATCTTGGCAATATTAACCGTTGACACCGCGTGCCATCCTGCAGTAACGACTCTAAACTTATCGTCCTTTTCGGAATACTCCATTCTTTTGGGATGACATCTAACGAACATAGGCTTGCCGAATCTGTTCGTCATCTCAAACTTGATTTGAGTACCATTTCTTATCGCTTCAAGGATAACTCTGAATTTCTTTACGTAGTCCTCGTCTTCGTACGGATCACCATCGCTATACTTATCATATATATGGTAATCCTCTGAAGTGAACAAAGGTTCAACATCATCAAGTCCCTTGAACTCTACCCCAAAAAGTTTAATTCTTGGATCGAGCGATATTGCTTTCAGCCACTGCTTTTGTATGGTTGTCAGAGGCATCGTAGGCTTATGCTCAATGGTAGTAGTCATATCCGAGTGAACGAGCTGCCACTTCTCGCTCTTGAGGGAAGGCATTATCGTCATGACACTTTCTCCAAAGGCTCTGTCTACAACCGCTTTTTGCAGTTCCTTTTCGTTATGCTCACCGTCAATAATCCCCGAGAGAATATCTGCTATTGCATTATAGTACGCAGAATAAAGCTCGCTGAATATCATTCGCTCACCTCCCCTATTCCGTACATACGGTACATCTCATCAAGGTCAGACTTGAATTGATTTTCAAGTGTCTTGCTTGTGAAATTCATATCTATTATACGGCATATAAAGGTTCTGATCCAAGGAATCATCTCGCTCACGTCATATACGTCCGCCGTAAAGCGATAGGTGTTATCGTCAATTTTCTCGACCTTACCCACACGCTTTTCCCTATCCAATCGTCTTACAATATGCGCCTCGTCATCGGCAACCTTAACCGTGAAGTCAATGTGCTCGAGCTTTTCAATTCCCCACTTGTTACGCTTGGTGCTTACACCCCACATCTTGTCCTTCATTCCGTCAATCTGTGCGCGCAGCTCGTCAAAGCGAGGAGTTTGTTCTTCAAGCTTTATGTTTGAGAGATAATCAACGCGGTAAGACTGGAAGCTGTTATAACCGGGCAGATATGCAAGCAAATGCTGTCTACCGCTTTGTACGCTGATAAATACCCTTAGCGGTATTATTCGGTTTCTTCTCGGAGTATCCTTTCTGCGACTAAGGTTTGATACGCTTATAATTCTCTTTTCTCGCATCGCGGTAAATATAGACGCTAACACTCCGCTATCAATCGCTCCCGTTATGTAGTGATGCTTGAAGGTAAATGCGTCTGTATCTAACTCTTCCTTATCCAATATAAAGGAACCGATAACTCCACATGGGGCAATCTCTGAATAAAAGTGAAGAGCGTCGTTCAAATCTTTAACGTCGGTGTCTTCGCTTCGACTATACGAAACCCTTCTGCCAACCTTTTCGGTTACAATGATGCCTGCTTCGGTATACTCCTTCAGCTTCTTTCTAACCGTTGACTCGTCAAACATCATCGGCTTTTCAAATCCGGAGAGATATTTCTCGTCTATCTCTCGCATGATTTCCGAAAGAGTGCATTTTACCGAAGGCTCGTGTAAGATATCGAATATGATGAAATGGAGAGTAACGTCCCCATCGGTAAAGCTCTTTGCCTTCCACGCATTATAGAAAGGATTATGCCTGATTGAACGGCTATCGATCGAAATAAACACGTTTTTACCCTCAGGTGTCCTGACGAAGCTCATATGATCGCCAAGCCAGCTTTCAATCCTGCGACGCTCGTCATCATAGGAACGAGAGCTTTTCTTGCTATAATCGTCACGGCTCTTAAAGCCATAAAGGTAGAACTCACGCATATACGCACGTATGCGCTCGAAATTCTTAATAAGTTCACTATATGATGACATTTCATACTCCTTTCTGCATTAGTCATATTTTAGGTACGTCTTATGCACCAATTTATTTAGTTAACGTTTCTGTTGCAATTCTCATACCAAGCTTGAGTGTGTAGCAGAATATCGCACACTCACCAAGCCTTGCGTACTCGCTCCGGCAGTCGTGAAACTTTTCGAATATCTCATTCTGCCCGTCTGTAAAGCTCTTTGCCAAGTACTCGCGATGCCTAGGCATATTGTTGCGATACAATTATAGCATGCTTTTCAAACCCTGTCAAGCACCGCAAAATGCAAACAAATATGCGAAAATCAAGAGAGAAAACAAGTTTTTACGCTTGTATAGCTGCTTTAGGCTCAAACCGATAGTGATTGTAAGATGAGCCATCATCTCTAATTAGGTATTGTCCATGCTTTTCTTTCAACGCAGCACACAGATAGTCCTATGAAGATATTTCGGCTCTCGGGTATGGGACAATACCGCTTGTGTAAGGCTGTAGGTCTTCTCCGGTGTAATTTATAGGCTTTTGTTTCGACCGGTTTTTGTAGTCCTGAGTCAATTACGCGTGTGTCGCGCAAAAGGCAAAACCGCCGTTTCACGGCTCAAGCAGGAGAATCTTCTCGCGGTCGAGAAGCTCGTTATCAATCTTGTCGGCGTAGGGTTTGTCCATTGTACGCACGTTTTCTTCAGGTTTATGCTCACCTATGTAGTCGCAAAAATTATTTGCAATATTTGCTCCGGAATGCGAGGCTTTGGAAGAATTCCTCGGCCGCAAAAACAGCAAACCAATTTATCGAAGCAACGTTTATTATCAAATTTTTATAATCTCCTTGCGTGCATTTTTATTACACCGCAAAAACACATATTACACAGAAAAAGCAGTATAACAAATATCGCCCCGCGCCTACTGGGCACGGGGCGATAACTCACTTTTGTGAGTTAAACATCTTACTTTGCGATATATTCCCTGTTTTCATCGCGTGCGATTGATATGGATACTGCTATAAGCTATAGCCATGCATCCTCGGCAAGATTGCCGAGAATAACTTCCGGAGTAACGGTAACCTCGGGAGCCGCAATTTCGGTTTCGGGAATATCGGGCACAGGCTCAGGCTCGGGCTCAGGCACGGGCTCAGGCTCAGGCTCGGGCACAGGCGTAGGCTCGGGCTGCTCAGGATAATCGGCAAGCCTTTCGGTATAGGACATATTGTCAAGGTAAACCGTTGAGCGGGCGGAGCTATAACCCTGCCAGTAAACGTTGTTGACGTCTTGATATTTAGCTCCGTCAAGCGTACCAACAGACGTACCGTTGATAAATATTTCCATATATGGCTCAAGCGTTTTGCCCTCGGAGGCATTATGGTATTCCACTCTGAGAACGTACCACGTGCCGTAGTCGAATTTTGCGGCGCTAACACCGGAAATGGTAACGTATCCGTCGGCAGCTTTGAAGTCAATACCCTCGCGTGAAGTCTTTCCTGAGCGGAATCTCAGCTGGGCAAATACTCCTCTGTAGCCGTTATCTGTAAAGTAAACTTTACTTTCGAATACCGCTATCGAGTATTTTTCGGGGTTTGAGCTAACGCTCGCGGTAGTGCCTGTCGTGCGAATTGAGCTGTAGCCCGCGGTCGAGCCGTCGGTAAACATAAGCACCTTGTTATCAGCGCCCGTCGGGTCGTCGGTGACTATAACCGTGTCGTCATTCTGGCCCTTTTCAACAATGTACATGTCGCCCTGACCGAAGGAAATCTTCGAGTCGCTGCCGTCGCCGATAAGCTTATCGTCCGTGAGCGAATCAAAGCTCTCGCCGGGTGTGACGGTCGTAAGCTCTCCTGCGCCTATGCCGCCCGTAGGAGCCTTTGGCACGTAGCTCTCAATAAGCGACAGGTCGTCAATATAAACGACGCTCTTTCCCTCACCGAAGCTATAGGCTAAGTAATGCACGTTCGTTGTGATATTCGCGCTTATCGCCGTGTCAAATCCGTCAAAGCCGCCCGCGTTCTCGCCGTCGATATAAACCGTAAGAGCCGCGTCCGCAGCATTCATCGAATTATCGAATACGAGATTAATCTCGTGCCAAGCACCGACACTTATCTTCGCGTCAGTGAGAGTGTTATCGGTATTTCCGTCGTATGCGGGAAGCAGAATGTAAGCCTCGCCGTCCTCGCCCATAACGAGCGAAAGCAAAACTACGTCGCCCGAAGTACCCGCAAGGGCAATTTTTGCAATTTCTCCAACCTCGGCGCTCTCGATATAGAGCCTTGTCGAAAGGGTGGTGATACCGTTTGTAATCTGGCTACCCATATAGTTAAGCATAAGTCCGCTTGCGTTAGCCTCTGCCGTCGCGTCGACGAGCTTCATCACGGTATTGTCTTTATCCTTCGGGTCAAGCGTAAGCTCTGCCTTGTCCTCGCCCTCCATAGTATCGGAAAGCGTGCCGCTGCCGCTCGTGTAGCCGAACTCGAAGTCCCAAAGTAAGGGATTGGGGATATCGGTCTTGAACTTCTTGTCAGTCATAGTGAAGGAAACGTCGTCAATATATAGGTCAGAGGCTCTGTACTGATAGTGACCGAGGGTGAGGCTGTTCAGCTCTCCGTCTTTAATCGACTTATAGCAGAGTCCCTCGGAAACGCATTTCATATTATTGCCATCAGCATCACCGACGTAAATCTTGTATGCCGCAGTAGCCGCATCGTGAGTATGGTAGTACTCCATTTTGAAGGTAAACCATTTGTTGCCCGGAAGCACAAGCTCGTTACCGTCAATGTCCTCAAGGAAGCTTCTTGACGTAACCGTCGTAGAACCGCCCGTGTAGTTGTAGTCGTTTCTGATTTTTACCTTGTTGCCGCTTTTCGTAATATAGAATGCAGCCGCAGGGCTGGATCCGCTCGCGTACCCGAAGGAAACGGTGTGTATCTCACCGTCACTCGGCATTGCAGCGGTATTAAAGAGCATCTTCGACTCAAAGACGTAGCACGCCCCGCCCTCTGTTGACTCTGAAAGATTGATTTTCGTTGAATTCTTTGCTTTGGCTTCGCCGTTGGTCGTGATATGGAGCGCGCTGTCGCCGTCCTTCTTTACGACCTCGTATTTAACGGTTCCGCTTGTACCGACAAGGTTCTTAAGGTAATAGGTAGCAGTCTTGCCGTTCTCGAAGTCAGCGACAGTCTGCTCCTTGTCAACCGCGAAGTTCTCAAGCACGCTCTCGCCGGGATTCTCAAGACATTTATATTCGCCCTCAGTAGAGTAGGCAACTGCGTCGTCTATGTAGAAGGCGCCGCCCGCGCCTCGAAGCCCGTATATCGACAGATAGTTAACCATTTTGTTATCGGTCAGACCCGTTGAGCTCTTAATGCTCGCGGAGTCACTCTCGCCAACGTACTCGCCATTAATATACATCTGAGTAACGTTACACTGATACGAGCTTTCCTTGCCGGTTTTAGGGTCCTTTACGAACTGCTGTGTCTTGTATAACTCGATTTTAATATCAATCCAGTCCTCAACGGGAAGCCCTGTCGCAAGGCTCGAGTTTTTCATACCGTCAAGACCCGCAAGGTTGTCGTAAATTTTTACGTATCTTTCACCGGCAGTGCCGTTCAGCTGAACGTTAAAGGAGCAGGATGAACCGCCCGCGCTGCTTTCAGCGAAGCCGAACTGAACAACGACGTCATTTCCGATATCGCAAACGTACAGCTTGAATTCCGCAACCCACTTTGAGGTAACAAGCGCGTTCATATCCTTCTGCACTGCGACGAGAACGTTAGAGCCGTATGTAGCCGAACGCTTGCAGATGCACTCATCGGTTGCAAGACCGCAGGTACACGGAGCAATCAAAGGCGCAAAATACAGTGCCTTGTCATCCTTGTGCCTCGGCGCCGGAGAATCCGTCACCGCGGAGGAAACCCATTTGTATTTACCGCCGACAATCTCCTTGTCACGCACTGTTACCGATACGTTGTCTGAGGGATTGATATCTACACCGTACGTGAGATTTGACGGATTGAATTCGTAATCGTCGAAGCTCTCGATTACAATCTCCTGCGTGCCGAGCTTTTCAACGGGAGCAAGCGCGTAGATAATATCCATAAAGTATCTGAACTCGGCAGTGGAATAAAGAGGAACTTTGTTCGGCACGGAGCCGAAGTGGCGTAGCACTCCCGCAATTCCGTTCATAAGTCCCTGACCGCCAAGGCCCGACGCATTGACGTCGCCCTCGTTTGTACCGGGCACCGCAACGTTAGCGCCCTGCGAAGAGCCCGCTGTCGACTCTCTGTAATAGGAAATACTTCCGTCATTCTTTATGAACTTAGCCGACATATAATAGGTTGCATTGAGCATCTCGGGAAGCAACGCCATAAATTTTTTCTCGATTTTAGGGGCGAGAGTTCTGTCGTCATTCAGCATATCGCGCAGAGTATACCAGAGGTTATACTTGTCGCAGGTGTGGTCGCCGCCCTCGGGCTTGCCCGCCGTGTCAAGCAACATAATCATTATCGACTCGGCAGCCTTATCGGCATTCGGAAGATCATATCCGAAATTGGAAATCGTAGCGTTAAGCTTCATAAGTCCGTTGGTAGAACCGTAGGTAATTTTATCTTCCCACAGACCGTTGGACTTCTGTCTTGAGATAATATAATTCGCCACAAAGGTCATATATTCCTCGCCCGCGGCCTCTATAAAGGGGCTCTGCGCGGCAAGCTCGTTACCCGCGGTGTAGGACTGCTCGTTAATCTTCAGGGAATCAAGATATGCCTCGAGTTTTGAAAGGCTCTTAAGATAATCGGGAAGCGAGGAGCTTGCCGCAACGCTCACAGCCTTGGATACCGCGATAGCTCTCGAGGTGCCAAGCCTTCCAACAACTCCCGAGGAAACCGCACTCACGTCTCCCGAGCCCGAGTTGGGATAATAACCCTCAACACCGGGCGCATCGTACAGAGGTTTCTCATCACCTAGCTCTATCAGAGTTAAAGCCCAGTTGAAGTCACGGCCCTTTCTGCTCGCCGTAATAGCCTTTCCCCACTGCGGATGATAGAAATATCCGTCCTCCGGGTCCTGAAGTCCCTGAGCAAACCTGACTATCTTCTCTACAAACTCGGGATACTCCTCGTTAAGCAGCTTTTTGAACTTTGCCGAATCGTCAGTCTCGCCGTTTGAAATACCGTCCATCATTCCGCAACTCGTCATCCAGCTAATCATCTGCTTGGTAGACTCAAGGTCGGGAAGATAACCTACGGTATCTCTGCCTGAATTCGAGTAGTAGAAGCCGCCCGTGACAGGGTCCCAGAGATTTGCTCGCCAGGTAACCTGCCCAAAGCCGTAAAGCGAGTACATATTCTCAAACGACTTGCGTATTTCCTCACCGTACGCCACCTCAACCTTGTCAAGGAATTCGCCGCGCAGCGCCTCTCGCTCGCTGTCGAGATATGAGAGCACGGTAAGGCTCTCAGCGCAGTTCGCACCGCAGCGGAGCGAGGTGTAGCTTGATTTGAGTTTCTCGAGAGCTACCGCCGCAGAGTATATCGAATCGTAAGCAATACCGATAGAGCCGCCGTCCTCATATATGACGTACGCGCACTCTTCGTCAATGCCCTTGTAGGTTCGCTCAAGAAGCCTGTACGCCTTTCTTGAGGCTGAATTATCCGACTCGCCGAAGATAACGGCGTACTCGTAGTCACCTAGCTCGGTAGTTACGGTCGGGCGCTTACCCGTCTCTGCCGCTATATAGCTTACGAGCGGCGAGACGTCGTTCGCTCCAATATTACCGTCGGTCAGCACTATGTAATACTGTCTTCCCTCGGCGAATTTGAAGCCGCCCGCCGTGTCCCCCGAGGTGTCACCGTCCGACGCGCCGCCGCCTGACGAGCCGTTCGAGCCGGAGCCTGCCGAATCTCCGCCTGACGAGCCGCCGTTATTTGAACTGTCGCCGTCACCGCCGTCACCAATCCGACACGCAGAAAGCGACAGAACCATCATAATAGCAAAAATAAGCAACCAAATTTTCTTCATAAAATTCCTCCTTATTTCTCACGCTGCAATATCAAGGCTTCTCCGCCAGGGTAGCGAAGCGGCATTTCGGCAGTGAATAACAGTACGGTGGACTGTCAGAGCCGAAACGTGACCGCGCCGCAGCGAGAGCTGTCACTGTATGTGACTGAAAACCTGCAAGCCGTTTCGGGTTCCTGACCCTTTCTTGCAACTTATTACTGCCTATCCTTCGACCTTATCCTTATCTTCTCGGGCATAGGAACCGTTTTCTTGATAGGCTCACGGTTTTTAATTATATCAAGGAACAGCTCACCGTCTTCACGGCAGAACATAGGAATAACCTTGATACCGAGCACCGCAGACAGATTCGTAACTACACCCGTCGAGGAAATGCTCGTCGCGTTAATGTCACCCTCGGCAAAATTGTCCGCCGCTGCGGGCGCCCCCTGCGAGGCAGTGCTGGTGTGGTCCTTATAGAACGAGAAGCCGCCGTCGGCCTTCTTGAAGAGGGCAACCTTATCGCGCGTGCCGCGTATGAGCGACGGACAAAGCCGCACAAGCTCCGCTCTTGTCTCGTCTACAACGCTCTTGTCACCGAATTTAGCGATATTATTAAGTAAATTGTTGATAGTGATAATAGGATTATAGAAGCAGCAAACGTGCGGAGGAATTTCCTTTGTATTCGCAACCTCAATAGCCGATTTCAAGGCAGCCACCGCGTTGGGGAAAGGCCTGTTTGCACCCGAATATATCAGAGTTGCCTTCATAAGACCGTTGACCGTACCGTAAGAAATCACGTCCTGATATAATCCGTTGTCCTCTCTCTGATGGGCTTCAATGAATTCAAAGAGAGCCTCCTTAAATTCGTCACCCGCTGAGAAAATCTGTGACTGCTGCGACGAAAGAAGGTTGAAAAGTCCGTAGCTATATTTGCTGATACAGTATTTTTCATCGGGCTTTGTGAAGCCTTGAAGATACTCGCGGAACGCCTCTACAGAGCGAAGATGCTCCGGCAGCATAGCCGTATTGGCTTCAGCTTCCTTGCCATCGCTCTTTGCCGAATTCTTAAGTCTCTCGTAAGCTGTAGGACAAGGGGCATTAGCACCGAAATTCTTGAGCATGCCGTTAGCCCAACTGAGGTCTCTTCCGCGCCTGTTCGGAGAAATATTATAGCCCCACTGCGGGTGATATACGTAGCCGTCCTCGGGGTCGAAGAGCGACTGCGCGAACCTTATCAGCTTCTCTCTCATCCACTCGGGTGTTGCAACGTCGTAGTAGGCAGGGAAAATTCCGCAGCTCGAAAGGCTGCGTAACGCCTGGACCGTAGATTCAATATCGGGCAGATACCCCTCGGTTTCCATAGCAGAGGTTGAATAATAAAAGCCACCTATCTCTCCGTCCCATAGCCTCGCATAGAGCAAATACATCTCGTCGCCGTACAGCTCGTAGAGCTCCGAAAGAGCCCTCGCCCCCTCGTCGCCAATTACCTTTGCCGCCGCGGCAAATTTCTCGGCGTGCATTTTCGCTCTCTCCTCTCGGGCATTTGCGAGCCTCTCCTCAAAATTCTCAATTCCGTACTTTTTCATAACAGAATATCTCCTTTATAATACGCCGTAGCGGACTTCATCGCAAAGCGACCTCTGCCGACCCCGTCGGACTTCATCTGCTACGCAGATATCATTTCTCGCAAGGCGAGAACAGCTTTTCGCCGCATAACGCACAAAGAAAATCCCGCTTTGTGCGCTATACCGTAAAAATCTTATTTTGAATGGAGCCGCCGCCTGCGCGGCGGCTCTGTTTATTGCAACTGTTAATAGATAAGCTTTTACTTATTCGGCAGGAAATGCCACTTCGGTAAACGACATATCATCGAAGTAAACCGTTCCAGCGCTTGAGGAATAACCGCATACTCTGAAATTATTTACATCAGCAGCATCCTTGTATCTGTTACAGGTCAGTACAAGCTGATTGTTAATGTACACGAGAGTCTTAATCTTCGTTGTATCGGTAGAGTTGTGATGCTCGAATCGGATTACAACCCACTGGTCAAATATAGTATCTGCATCTACCTTATACGTAGCACTGCCTTCAATACTATCATTTTCCTCGGTGTTTGAGCAGGAAATAACAAAGTTGTTTTCTGCATCGTAGGATATATCAAACGCCGTTTTTTTGTCGCCGCCTTTATAGAATCCCCACTGACCGATATACTCCCTAGTGCCTTCGTGCTTGTAATCGGCGCTGGGAATATAAACTCTTGCCTCAAACGTTGATATAGCTTGGCTTACTTGGGCCTCTCCAACTCTGATTGCAGAAGCACCGGAGCTTTGCACAATATCAACGTACTTAAGAACCTTGTTCGCTGCGTCTGTGGGGTCATCAGCGATTTCTACTGTTTCACCTGTCTTGAGTGTAGCCACGGAGACTTTGTTCATTTTCTTTGTGCCGACGAGAGTGGTTCCGTTCAGCGTAATATCGGAGAACGTCTGATAGTCCGACATAACGGGATTGTTGGAAGCCTCGTACTTCGGAGCAACCGTACAGCTCTCGGAAATAGTAACCGTATTACCGGTAAATTCGGTAGCGCCGACAGTCCAACCGATATGGGTAAGTCCTGCGGGAGCCGAGCCGGTAAGGGTAACCGTATATTCGCCGTCAGCAAGAACGGCAGTAGAATAACCGCCGATGGTACCGTCCTCAACCTTTACGTAGTTGTAGTCAGCTACGTTGGTGTCGGTATCGCCTATGTACTTCTGAATACCCGAGGAGTAGTCGATAATATTCTGATAGAACGCTGCAAGCTCGTCGTTGACGCCTTTGTAGGTGTCAATACCCTCGAGCGCGAACTCGAGTATCGAGTAACGGAGCATAGCCGATTCCTTATCTCCCGAAACAGCCTTAACGTAAACCTCGTTTGCAATATCCTTGGGGTAAATGCCCGCAAGATAGAATGCAGGGTATTCAACCTCGTCGATTACAACGCCGCCCTCAATTGCGGTAGCGGTGTAATATTCGGTAGCTTCTGCCGAAGCGTAAACGCGAAGCTCAACGTCAGCCTCAGCCTCAACGCCCTCAACCGCGAATACGAGCGAAGGAGTGTCAACGAAGGAAACGTTTTTCTTAAGTGTGAGCGTAGGCTCGGTCTCTGCACTTGCAGTGATGCCTATAGCACCGCACACGAGGAGTGCGAGAGCAAGCATAAGTACTAAAAGTCTTGTCTTTTTCATTTTTCTTTCCTTTCAAATTGTGTTTTTAAAGAGTATCTGCGAAATTGTTTTTTGCGAGATTGCAATTACAGCCAAGTATCCGAAGGGATATTTTCCTTTATGCTATCAGAATCCACTTCGTTTCCCGAGGCACAAACGATATCTCCGCCCGAAATCTCAATTATCTCGAGCCACGCCTCGCCGTAAGGCAATTTTCTCTTTTTCACCTTTCCTACCTTCCTTTCTTATAATTTTTTTATTTTTTCGCTAAAAGCAAAATATAACATAATAACAAATTCGATATAATATAACGATTTACGCTCAAACCGCCTTTTGAAAAGATCAAAAGAATTAAATTTGAGCATTTCTTCTTATACAACCCTGCCCTCTTATTTTCAGCCCTGCTTAAAGATTACATACAAAATTCTCCATAGCGGGGTTTTACTTATTTTTGATTATAGCTTTCAACGAATTTAGCCTCAAAGGCATCATAATCCACGTCCGCTCCGCCAAGCTCAAGGCAACTTCTCATTGCTCCGAAGATAGGCGGATAGGTTGGAATTTCAACAATTATACCTTTGTCAAGCTCTTCTTTCACAAGCTCGATTAAGGTTTCGTTATGCATAGCAAGACCGCCTGAGATTATTACTCGGTTCCCGTATTCACCAAGTCTGTACATATGATTTATCTTATTTGCAAATTGTGCGGCGTTGTTTTTTATTATTTCCTCGGCAAGCTTATCTCCTGCCGCCATAGCCTCAAAGGCAATAGGACAAAAAGAAGCTATGTAAGACTGCCCTTTGCTGTAAAACTCGGACGTATAATCGGATACCGGCCCGCCAAGTCTTTCTTCAACCAGTCTTGACATCTCAGAAGAAGGTGCAAGTCCGTCACCGTAAGCATATGCCGCAATAAGCACTTCTCTGCCTATATCGAACCCCGAGCCTTTGTCGCCAAAGAGGTATCCCCATCCGCCAACACGCTTCAGGTCGGTTCCGTTCCAGCCGTAAACAACCGCCCCTGTTCCCATTATTGCGGTTATGCATTTCCCGTTTTCGTGAGCTAAGCCGATAATATTTTTTATATCCGAGTCAATATTGATTTTGCATAGAGGATACGTTCTTTTCAAGAACAAACGAATTGTTTCTTTATGGTTACCGGAAGCCGCGCCTGCAATTCCCGCAAAAATTCTCTTAGGAGTTTTTTTGAGCGAAAGAAGGTTATCTATACCCTTTTGCAAAATCGACAGAGTCGTTTTCATGCCGCACAAAT
This sequence comes from Clostridia bacterium, assembly GCA_017471825.1. Lineage (GTDB taxonomy): Bacteria > Bacillota > Clostridia > Oscillospirales > CAG-272 > UBA1740. The sequence continues at coordinate 17,011 of JAFURQ010000002.1, forward strand.
TGGGATTTGAGGTTCCGTAAAGTGCCCTTGAAGCCACCTCGCCGTCCTCTTTGAAGAGAACAAATTCAGTTTTTGTTCCTCCTCCGTCGATAGCTATATAATAATCCGCTTCATCATGCTTTTCATCATCTTCAAGAAACTCCAGTATGCTCACATCCAATATCTTGGACATTTTCTGAAGATAGAAAACATCGGGATAAGACACGCCTCGCTCCCACTTCGAGATGGTTTGCGGAGCTACTATCAAAAGTTCGGCAAACTCCTGCTGTGTTAGTTTTTTTGCCACTCTCAATTCTCTTATATTTTTGCCTAAATCTTTTGGCTGCACAAATTACAGTCTCCCTTCAATAATATTTTATAATACAGAAAAACAAAGTTCAACAACCAATTTGTGGGAGCCCTGAACACAACAGATTGTAGAATTTCAACACATAAAAACCGTTTTTGATTAGATGCTTTGTGAAACATTCCATTACGTTTAATACGTTTACTTTACAAACGGCACAACCTCATCAACAACCGCCACGGCAAGGTCAACAGAGCCAAGCTCGGTGGTAGTGAAAACAATGTATTTTTCATTACAGCAAAATCTTGGATGCGGGTCAATGTGATAGTTGTTGGGGTTATCGGGTGTGTGTCCGTTTTCGGGCATTTCGGTAACGATTTTTACACTCTTCCCCGTTTCGCGGTTAAAAAGATTTACCGCCGCGGGACAGCCTCTGTACCACCTTCCGTATCGCTCAAGCTTCTTTTCGTCATAAACGAAGAGCTTATCGTCATTAGTCGAGTGACAGTGCCAGGGGTCAACCCCCTCAAGGATTGTGATATCCTTTCCGGTCGCAAGGTCTATGCCGTAGATGCCGTAGTTATCGCAACAATAATAGAACTTCTTTCCGTCACCCGCCCACCATTCGTGGGTTGCATAATTGTGCATTGCGGGAATCATTTTACGGCCGCCGTTTTTTGATATGAGCCAAAGGCGCTCGTATGTGCCGTTCTCATCTTTGGGAATACGCAGTGTTTCACCGGTTTCGGTGTCTGTCAACAGGTCATATGCACAAAGAGCGAGAGTATCATCATGGGGATTTATCTGACCGTGGTTTGTGTTATGGCTGGATTCCGCCCATTTTTCAAAGTCGCCCGTCTCGATATTCACAAGACCTTGAACAAAACGGCGGTTTCCGACTCTTGCATCAATGAAAAAGTGCTTTTTATCCGATGTCATCGTAAGATGAGTCGCAAGCTTGGAAACAAATCCTTCGAGCTTTGGCTTACAAAGGAGCTTCGCTTTTTCATTTTTACCGGGCGAGCGCTTAAAAATGCCGTTTTTGAAGGCGTAATATATATCGCCTGTCTCGTCATCAATAAAAGGTGATGCAAAATCAAAAAACGTGTCGTGACAGATAACAATCTCGTCGGTTTCAAAGTCAACGTATCCGAGCTGCTTATTCACTCCGTCATATATCGGATTTTCGGTTGCGTAAAACCAGAGGTATCTTCCGTCGTTTGTCATAGAGTTGTTCATAAAATAAAAGCCCTGCTGGTATTCGCACGCCTTGGCGGTCAGAACGTAATAAGGGACACCGCTTTCGGGGTCGCATCTTCTCTCAAACAGCTTAGATGTTTGTGGTGTTTTCATAACAAATTCTCCGTAATTTGTAAATATTAGTTGTCATTTTTCAAAGATTTCCGCGTATTTTGCACACATAAGAAGGAACGCGCCGGCACCGTGCAAATCGTTTTCTACAGTAGGTCTTGCAATATAATGCCCGTAGCTTCCATCACCGATTCCCGTGCCGATGCACACGCCTCTGACACCTATGTATCCGCCCTCACCCATATTGAGCGAATCGCAGATACCCTTAAACGAATGCTCGGCTATCGGGCGTATGGCTTCCTTATCCAACTCACCAAGCTCCGTTGCAAGTCCGATAGCATAGAGGAAGAGGCAGGAAGAGGAGGTTTCAAGCCAATTGCCCTCGTCACATCCCTTGTCAATAACCTGATACCACATTCCGGTTTTTTCATCTCGGAATTTAAGAAGCGACTCAATGAGCTCAAGTCCCGTCTTAACGTAATCGTTATACTCTTCGGTTCCCTTTTCGAGAGTTTTTGCTATCTCAAACATTGCTACCGCAAACCAGCCTACAGCTCTTCCCCAGAAGTTTTTTGAACAGCCGGTCACAGGGTCAGCCCACCCTGCCTTCTTCGAATAATCCCAACCGTGATAGTAAAGTCCGGTTTCCTTGTCTCTTGCATACTCCCGCATAAGCTCCATCTGACGGCGCACAAATTTTCTGTGTGTCGCGTTGCCAAACCTCTCTGCATATTTTGAGGTGAGTACACCGACCATATACATACTGTCCATCCACATTTGGTCATTAAGGAAATCCTTGTGCCACGTACCGCCAAGAGGATTGGTTTTAAGTGCCATCATCCAGCCGATGAGCTTATCAAGAAGCCTTCTGTATTTTTCGTCACCCGTTTCATTATATAATTGAAACAGAAGCACTCCGGGCTGAAGGTCATCGGGCTCGGTTGTCACCATATCCTTTGGTATTCCGTCGTCGCCGAGCATCGCATCAACCCACGCCTTCGCGTAATCAAAGTATTTTTTCTCCTTGCATATAGCATAGGTTGCCTGCACACCGGAAAGAAAAACACCCTGGTGATAGTGAAAATGTCCTACCGGAGGCAGCTCGGGCGCCTCATATTTTTTCATCATAGTGTCGCAGAGCCCTTTTGCGTAATCTATCGCCTTCATTTTTGCTCCTTAAAATGTTTTATAGTGTTTTTTTTATTATACCATAGCTTTTAGGGCAAATTTTGCCTAATTTTTCAAAAAAATTAATAAAATCGCTTGAAAATTGCTCTTTTTCGGTGTAAAATAGAATAAAAAACGCAGAGGAGATTCTTATGGACGCAAAGATAGGCCTTGCCGACGGCGACGAAATACGCATAAATGCCGAGAGCGTGAAGGCAAACAATATGAAGCTCTGCCACAGCCATTCCTGCTACGAGCTTTATTATCTAACCGAAGGCGAGAGGTATCTCTATGCCGAAAATCGTTTTTACAAAATGCGTCGGGGCGATATTTCCCTGATGCCACCCGGAATAATGCACAGAACTTTGGACTCGGAAAAAAGCGATTACTCAAAATTCGTAGTTATGCTGCCAAAATCTCTTATTCCTAAATCTTCAGCCTCTGAATTTCGTATAGTACGCCCGTCGGACGATTTTTCGGCAGAGCTATTGAGATGCGTGCGTTCGGTTTCGGCAGCGAATGTGATTGACGGTTATTCGGCTATATTAAGGCTGCTGAATGCCGTCTTGACCTTGCCGATTTACAATGAGGAAACCGTTTCCTCGCCCGTAATCGGCAGAGTTGGAGAAATACTGAATTATCTTGACGAGCATTACACCGAAAAAATCACACTCACTTCCCTCTCAGAGCGGTTTTATATCAGCGAGTACTATCTCTGCCGTCTGTTTAAGGAATATACGGGAAGAACCCTGAATGAATACATATCTCACCTGCGTGTGGAGAAAGCAAAGCTGCTGTTATCCGACAGGGTATCGGTCAGCCGTGCGTGGAAAATGGCGGGATTCGGTTCGGAATCCTCGTTTAACCGCATCTTCCGCGAAAGAGTTGGATGCTCCGCCAGAGAATGGAAAAGCAAAAAGGTCTGAATCTCAAAAACAAAGCTTTCTTAAGGTAAAACGTTTTGGAGAAAAGCGCAGTCCCGACCACGGTTACAGAAACGTCTTTTTAAATCTCTGCTCAAAGCATGACAACAGTGACTCCCTCGCACTTTATATTCAGAAGATTTGAGAATTGAAGCAAGGATATATGAAAAAAGGATGCCCGCACTATCAGCGGACATCCTTTTTTGAGTTCTTATCTTAGCCAATACCAACCTAAATTGAACCCGCCTAAAGTGCCGAAAATTCGCGCTATTTCTCGAAAACTCACTCGCAAAGTCCGCACTTGGCTTCGCTCCCTTTCAAAAAATATCATCAAATTTTCGGCACTTTAGGTAAGAAT
>JAFURQ010000001.1 GCA_017471825.1 Clostridia bacterium
AATAATCGAGAAATTTTTAAGATTTTTTCATAAAAGGTCTTGATTTTTCGTGCGATTTATTGTATAATAAAACCAAACCACCATTCGGTTGATAAAAAATAACGGAGGTATCCCCAATATGTTGAAATTGATTATCGGAGTTAAAGGGACTGGAAAGACAAAAACACTTATTAGCATGGTTAACGAGGCAGTTGACGCTTCGCATGGTGATGTTGTGTGTATTGAAAAGGGAACCAAGCTCCGCTTTGATATAAAGTATCAGGCTAGATTGATAAATACAGACGAGTACTATATCGAGGACGTACATTCCTTGGCAGGTTTCATTGCCGGAATTCTCGCAAGCAATCACGACGTAACAGAGCTTTTTGTTGACTCTGCGCTTAAGATCTGTAACAATAATGTTCCGGAGTTTGAGCAGCTTGTTGAAAAGATCGATAAGCTTACGGCTGATAGCAATACTAAGGTTGTGTTTACAGTATCTCTTCCTTCCGAAGAAGCTACCGCTACACTTCTTAAGTACGTTGACTAAATAATACTTATGCCTCACCTTGAAAAGGTGAGGCATTTTTTTGGTGTTCAAAATAAACCCCCAGTTCTACTGGGGGAGCGGTGAAACCGAGCAGGGCTACAAAAAGGACGGGCGAGCTAAAAGCAAGCCCAAAGAAAGATATTGAAAAGAGCTAAACCTCCGAGTATAATGTAAGTGGCTTGACAGAGCATTACAAAATACAAGGAGGTTTAACAATGAAAAAAGAAATAAACGAGATAAAGAGCACAGCCCACAGCAAATACAGGTGTCAGTATCATATAGTCTTCGCACCAAAATATAGAAGAAAAGAGATATATGGAGCGTTGAAAAAAGACATAGGAGAAATCCTGAGAAAATTGTGCGAGCAAAAAGGAGTAGAAATCATAGAGGCAGAGGCGTGCCCGGATCATATTCATATGCTCGTAAGTATCCCGCCATATATAAGTATAGCACAAGTTATGGGATATCTCCAGGGAAAAAGCAGTTTAATGATATTCGACCGACACGCAAATTTAAAATACAAGTATGGATCAAGAAATTTTTGGTGTCGAGGATATTACGTAGACACGGTCGGTAAAAATAAAAAAATGATAGCGGAGTATATCAAAACGCAGTTAGAAGATGATTACGCAAGCGATCAAATCAGCATAAAAGAATACATCGACCCGTTTACGGGTAGCAAGAATAAGTAGGCATAAAAAAGACAGCCGCACGTGAGCGGCTGCCCGAGATTGTAATGCGATGTCAAGCTTCTGTGCCCCTTTTAGGGGTTAAGCCTGTATTTGCCCCTTCTAGGGGCTGTGCAAACCACCGGTTGAACCGGTGGTTTTGATTTAAAGTATAATACAGATAAGTCCGCCGCTACCCTCGTTAATAATACGTTCGAGAGTTTCGGAAAGCTTGACGCGAGATTCCTCGGGGATGTTGGAAAGCTTTGTGTGAAGCCCTTCGTTCATAAGTGCATATAGGCTCTTGCCAAACATATTTGATTCCCAGATACGCTTGGGGTCTTCCTCAAACTCGCGAAGGACGTACTTGATAAGCTCCTCGGACTGCTGTTCGCTTCCGACTATGGGGTTTATCTCGGTCTCGATATTTGCCCTTATCATGTGTATTGACTGCGCAGCCGCGCGTAGTCTTACGCCGTAACCGCCCGACTGCTTAATTATCTCGGGTTCTTCAAGTCGGAGCTCATCAACGTCGGGCATTACTATGCCATAGCCCTTTTCCTCGACCTCGGAAAGTGCTTCGGCAACTCTTTCGAACTTGGAACGGAGTGCGGCAAGCTCGCTAAGCGTTGAAATAAGCTGACGGTCGTCGGTTATTTCTATTCCCGTCATTTCGCTTACGACCTCATAAAAGAGCTCGGGCTTCAGTTCCAACTCAACTTTGGCACTTCCTGTGCCCATATTTATTTCTTCGGAAATAACTCTGTCAATGTATTCGTTTTGCGATAGCACAGCAATGGCTTTTTCGGTGTCTCCTATCTTCTTTATCCCTGACGCACATTTGCGTATACTGTCGTAAAGCGAGGCTTTTATTCGGTGGCTTTCATCTATAGCCGAAAGCCACTCCGGAGTTTTTATTTTCATCTCTGCTATGGGAAATTCGCTCAGGATCATAGCAAGGATATGCTTTATGTCCTCTGCGTCAAGCTCAATACAGCTTACCAGCACAAC
>JAFURQ010000013.1 GCA_017471825.1 Clostridia bacterium
AAGCTCCTCACGGAATACCTTTGACATTGAAAGAGTCGGAACATAAGGATCTGCGTGCGCTATCTCTATATAATCGGAAAGATCCTCGTAAGTAATCGTTTCCTTTGTAGCAAGAGGGTTGTCACGGCTCATAAGAAGAACGTAGGAGAACTCTGCCACAAGCTCATAAGAAAGTCCTTTTTCCTCGAGCATATCCTTATAGTATTTATCATAGTTATCCGAGTAACGAATGATACCGAGCCTGTATTCGTTTTCAAGAAGCTTTTTTATGGTCTTTTTGGAGTTGGTTTCCTTGTAATATATTTCTACGGGAGTATCTCCGATGTTTTTTGAAAATTCCGCCATCGCTGCAGAGATATAGCACGCGCGAGGAACAGAGATCGAAAACTTGCGTTTTTTATGCGAGCCGTCACGGTAGGACTGCTCGATCTTATCGATACGGTGAAGAATATCACGCGCATAATCCATAAACTCCTCGCCATCGGGAGTCAGAACCATTCCTTTCGCACTGCGTTGGAATATGGTAATTCCAAGATCGGCTTCAAGCTCCTTGATAGAACGGCTGATATTCGGTTGTGCGATCATAAGCGTTTCCGCTGCTTTATTCAGCGAGCCGAGTCTTGCAACTTCGACTGCGTATTTCATATGTAGTATGTTCATAAAGATGCCCCCCCTTCGAGTTAATATCTTACTTTTTCATTATATTATAACATAAAAATGTGAATATTTCAAGGCATTTCTTTTCATTTATCTTAATAAGTACCAAGCAAGATGGCATCGGATATTTCACTGATGCCTGAATTTTTCTTATGCTGTTATTCTTTGTCCGTCTGCACTTCCATCGTGAGTCGCGCTCCGAGCTCGAAGGCATACTCGAAGATGGCTGCTTCTGCGAGGCTCATGTACTCGCTCCAGCAATCGTGGAACTTCTCGAATGTTTCTTTCTGCTCGTCCGTGAAGCTCTTTTCCAAGTCCTCGTGGTGTCTTGCCATATATCCGAGGAGTTCCTTCATCTCCTTTGAGTTGGTACGGCTGTCCTCTTGCGGTATTATGTTTCCGTGCCATAGTTCTTTTATCATATTTTTCATAGGTTGCACCTCCTGTTAGCACAACACACTACCACAGAAAGAGGAAAAAGTCCAGTAAACAAACTGTTAACTCCTGCCACACAGAAAAAAGTCATTAAAGAATCGCTTCCGTAATGACTTTTTTCTTAAGCCCATCTGATCCGTATCGGTCTTTACCCAGTGTTCACTTTTTATCCCTATGAGTAAAAACACTTGATTTATCCACACTTTTGCGCTCTTTTGACCTGCGGCAGAAAAGAAGCATCTGTAAATTTCGGCTTCATTTTTGCAAATCTGTGCAAACTTTCAACGCAAAAGTGGTCTGTCGCGCGTTTGCGGACAGACCACCTTGGGAATCTGATTTTCTCGCCGAACGTTTTCTTTGCCTACTGCGATGTAAATATTGCCGTTTTCACGCCGCATTTTCTGCCGCGCTCAGAAACAATTCCGTTGATCGCATCTATTTCTCGCTATCCTTCAAGGTATCTTCCTTGCCACGATATACGACAAATTTACAGAACAAAAATTCCAACACAAAATTCGCTAACATCGTTAAAATTAAAATAACAAAATCATTTATGCCATAACCCTCGGCTACGTTTCCGAGATATGTAGATAGCGGCGTAAAGATGAGATAAAACCCAAACACTTTTGCCATTGCTACCGGTACATTAGCTGCTGACTTGAAAGTGAATCTCCGATTCAATGTGAAGTTCCATAGAATTGAAATCACCAACGAAACAAGATATGGAATCCAGTAATCTTTGATAAAAATCTCAAGTAATGCAAATGAGCCAATTTGAATTGCACCGGCAGATACAGAAAATAATGTAAACTTTAGAACTTGTAAGAAATTTTTCTTTTCTTCTCCCACTATGCTGTCCTCCTATTAAAGCTATATTGTTTTTATGTAGCAACGGCGACGTTTATTCTGCCTTTTGTCAAAGTATCGCCACATACTTTGCACCGCACCATTGGTTTCAAGCATCGGTCCGGTGTCGCAATATCTTACGCCGTTTTTTATCAACTTATCAAGAAGTGTTTGTATCATCAAAACGGGAACACCGTAAAGCTGATGCTCGGGATCAACGGCAACAAAATACATCTCAAGTGTATCGTTTTTTCCTTTAAGTGCCTTTAGCATTCTTAAAATACCAAGCGGAAACAGTCTTCCGTTTGACTTTTTTAATGCCTTGGCGATAGAAGGAACCATAACGCCAAAGCCCACGATTTTGTTATCGTTATCCTTAATCGAGCAGATGTAATCCAAATTAACCAGAGGGATGTATCCGTCGATCACGTTTTTAATTACATCCGTAGTTAGCGGTACTGTTCCGTAGAGCCTTGAAAATGCGATATCAATGAGAGAAAACGCCTCAAACGCTTCCTTATAAAGAATTTTTCTGTCGGTATAAGTAACGACGTTATAATTTCCCTTATCAATGACATGCTTTGCCATTCGTTCAATTTTAGGATCAATCGTTGAAGGAACGGAAATCTTATATTCGATCCAATCAATGTCCTTTACAAGCCCTAATCTTTCCATATGAGTCAGATAGTATGGATGGTTGTAGAAGGTGATCGACATATTCAGCTCGTCAAATCCCTCAACAAGCATCCCCTCATGATCCATATCGGTAAATCCGATAGGCCCCATAATTTCGGTATAGTCTCTTTTCTTACCCCATGCGACAACCCTTTCAAACAATGCGACAGACACCTCGTAATCGTCAATAAAATCAAAACGAGTAAACCGAATGGCATTTTTATTCCATTTCTTGTTGTACGCATGATTGATAAGTCCTGCAATTCTGCCCACGGTCACACCATTCTTATAGGCTAAGAAAAGCTTTGTTTCACAGAATGCATACGCCGGATTCTTTTCTATGGAGTTTGAAAATGTATCAAATTCATCATTTTCTAAAAACGGAACGAAAAATTCGTTGTTTTTATACAGTTCGTTTGGAAATCTTACCCACTTCCAAAGATCCTTTTTGGTCGAGACCTCAACCACCACTACATTATTGCTTGATATTTCTAATTCGGTGATGTGACTCACTTGAACGTCTTTAGTAGTCGCACTCATATTGTGGACCTCCTTAATGTCAGAAAACTTTTTAGAGTATTAACGCGCTTTACCTCAAGAAAACGTGCAAGAGCTTCTCATACAGCTTGCTCTTGTAAGGCTGATACCTCATAGGAAGGTCGAGCCATGTCTTTTTATCTACAATGGATTTATAGTGCGAGAAGGCATCAAACCCATCCTTACCGTGATAGCTTCCCATTCCGCTTTCACCAACGCCGCCAAAGCCCATCTCGCTTGTCGCAAGATGAATAATAACGTCATTGATGCAACCGCCGCCATAAGAAAGCTCAGTCGTAACGCGCTTAATATGCTTTTTATCGCTTGTAAAGAGGTAAAGTGCGAGAGGCTTATCCTTTGCCTTTAATTCGTCTACGACAGCATCAAAGTCATCAAAGGTAAGGATCGGCATAATGGGGCCGAAGATTTCCTCGCCCATAACCGCATCGAAGTAGGTTACGTTATCCATTACGGTAGGGGCAATTTGGCAAGTATCGGGATTTGTATTACCGCCGATAACCACCTTCTTTTCATCAATCAATCCGCAAAGGCGGGCAAAATGCTTTTCATTGATGATCTTTCCATAGTCCTTGTTGTTCAGCGGATCATCGCCGTATTGCTTTTTGATCTCGGAAACGACAGCCTTTACAAACTCCTCCTTCACCGATTTGTCGCAGAGGATATAGTCGGGAGCAACGCAGGTCTGACCGCAGTTGAGATACTTACCGAACACGATGCGTTTTGCTGCAAGCTTAATATTTGCACTCGAATCTACGATACAAGGGCTTTTGCCGCCCAGCTCCAATACGACGGGAGTCAGATGCTCTGCGGTATGGCGGAGAACCTCTTTTCCAACCGCCTGACTTCCTGTAAAGAACACGAAATCGAACTTCTGATCGAGAAGTGCTGTGTTTTCAGCTCTTCCGCCCATGACGACAGCCACGTATTCGGGAGAAAAGCATTCTTTGATAATTTTTTCTACAATTCTACTTGTTGCAGGCGAGTATGCACTCGGCTTGACGATTGCAGTATTACCTGCCGCTATCGCATCTGCAAGAGGATCAAGCGTCAAAAGGAAGGGGTAGTTCCAAGGGCTCATAATAAGCGTGTTTCCGTAAGGAACGGGCTGTTTGTAGCTGTGAGAATGAAACTGTGCAAGAGGTGTTGCGACCGTCTTTCTTTTGGCAAACTTCTTCGTATGCTTGATCATATATGAAATCTCGGTCAGCACAAGACCGCTTTCGCACATAAATCCCTCGTAGTGACTTTTACCGAGATCGCTCTTTAACGCATCGTTTATCTCGTCCTGATATTTTTTGACTGTGGTATAAAGCTTTTTAAGCTGCTCAACGCGGAACTTCACGGGAATGGTTGCTCCGCTTCTGTAATATATTCGTTGTTTTTCAAGCAACGCCTGTATCTCTTGACTTGTCATTTTGCTTCACTCCAATCTGCAATTTGGTAATAAAAGCCTTCGAGCTCTTTTCTTGTCATCAGCTTTGGCACGGGATATAGAGGATTTGCTTCGCGCTCGGCATGTCTTGCCATCTCGGATATATCTTCCTTTTTAATTCCCGAAAGCGTATCGGGGATGTTCATTTTCCTATTCAACGCTTTGATTGCTTCAATAAATTTTTTTGCTCCGTCCTCGTAACTATCGCTATCGGAGCATACGCCGGCGGCAACACCAAGACGATGAAGCTTCTTATATACACACTTGCCGTAAGATTGCAAAACGTAAGGCATAATGACCGCATTGGCAAGTCCATGAGGTGTTCCGTACCTGCCGCCGAGCGAATGCGCTATGGCGTGGATATATCCAACGTAGGACTTGGAAAAGGAAATACCTGCCTTATATGCGGCGTGGAGCATATTTTCTCTCGCATTGTGGTTATTACCGTCGGTGTACGCCTTCTCTACGTTTTCAAACACCAGCTTCGTCGCTTCGAGCGCGAGCCTTCTTGTTTCCTTTGTGGTAGAGCGACCTATATAGGCTTCCACAGCATGAGTCAGAGCATCCATTCCTGTGGCCCCGGTCATATGTGGCGGAAGTGTGTAGGTCAGCGTGGCATCAAGCACAGCGTAATGTGGAATCAGCGGAAAGCTCATAAGAGCGTATTTGTGATGCGTTTTGCTGTCTGTAATGACTGCCGCCAGTGTAGTTTCGCTTCCTGTTCCGGCAGTAGTAGGAATTGCAATCAGTGTGGGGAGCTTGCGAAGAACTCGCAAAATTCCACCCATTTTACCAACAGGTTTCTTGGGATATGAAACTCGCGCACCAACCGCCTTGGCACAATCCATCGCAGAACCGCCGCCAATGGCAATCAAGGTATCGCATCCGTTTTTATGGTAGAGCATGAGCGCTTCCTCAACATTATCTACCGTGGGGTTCGGCTGAGTTTTATCGTAAACAGTATATCTAATCTTATTTTTCTTTAATACTTCCTCAAGGGAGATAGTCAATCCGTTCCTTACAATGCCGGCATCTGTTACAATGAGAACAGAACTTGTTTTTTCTTTTTTACAGACAGAGCCAAGAGCCTCGCAAGAGGATACAACCCTTGGTTCTCTGTATGGTAATATCGGCAATGCCGCACGGAAGGCTATTTGGAACGCACGACAAAAAAGTTTTGATATAATATTCATTATTCGGGTATTCCGTCCTTACTGAGTTCGATTAAATTTGAAGCAATCGACTCAAGCGCTTGATAGAAAATATCTCTTGTTTCGTCGGTTAGATCCTTACCTGCAAATTCAACGGCTCTGATTGCGCGCAAGCTAATCTCCTGCGCGGCTTTCTTTCCCTGGTCTGTAAGAACCCAGAGACCGCGATAAAGACTTCCATCGACATCCTTCTTCTGAGCAAGTCCCTTTTTTTCGAGAATAGCAATCATACGAGACGCATCGGATTTATCCTTGCCGCTAACCTCGCATAATTTCGGCACTGTAATACCGTCAGAATATTTGTACATTGTAGTAAGATATGTGGCGTGAGGACTTTTTAATCCGTATTTCGAAAGCTCTTCGGAAGCAAGCTTACGCCAGCAATGAGAGATCTCAGAAATTGCGAACGAAAATCTTTCAAATCTGTCTAACATTAAGACTATACTCCTTTAAAACCAAAGTTGAAATTACAACTTCTATAGTATACCACGAAGAAGTTGAAATGTCAACAAGTTTTAGGATATTGACACTCTTTTATTCTGGAAAGGTTATGATAATCCTTGTGCCAAAATTCAACAGTGAAGAACATAACACCTTATTATTGTACTTTTCCTCTGTTCTTGAATTTTTCACATTTTTATGCTATAATAACCTTGCGAGTCACTCTTGCAGGGGTGACAGTGTCAGGCGCAGCCTGACCTTTTGCGAGGCAAAAGCCGTAATGGGCTTGTGTTGCGCGATTATGATATACAAGACAGAATTTAACGTAATTGAGGAAAAATTTATGGCGTTACACGTAATGGACGAGGTAAACCGCTGCTTACAGTGTAAAAACCCGCAGTGCGTAAAGGGTTGCCCCATACAAACACCTATTCCCGAGGTCATCAGGCTTCTGAAGGAAAACAAGCTTGACGAAGCGGGCAGGATTCTTTTTGAAAACAATCCGCTGACCACCGTTTGTAGCCTTATCTGCAACCACGAAAAGCAATGCGAGGGACACTGCGTGCTCGGTAAAAAAGGAGTAGCGGTGCATTTCTCTACGATCGAGCAGTATATATCAAGAACTTATGCGCCCAAAATGGTGAAGGGACCTGCAAAGTGGAACGGTATGAGAGCCGCTATTATCGGCTCGGGACCCGCAGGCATCACAATCGCCATCATACTTGCCCGCTACGGCTACAAGGTGACGATTTTTGAAAACAAGAGCGAGATCGGCGGAGTTCTTCGCTACGGCATCCCCGATTTTCGTCTTCCAAAGGCGGTTCTCGACGATATACAATACCGTCATATCGAGATGAAAGGCATCAAGATCAGACCGAACGCACACATTGGCGGTTCTATCACGATTGACGACCTGTTCCGAGATGGGTACAAGGCAATTTTCGTGGGAACGGGAGTGTGGAAGCCCAACGCTCTGCATATCAAGGGAGAAACGCTCGGACACGTGCATTTCGGCATCAATTATTTGAACAGTCCCGATTCGTTTAAGCTCGGTCAGCGAGTCATCGTAATCGGCGCGGGTAACGCGGCTATGGACGTAGCGAGAACTGCACTCCGCCACGGAACCGAATATCTGACCTGCTTCTCTATCACAAAGAACGTTGCGGCGAGCCAATATGAATTTACCTATGCACAGCTCGAGGGAGTTGGCTTTGAATATAATAAGCGTCCAGTAGAAATCGTTGACGAGGGAGTTATATTCTGCGACGTAATCGAGAATGAGGACGGTACGTTTACAGATATTGAAGGTACGGAACGGCTTTACGAGGCTGATAGCGTTATCGTTTCCATCAGCCAAGGGCCGCAGAACGTCATCGTTAAATCCACCGAGGGACTTGCTACGAACAATAACGGCCTACTCGTAGCGGACGAGTACGGAAACACATCGCGCCCCGGCATCTTTTCAAGCGGCGACGTTGTTCACGGTCCGAGAACTGTTGTTGAAGCGGTTGCACACAGCAAGATCGTAGCTGAAACAATGCATCAATATATGCAATCGTTAAAGGACTAAATCTCGTTTTTTTGAGATTTTCGTTAGATTTATGTGCTATCGCCCTGCCGTTTACCAACAGCATGCGTGGGGATTTAGTTTTTTGTGGGCTTCGCTTGCGGCGATGCTAATAAAGCTCGTAGTAAAGCAGCTTCGCAAGCACAACCTGATGCACCGCTATTATTTTTGCTGACCTTTGCAGGCGGATTACTGATGAATGCGGTTATTGCGTGCGCGATATTCTTCGTGCTCCGGTGCGTTTATACGGTATATCTGTTCCGCAGGAAAATTTTCAAAAAACAGTATAAAAACAAACCTGAGATCGTATGGAAGAACGAATAACCACAAAACACAATCAAAAAATTAAGGACAGAGGCTGACAGCCTCTGTCCTTTTTATACTTACAAGCAAATATCAGGTGTTTTTCATAACGATCGAGCCAACGCATTCGCTGACGTGCTCACAAGCGTCGGAGCAAGCCTCAAAGCAATCGTAGATCTTGTACCAAGAAAGAGTTACAAGAACGTCGGTGGACTTTTTGGTAAGCTCGTGCATCGTAGCAAGATAGAGCTTGTCGCACTCCTCCTCAACGTCGTTTTCCTCAACGATAAGCGAATGAAGCTTCTTGGATTTTTTGAAGTTCTCGAATTCAGACATAATATCGCAAAGAAGGTCGCAAGCCTTTACGAGATGTCTGGAATATTCAATTGCGGCAGGCTCTATCGTCTGAATATTATAGATATAGAGCTTCTGCAATACCTCTTCAAGAAGGTCAAGCACGGTATCGAGCTGCTGGCTCATCATATCAAGATCCTCGCGGTCAACGGGTGTTACGAACGCCTTTGCAAGCATTTCGTTCATCTCGTGCTTCTTCATATCTGCACTGTGCTCAAACGCGTGCATTTCGTCAAGCATCTTTTCAATGTTGTTTACATCATAGTTCTCGAGGCACTCAACGAGATAAGCAGCCGCCTTCTTTGCAAGAGATGCACACTCCGAGAAATTTTCAAAATAGAATTTATCACCTTTAGCCATTTTATGTATTCCTTTCTGTTAGTTGAAGATAAGTAAGAACAATTTCGTTACCAAGAAGGCAAGCAAGCCGCATCCCGGGAAGGTCAGAATCCAAGTCATAACCATTTCCTTTACAACTCCGAAGTTGATAGCGGAAATTCGCTTAACCGCACCTACACCCATAATAGATGTCGTCTTAACGTGCGTGGTAGAAACGGGCAAACCGAATACCGAGCAGAATACGAGCGATATTGCAGAGGCAATATCAGCAGAGAAGCCCTGATATTTTTCGAGCTTTACCATATCCATACCGACCGACTTGATAATCTTCTTACCGCCGATCGCCGTACCGGCCGCCATAACGAGCGAACAAACAATCATAAGCCAGGTTGGGATATCAAATGATGCCATGCTGGCGCCTGAATCTTGCAATGTGAATACACAAAGTAAAATTATACCCATAAACTTCTGTCCGTCCTGCGCACCGTGCATAAATGCCATTGCTGCCGCACCGGTGATTTGAGCGCCTTTAAAGAACGGTTCGGTTTTCGGCCTGTTCATATCGTAACAAATCATGGTAACAAGCTTGCCGATAAGCCAAGCAAAGCCGAAGCCCAACACAACCGAAATTACAATTCCGATAAGAACCTTGCTCCACTCGCTCCATACGATTGCATCAAAGCCTGTAAGAGCCATAGCGCCGCCCGTCAGACCTGCAATCAATGCGTGGCTCTCACTTGTCGGAATACCGAACAACCAAGCGAGCGTTGCCCAGATAACGATAGCGAGCATGGCAGCACACAAAACTATAATGATAGTTTCCTTACTGGCTTCGTTTCCGAAATCTACCATACTCGTAATGGTAACCGCAACCTTGTTGCTGATCTGAGTCATTACGAAAACTCCTAAAAAGTTGAACACCGCCGCCATCAGTATTGCCGCCTTTGGTGGCATACATCTCGTTACAACGCAGGTTGCAATAGCGTTCGGCGCGTCTGTCCAGCCGTTTACAAGTATAACGCCAAGCGTCAGTACTACGGCTATAAACAACAGCGGATTTGCCGTCATTTGACTCCAAAACTCTAAAAATTCCATAGACTACCTTTCTTTGCTTAATTTCTAACTAACTTTTTACCCATTTTACAACATTATTTCATAATTACACAAGTACAAGCCGTTTTCGACTTGTGGATATTATAACATATTATTACAAATATTTCAAGTGACTCCTTTATATTTACATAAAAAATATCTTTTTTCTCGGGATAGAAAAAAATTAGGGGCTGACCGTTTGCCTCGGTCAGCCCTCTGTACTTTTAATATTGGGAATTTTATCAACCGCGAGCGGAACGCAATGCCTCTGAAACGATTTGCGCAATTTCTTCTGCCGCGGTATCAACGGCGGCGGTTGACTTGAAGCTCTTATCTCTTGACGAGATTTCGACTATGCTCTGCTTCATATTTCTGGGGCTGACGATTACTCTGTACGGCACGCCGAGAAGGTCGGCATCCGAGAACATCACGCCTGCGCTGATGTTTCTGTCGTCGTAAATAACCTCAATGCCCTTCCGCTGAAGCTCTGTGTAGAGCTTGTCTGCGTATGCCTTTACCTCGGCATCATCCGATCGTACCGCGCACAGATGCACCTGCCAAGGAGCGATGGACACGGGCCAAATGGGACCGTAATCGTCGTGATGCACCTCACATATTGCGGCGGCAAGTCTGCCGACGCCGATGCCGTAGCAGCCCATAATAGGATGCTGTGTGTTGCCCTCGCTATCGGTATAGGTCATATTCATAGACTTCGTGTACTTAGTGCCAAGCTGGAAGATGTTTCCTACCTCAATGCCGCGGGAGATTGTGATAGAATGCTTTCCGCAAGAGGGGCAAATACCGCCCTCCTGAATCTTGGCGAAGTCGTGATATTCCGCATTCGGCACGTCTCTTTGCATATCAAGTCCCGTGCAGTGATATTCTTCCTCGTTTGCTCCGCAAGCGAGGTTGTTCATTTCCTTAAGGGATTTATCGTAGAGAACGATGTAATCACCGTCAAGTCCTACGGGGCCGATATAGCCTGCCTTCAAGCCCGACTCGAGCGTTATAACTGCGGGGTGAATGTCAAAGCCAAGGAAGTTTGTCAGCTTGGTTTCATTGACCTCAAGGTCGCCTCTGAGGAACAGGACGATATACTTATCGTCGGAATTTCTCTGGTAAACCACCGCCTTACAGGACGTCTTTTCCTCACAGCCGAGGAAAGCACACACCTCGTCGATGGTGTGGATATTGGGGGTATGAACCTTTTTAAGCTCCTCTGAAGGTGCCGTACGGGTGTACTCGGTAATGTTTTCTGCCGCCTCCATATTGGCGCGATAATTGCACTCGGGACAGATTACGATAGAATCCTCACCGATATCGGTCAAGAGCATAAACTCGTGGGAAATGCTACCGCCCATCATTCCCGAATCCGATGCTACCGATACGACCTCGGGAATGCCTGCTCTTGCAAAAATGCGCTCGTATGCTTTATGGCACTTATCGTAATATTCTTCAAGGTCTGCCTGACTTGTGTGGAAGGAATACGCGTCCTTCATAGTGAACTCACGAACGCGGATAAGTCCCGATTTCGGTCTTGCTTCATCACGGAATTTGGTCTGTATCTGATAAATCATAAAGGGGTACTTCATATAGCTCTGACCGTATTCGCGGACGAGCTGTACAGCCGCCTCCTCGTGCGTCATACCGAGAACCACGGGGCTACCGTTACGGTCGTTAAAGCGCACAAGCTCCTTACCTATGCTCTCGTATCTGCCCGACTCCTGCCAAATAGATGCAGGCATTACAACGGGGAAGCTAACCTCCTGACCGTCTATCGCATCCATCTCCTCACGCAAAATCTGCTCTATCTTACGGGTGATGCGCTTGAGCGGCATATACGATGAGAATATACCGTTTGCCACGTATTTCATATAACCGCCGCGCACCATCAAGGCGTGGCTTTCGACAGAACAGTCCGACGGTTTTTCCTTAAATCTTTCTCCAACGAGTTTTTCAAGTTTCATAATAGAATATGCCTCCGTTTTTTGTTTTTTGAATACAAAAAAGCCCTAAGCTGCCGTTAATCAGCTTAGGGCGAACTATAACAGTCCGTGGTACCACCTAAATTCGGATAATATCCGCGCTTGTCGGTACGGGATTCCATACCGTATCTCTATAACGGGAGAACCCGACGATGCTTACTGCTGTGTTCGGCTCGCAGCTCCAAGATGGGTTGGGCATCCTTTGCGTAAAGGCTCACACCGTCCGCCTTCTCTCTGTAACGTATGGGATGCTTAATATTTCTTATCATAGCTTTTAATATTCAATTGTGGTTATTATATCACATAATACAATTGTTGTCAAGATTTCAGAGAAATTATTTATATAGACGTTGTTTCTGCTGATTTCGTTTTAAAAAAGCGTATTGCAACGATAAGCAAAATGACTCCCAAAATTGGGAAAATCGCACTCACGAGCATTCCCGTCTGTAAGCTTGAGTGATCTGCGACTATGCCGATAAGCTGCGGAGCAACCGATGCACCGAGGTCGCCGCCTGCGGCCATCAAGGCATAGGAGGCGACGCCAACGCCGGGAACCTTCTCTTCCATCATAATCAGTGTTCCGGGCCAAAGCATAGCGGTAAAAACACCCGTCAAAACACACGCGATAAACGCGGGTACGACGTGCGCAGACAAGCCGGCAATAAGATAGCAGATTGACGATCCGATCATACCTATGAGCAGCATTTTGGAGATGTTTTTACCCCATTTCGCATAGGAAATTCTGGTAATACCGAGAAGGATTGCGAACATCGCCACACCGAGTATATCGCCGAGTGCCTTGTCGATATGGAGCTGTGCTTCCATATAACCCGATATCCAGTTTGACATCGCGTTTTCGGCACAGCTACCGAAGAAAATGCATCCGACACAAAGAGCTATGCCAATAGTTCTCGTCTTGGTTTTTGTCACAACCGTCGTGGATTCGCTCGGACTCATATCGGACATCGGCGAAAGCATAAACAATACCGCCGCAATTATCGGCAATGCCGCGAAAAACATTGTGAGATACATCCAATACTCCGCGCCGATGAGCTTAATAAACAGCGTGCCGATTACGACGACGCTGAATACTCCAAACGCGTACAGGGAGTGGAGCATGCTCATATCCCGTTGCGGATTATCCGACGGGATCGCCGCAATAAGCGGACTGAGAAGAACCTCCGAAAGCCCTGCGGAAACCGAAAAGATCACCGTACCGATCAACAGTCCTACGTAAGCAATATCAGGGAAAAACATAGGAAATAGCGCGTATATCAGCAATCCGAGAGAGGTTATCAGGGGCATAATTTTCACAACCCATTGGATGTTGAATTTTTTCGAAAATACGGTAAAAATCAAATCCACAGCAAGCTGTGTGCAAAAATTCGTCAGCACCAGCGTGCCGAGCAGAGTCCATGAAATGCCGTACATTTCACGAAACGTAACGAACAGAAGCGGCGGCAAGCAGAATACCGACGACATAGTAAAGTATGCGGAATAACACGCAAATTTCGTTCTTTTGAATTTAGAATCTGTCATAACGAATCCTTCCGATGAAAATACGCTACAATTTATAAGGTGATTCGCTTATCCATTATAATCCATTCGCGTTGACTTGTCAATATGATTTACCGCGAAAACAACAAAATGCTTGAAAAGCTCACCCGTCGGTATCAGTGTCACTTCGGGGGCAAAAATTGAGGGCTGACCTCACAAGTCAGCCCTTTGCGCAAAGACGATACCGCATCATTTCATCAGCTCGTCGGTGAGCTTGATGATTTCCGGTGCAATCTTATCTCTCTCTCGCTTCAGAATTATATTGTACATCGGATACGCCAAGCAAACCAACGCGACGCCTATAACTCCGACAATAATACCGATAGGCATTGCCATATCTCTCTTAGAGCCGAGTATTGCGCCAAGCTCCGACATTATAAGACTCATTCCGAAGCCGAGCACCAATGCGCCTATAACACCAAAAACGAGTGAAATAATCTGAGCCTTCCCGGTGGCACTGTTATCGAGGCGACGAAGCCGTTCCATTTTATTCTCCTCGCGAGGGGTATATTTTTCGCGGATCTTCTTTATTTCGGCCTGCTCTGTTGCGGAATAAGTATATCTAAAGCCTTCATTTTCATTTTTATTTTCCATTGATTTTCTCCGTAAATTCAACTTGAATGTAATCTTTAGTTGTCATTTTTCTGCTTTTTAAGCTTTTATTGCTATGCACTATCATATAGATTGCCATAATTATAATGAATGCGGATATGATAGCTCCCGTTACCGACAGCATTATTCGACGGAACTCTATATCCGCCCCCGTTCCGAAGGTTGTAAGCATTGTGGATTCGAGCGTCAGCATCGACACACACGCGGCGGCGAGGCTGATTTCCTTTGATGCTGAATACACGGGGCTTTTGTATTTGCTATACTTAACGATATTAACGATAGAGATAGTAAATGCGGTAAACGTATACGCCGCCATTGCAATCGTTGTGATTTCGTGGTGAACGAAGGTTTTGTCCCAATATACCATAAAGAAAATCATCATGGCTATTGCCAGGTTCATAACAAGGAATATCCAGCCGCAGGTGCGGTATCTGACAAGCTCGGTATCCATTTTTTCTCCGGGTCTGTGAGTGCTCGTGTGCCGAACAAGGAAAAAGCGCATAATGGCGAGAGAAATATAGTATCCCGCCAAGGAATAAAACCAGAATGACGAGTGGTAAAAGCCGAGTCCCAGCTGGAAAATCGCATACGCCACGTTAAAGGCGAGCGAGCTATATAGCGACACGTTTACTCGCAGGCGCTCGTCGCTAAACCAACGCTTCACGTATTCATTCTCGGTCTTTAGCCTTTTAAAGAACTGTATCAAATAAGGTATTTTGATACACCAGACGGTCAGTGTATACGCCGCCAGAGCGTATGATATACAGGCAATTACCGAATCCGTGCCGACAAACAGCATTGAGCAGACGACCAATGCCGCGGACAAGGGAATGAGCACCAGCATAATGGCGATATGAGGAAACAGCAGTGCCTTACCGAGCTTCTTCCAATCCATTTTCAGCCCTCCTGATTTTGACTGTAAAGGTGGTTCCCTCTCCAAGCACGCTTTCCACGCCGATCTCGCCCTGCATAATATCTACAACGCGCTTAACAAGCGCCAGACCAAGACCGTTTCCCTGCGTGGCGTGCGAGGTATCGCCCTGATAGAACTTTTCAAAGATGTGCGCGCCAACCTCGGCAGACATTCCGCAGCCCGTGTCCTTTACCCTTACGACTGCAAAACGTTCGGTTGCCTTCAGCGATACCGTGACGGTGCCACCGCTTTCGGTAAATTTGAAGGCGTTGGAAAACAAATTATTCCATACGAGCGATAGAAGCTCCGAATCGGCACAGACGAAAACGTCCTCGTCGATGTCCGTGTCAATTTCTATTCCGCGAGCTTCCCACACGTTTTCATATCCCAGGAGGCTCTCGCAGATCTGTTCCCCGAGATTGTAGGTTTCGGCCTTGGGATATATTTGCTGATTCTCCAAGCGATTCAGCTTGAGAATATTAGTCATCATATCTGCAAGGCGGCGCGAGGAATCGGCTACAGCCCTTGCATATTCGATGCGCTTGTCATCGGGCAAATCGGGAGCCCCGAGAAGCGTGCCGTAGTTTTGTATGACGGCAAGCGGTGTTTTCATCTCGTGCGAAACGTTGGCAATAAAATCGGTTCTCAGGGTTTCAACACCCGACAGCTCCTCTGCCATCTTGTTAATGCCGTCGATTATGTCGTTGAATCTATCGTCAGCCACAAGCTTGGATACGTGGGCAACTCTAACGCTGAAATCGCCCTGCATCATTTTCTCCAACGCCTCGGATATATGCTTTACGGGGCGGTCTACGGTCAGCTTTCGCCTTGTGGCATCAATTACGGTAAAAAGCAGGCTTATCAATATAACGTTCCAGAAGGTAATTTTAGCGGCGGCATTTAAATTTTCGCTCGTCAGCGCTATGCCCATATTGTTTGACAGTGTGGTTACAAAAAGCGTCATACAGCAGGTGACGACGAAGGCGACGAGCAAAAAGAACGTAAAATAATGTCCGATCGCTCGAAATATTCCTTTCATTTGCAGCTTACCGTTCATTTTATCACCGCCTTATAGCCGAGTCCGTGAACGGTGACAATTTCAAATGAATCGCAATCTGCAAGCTTAGAACGAAGCTTAGTCATATAAACGTCAACCGTACGGGTGCTTGTCTGAGTGTCAACGTCCCAAAATTCATCCATCAGCTGAGTTCTTGTGAAGGTCTTTTTAGGATAAGAGAGGAGCTTATAGAGCAAATCAAATTCTCTCGTTGTAAGTGGGATTTCGGTATCGTTCAAAAACGCGGAGCGCTCATCGGCATCCATCACAAAGCTTCCAACCTCGAGTCTGCGGCTGGATGCGATTTTCGAGCGGCGCAGAAGCGCACCGATGCGTAAAAACAGCTCATCCAAATCAATAGGCTTGACCATATAATCGTCAATTCCTATGCGAAAGCCTCTTTGCTTGGAGGCGAAATCATCACGCGCCGTCATAAACAGAATCGGGATATCACTGTTAAAGGTACGTACGGTTTTTGCAAACTCGAAGCCGTCAATCCCCGGCATCATAATGTCCGAGATTATCAGGTCAAAGGTGTTTTTATACATTTCATCATAGGCCTCCTCTGCACCGAGACAGCCTATTGCTTCATATCCGCTGTGATTCAAAAAAGAACACACGGAGCGATTCAAATCTCTATCGTCCTCTACAACCAGAATTTTGAACATATTTTCATCCTCCAAGTCTTTCTTCTTTATATTGTAGCACACAAATGTTAAAATTTTGTTTGTATTTCAAAGGTTTTCCGAAAAAATCATAAGTGGCGCAAATTTATAAAAAGAGACGGTGTTCACCGTCTCTTTTTATGTTATTGGTTATCCTGCTTTTTTTCCTTCCTTGCCGCCTCGTAACGAGCGTTTGCCTCCTCGGTTTTTGCATTCGCCTCGGCAATTCTTGCCTCGCGCTCCTCCTGCATTTTTGCGGCTCTTTCAGCAGGGCTCATATGTGCATCGTCCCAGCTTTTCTTTGCATCGGCCTTTGCTCTTGCGTAAGTATTGCGGCCTCTGTTTTCCTCAAAATTTGCTCTTGACTCAGCCTTTACGCGCTCAAGCTCTGCCTTATCAACCTCGTGCTGTGCTCTTGCGCTGTCTCTCATATCTCTGAATGCTTTCTTAAAAAATTCTCCCACGGTATTTATCTCCTTTTTATATGTTTTTATTTGTAAAATCAAATTACGCTTTGATTTCTTACGAATATATTATATGGCTTTGATGTTTTTGATTTTTTTATAAAATGTTTGTGTTTTGTTAATCTTGAGTTTTTTTAAGAATTAATAATTTCCTCGGAAAGACGTAAAATTTCGGGTGCAAGCTCTTCCCTCGTTTTCTTGGAAATGTGTTTATACAAGGGATACGCAGGTGCCATAATTGCCGCACCAAGAGCGCAGAATAAAACGGTGAGCCAATCGGCACCCCCGAAAACGTCAAGTCCGAAGCACATACCGATTCCGAATACGAGGATACCAATAATGCCGATTGTAAGGCTCTGAAGCTGTCCTGCAATCCGTGCCTTAAAGTCGAGCCTTCTTAACGTTTCCATCTTGCTTATTTCACGGGGAAGATACTTGCTTCTGATTTTTTCGACCTCGGTATTTTGAGCTGCCGAATACTGATAGGTAAAGGTGGTGTTTTCCATAATAATTTTTCCTTTTCTTGTTTTGATGAGTCTATTTTAAACCCTTAATATTCCTGTTTTGTTTTCGAAATGTTTATGAAATGTTATAAATAATTTTTTCAAGATTTTTTCAATCAAAGCATCGGGGCAAATATTCTGACCACGGCGCGAACAAACCGCACGAGCAAATTTGTTTTCAGCATATCGGGCGTGATTTCAATAGATTTACCCAGCGTGTCGTCAACGTCCGCCTTGAGATCGGCTATTGAATCGCAGTTGTACATCCAAACTCCGTTTTCAAAATGGTGGACAAGACTGCGGTAATCAAGATTTATAGTTCCGATCATAGCATATTGGTCATCTGCGACGTAGCTCTTGGCGTGAATGAAGCCGGGCTCATATTCGTAAATCCGAACGCCCGCATCCATCAATCGCTTATAAAAGCTTCGCGTGATGCCAAACACCATCTTTTTGTCGGGAATGTGAGGCACTACGATACGCACGTCCACTCCGCGAAGAGCGGCGCTCTCTATGCTTTGGCAGAGGTCGTTGTCAATAATTAAATATGGCGTTGTCATATAAACGTAGCGGGTTGCGGCGTTCAGCATATTTTGAATTACGCTCTTACCGACCCTTCGGTTAAAGAGCGGCTTCGGGCCGTCGCCGAACGGAATCACGTAGCCGTTAGCCCTTACATTCTTCTGCTGAGGATAAAGTACGGCGTCCTGCTTCGGCAATGATTTTACGTTTATACCGTAGTCGAGCATAAAGAGTCTTGTCAGCTCCCAGACCGCCTCGCCCTCCAGACGAAGCGCCGTGTCCTTCCAATGACCGAAGCGAACGATTTCGTTGATATATTCGTCTGCGAGATTGACACCGCCTGTGTAACCGATTTTGCCGTCGATGACCGTGATTTTACGGTGACTGCGATTGTTAAATTCACTGTCTGCATTTCCGCGCAGACGGGAAAACGGCGTGGCATCAATGCCAAACGAGCGAAGTGTTTTTGAATAATCTCCGGGGAGAGTGCTCATACATCCGATATCATCGTATACCACGCGTACCGTTACGCCCTCTGCCGCCTTACTCTTGAGTATTTCCAGAATAGAGCCCCAGAACTTTCCTTCCTCTATTATGAAATATTCCATAAATATAAATTTTTCGGCGGCTTCGAGATCGGGGAGCATTTGTGCGAGCATATCCTCACCAAGCGGAAAATATGTCTGCTTTGTATTCGTGAACAGATGCGAGTCGGATATCTCCGTCAGCATTTTCGCCTGCGATGCCGCTACGGGATTTTCCGCTTTAAGATTATTGCTCGGCTCGACACTATCCCTGCTGTAGTTATATCTTTTAAGCTCGTCCAAGCGCCGAATGAACTTCTTTTGCAGCTTTCGTGAGTAAAATATGAAATAAAGCATGAAGCCGGCGACAGGCAAAATCAGCACGAACAAAAGCCACGGCACCTTGTAATCGGGATTGTCGTCCGAGGATATGATTCTTATCACGCAGAAAATCTCGGTAATCCATGCCGCGATATAAAAATAAGGTACGAAATAGCAGAGGGCGGCAACTATGCCGATTATTGCAAGAACCTCAAGCACGGTAATGAGCACCGCTATAATATAACGGACGGGAATATAGTTGTATTCTCTTTCTACGGTTTTATTACCTGCCTTATATTGATACTTCCTTTTCATAACTGTCCTTCGATAAAAATCCGATTTTGCATTCCTATTATATTACTCCTTTGTTTTTGAAAGATTTGCAAAATGTTTGTGTTTTGTTAAAGTTAATCTTTTATTTTTTGCTCGAAATTTTCCGATATTTTCTGATTTTAATCGGCGTTTTTGTGACACGGGGTGGCACCTTCTGACAAAACGGTGAAAAATCCCGCTCTTGCTTGCCTTTCGGATTCAGAGGACTGCACTTAAAAATATAATAAATATATTGCGAAAATATTGAATTTTGTGAAAATGTGTGATAAAATAGTAGTGTATTGCGTTCGGACGCATAAGAAACGCCCGTATGCACAAAATATTAGGTTAAGGTAAATAAAAATGGTAACGTCAATTGTAATTTGTGCCGTAACCTGTCTTACTATGATACTCAGCGTTCTTTTCTTCCCGACTATCCGTATCGGAAAGGTTAAGTTAGACAGTTATTGGTGCATCGTGCTTGCCGGTGCGCTATTGCTCATAGTAACCGGGCAGGCGGACATCTCCGTCATCGGTCAGGAGCTTATATCCGATTCGGCGATAAATCCGATAAAGATACTCGTGCTCTTCATATCGATGACCATACTCTCAATATTCCTTGATGAGCTCGGATTTTTCCGTCATCTTGCGAATATCACTCTGAAAAAGGCGAAGACGAGCCAATTCAAGCTTTTCCTCTATCTTTACATCACGGTTTCGGTGCTTACCGTATTCACGTCAAACGACGTAATAATACTTTCATTTACTCCCTTTATTTGCTACTTTGCAAAGAACGCAAAGATAAACCCCATTCCCTATCTTGCGGCGGAATTTGTTGCGGCAAATACCTGGAGCATGATGCTTATAATCGGTAACCCCACCAACATATATTTGGCTACCGCGTATGACATCAACTTCATTGAGTATATGACGGTTATGATTCTCCCGACTCTTGCGGCAGGTACCGTTGCGTTTTTGGCGCTTTTCCTTCTTTTCAGGAAGAAGCTCGCAGAGCCGATGACAGGAGAGCCCGAGGAAACCGAAATCGCCGATAAGCTCTATCTTTGGGTCGGTCTTGCGCATCTCATCGTTTGTACGGTAACGCTGGCTATCGGTTCATATATCGGACTCGAAATGTGGCTTGTATCTCTTTTGAGCGCGGTCAGCCTGTTCGTTTTCGTGCTTGTGATAGCTCTCGTCCGCAAGAAAGCGCCCGTGGAGCTCGGCGCGTGTCTGAAGCGCGCACCTTGGGAGCTCACTCCGTTTATACTTGGAATGTTCGTTATGGTTATAGTCCTTGAAAGCAAGGGACTTACGGCGAGCATTGCAACCTTCCTCGGTGACGATTTCCCTGTATTCAAGTACGGTATAACCTCTTTCCTCGCAGCAAACGTTATAAACAATATACCCATGAGCGTTTTATTCTGCTCGATTATAGAAAACGTGACCATAGATGCCACGGCTCCCGTTTTTGCCACTGTTATAGGCTCGAACATCGGTGCATTTCTCACACCCATCGGCGCTCTGGCAGGCATTATGTGGTCGTCGATTCTCAAAACGCACGATCTTAAATTCGGTTATCTCGATTTCCTGAAAATCGGTGTTACCGTTGCAATCCCATCTATACTTGCGGCACTCGGCGTGCTTACACTTGTAATTTAATGCATTAGGAGGATACAAAAATGAGCAACGACAACAAAATGACAAACATATATACGGGCTACACCCTCGGTGATCTCGTATCCTATGAGGGAAGTGAGCCCTACATATTCATAAGCTATTCTCATGCTGATACCGATGAGGTATACTCCTTCTTGAAGTACATAGAGAGGGAAAAATTCAGATTCTGGTATGACGATACTATGGAAATCGGCGAGGATTTCCGC
This sequence comes from Clostridia bacterium, assembly GCA_017471825.1. Classification (GTDB taxonomy): domain Bacteria; phylum Bacillota; class Clostridia; order Oscillospirales; family CAG-272; genus UBA1740. The sequence continues at coordinate 21,232 of JAFURQ010000013.1, forward strand.
GAGGAGCTCCGTACCAAAATCGAGGGCTGCAGTGCATTTCTCCTCTTCATTTCGAAGGCATCTATGAATTCCAAGTATTGCGGAATGGAGATTATCACCGCATATAAGAACAACAAAAAGATTTACCCTATATACCTTGACGAAAACGTTGAAATCCCCCCGGCGTTCAAGATGATTCTTGAAAACATACAGCACGTTAAGGGCTATTCCAGCTCAGGAATGGAAAAATACGTACAGAAGCTCATAACCGGACTTCCTATTGAGACTATGAGAAGCCTTGAGGTTGAGGGCGACGTTCTTGTTAAGTGCAAGGACGGAAGCGATGCCATTACAATCCCCGGCGGTGTTAGGGTAATCGGCGAGAGCGCCTTCAAGAACTGTGAAAGACTCGTTAGGGTGAATTTTGGCGAGGAGGTTGAGGTAATTCGTCGCGAGGCATTCAGAGGATGCAAGAGCATAGAGGAAATCCACCTTCCCAAAAACGTCCGCTTCGTAGGCGACAGTACGTTCCGTGACTGCATAAGCCTCAAAAAGCTCGTCATCGACAACAAGGATATTGAGATCGGCGAGCGCGCATTCGAAAACTGTGCTCTGCTCTCGGAGGTATCCCTGAGAAATGAGATGAAGGAAATCTACGGCGGTGTATTCAACAGCTGTAAGTCGCTTGCTCATATAGATCTGCCCGAGATGCTCACGATACTTGGTGAGAGCTGCTTTGCCGACTGTATCGCACTCAAGGAGGTTAAAATTCCCTCCAAGGTAACGAAGATAGACGACATTGCCTTCAACGGCTGTATCGAGCTTGAAAACGTCATCCTTCCCGAAAATCTTCTTAAAATAGGAAAGAGCACGTTCAAGGATTGCTCCTCTCTCAAATCGATTCATATTCCCGCTTCCCTTCTCAGCATTGGTTCGGGGCCCTTCCGCGGCTGTACTAACCTCGAAAGCATTGAGGTTGATCCCAAAAACCGCGCGTTCAAGTCGGTAGACAACGTTCTGTTCAACAAGAACAAATCGATACTCGTATCCTACCCTCCAAAGCTTCCCGCGGAGGAATACTCCATTCCGGACTCCGTCGTAACCATCAGCGACTGGGCGTTCTGCGGATGCACTAATCTGAAGAGAATAGAAATCCCCGACAGCGTATCGGAGATCGGCGAGGGCGCATTCTATATGTGCGAAAACCTCGAGGAGCTCATCATTCCCGATTCGGTTGTGAAGATTGACGATATCGCATTCCGCGGATGCGTTTCGCTCAAAAGAATAGTAATGCCGGACTCGGTAAGAGAATTCGGATGGGGACTTTTCAACGGCGACGGAAAGCTCACCGTTGAATGCTCCGACGATTCCCCTGCCGCAAAATATTGCGAGACCAAATATTCGCATCCGGTTGATTAAAGAAATAAAAAACGGTATGGTTGATCCCATACCGTTTTTTGTATTTTTGAGTTATTTCAGAACTATAAGCCTATGAAGGCTGAACGGAGATAATTCCAACGTTACCTTGTTTCCGTCACAGGCAAAGCTTACGGGCGTGCCGTCGGGCTCTACCGCCACGGAGGTTATTTTTCTGTCTGTGCTTACCTCAATTTTCACGTCGTGAAGGGTGGGAAAATCGGGAAGCAGGCATACATTGCCGCGATTTACAGGCGGCGCATAGAGAAGGTGGAGTGCGAGGAAGGCACCGTCCTTTTCCTCTCTTAATCTCACTCTTGCGCAGGAAGGAAGTCCGCTTGCGACGATGCCGCGCTCATACACCTCGTCAATGCCCTTGATTATATACTTTTCAAGAAGATAATTACCCGAATTATTGTAAGCCTTGAATACAGGATGTGCGAAGTATATCACGCCGCCACGCTTTACGAGCGCGGGATATTCCGCCGCTTCGGTTTTGTTCGGTGTGTTTTTGTGACCGCAAAAATGTCCGTGAGTGCGGTTGAAATACGGCTCGTAGACCTCTGCCAAGGCTTCGCCGTCGCAGCTTACGCGATAGGCGTGAGAATAGGAAAGAAACGGAGTTTTGCACTCCTCAAGGTCGCATCTTATGTAGTCGAGATCATACTCGGAGGGAGCAATTTTGAAAATTCCAAGCTCATCAAATGCGCTATCGTAGCTTGCCACTATTTTTCCGCCGTTTTCCGCGAAAGCTGAAAGCACGCATTTATCCTCGTCGGAAAGCTTAACGTAATCGGGGAGAATTATGCAGTTGTATTTTTCAAGATTGTCGCCTGAGCCGACTACGTCAAATTCAAGGTGCATTATCTGCAAAAGCTTCGCGGCGCCCATATCGGAATCGCTGTTATGGCTCAACCAAATTGCTATATCCGTATATGCTTCCGTATTTTCAGAATACTTCTCAATTTTCCTCGTGTAGTCGAATGCGTATCCGATCAAGCCGTATGTGCTCTCATCAAGAGCTCCGCACGGATGAAGATGGTCGCCGACCGAAATCGACGCGCCAACGCTGAGCATATCCGCGCACTCGTATTTTAAGGCATCGCGGCTCTTGAAGCCACCGAACTCGCCCCACGCGTGATGGAATTTTCCCGTCATACCAAGGAAATGCTTTCCGTACTTTTCAAAGAACTTTGCACGCAGGGGCATAAGGTCGTAGCCACCCCACGCCGTAGGAAGATCCTCGAGCTCAAAGTGGGTCTGATACGGGTGAAATTCAGTGCGGTTCATATCGGCGCCGCCGTTATAAAACACGGGTGCATCCGGACTGTAGCTATGCACGATTCCGGTGAGCTTCTTCATCATTTCGATTCTGCCCTGCGAATAATAACGCTTGGCGTCCTCGTAGCTCTCGGGATCGAGCCCCGCGCGCTTCATTCCCTCACGGCAGCTCTTGCATCCGCACGCCACGTTGATGAAGCATATATCGTAAAATATACCGTCCGAGACGTCAAATTTTTGACACACCTCGTGCGTTACAGCCTCAAGATAATTCAAATAATCTCCCAACGGGCAAAGCGCGGTCCATGAGCAGTCTCCGATGGGCTCGTCGGGATCGTCCGAGGGCTCCGAATTCATATAAAAAGGCTTGTTTGTCTTAAAGTTTATCTGATGCCATTCGGGGTGATCGTCCGCATCCTTTTTGCTCCAGCCGATCGGTATATAAATCGGTGCCTTTGCTCCTGCGGCGTGTATTGCCTCAATCTCCTCCTTCAGAAGATTAAAGGTAAGTCCGGGATGCATAGTGCCGACCTCTGTGGGATAGTAGGAATATCCGTGATGGCATTTTGCAAATACGGTCATAAGGTCGATATTCGCCGCTTTTATCATAGCGGTAAAGGCCTCTTTGTCAAAGCTTTTACCTATTCCCGATATATCGGGCGAGGTGTGAAAATCAAGATGTACGCAATTCATATTCTTCCTCTTTTTATGCACAATATTTAAAAGATTCGATGCTACATTATCAATTTTATCTTATAATATTTACATTGTCAATTATTTTTCAAAAAATCTATTTTATTTTCTTTTTTAATATGCTATAATTTATGTATTAAAGTTATTCAGACACATATGTTCACTTTTTGGAGGACGATTTGAAAAAGCTATTGAAATACATACGGGGATATATCCCCGAGGCTATATTCGGTCCTATACTCAAGCTGTGTGAGGCAACGCTTGAGCTTATAGTGCCGCTGATAATCGCCGCAATTATCGACGGCGGCATTAATAAGGGCGACACGGGCTACGCGGTCAGAATGAGTCTGTGGCTGCTCCTTCTCGGTGCCGCAGGTCTTGCCTTTTCGGTTACTGCGCAGTATTTTTCCGCGAAGGCGGCGGTTGGCTTTGTTACAAAAATGCGCTCCGCACTTTTTGCGCATATTGGAACACTCTCTTATTCCGAGATAGACAAGCTTGGCCCCTCAACTATGATAACGAGAATGACCTCGGACTCAAATCAGGTTCAGACGGGAATAAATCTCACGCTTCGCCTTTTGCTCCGCTCTCCGTTCGTTGTTTTCGGTGCTATGATAATGGCGTTTACCATCGATTCGGGAACGGCGGGAATTTTTGCCATAACTATCGGAGCTCTTTCGGTTGTTGTTTTCGGCATAATGCTTATCTCCATTCCCCTTTACAAAAAGGTGCAGTCCGGTGTTGACGGAGTGGTTGTGAAAACTCGTGAAAATCTGTCCGGAGCAAGAGTTATACGCGCCTTTTGCAAGGAGGACAGCGAGCAGGCGGATTTCCGCAAAAGGAGCAATCAGCTTTCGTCCTCGCAAAAATTCGTTGGCAGAATTTCGGCACTTATGAACCCTGTGACGTACATAATTATTAACGTTGCAATCGTCGTTTTAATTTACACGGGTGCCATCGAGGTTGATTCAGGCGACCTTACAAACGGTCAGGTCGTGGCTCTTTATAACTATATGTCGCAAATCCTCGTTGAGCTTATTAAGCTCGCGAGCCTCATCATAACAATTACAAAATCGGTAGCCTCTGCGGGACGTATCAGCTCTGTTTTTGATATTCAATCCTCAATTAACGAGGGCACCGAGGAGCAGATACCCGAAAATTCCGAATATGCAGTTGAGTTTGACGGTGTATCCCTGGTGTACGGGGGTGCCGGCGATGCCTCGCTTTCGGATATTTCCTTTAAGGTAAAACGTGGAGAAACGGTTGGAATTATCGGCGGAACAGGCTCGGGAAAGAGCTCGCTCGTAAATCTTATCCCCCGATTCTACGATGCAACCGAGGGTAGCGTAAGTCTATTTGGTATCAACGTTAAAAATTACACCGAGGATACTCTTCGCGATGCGATAGGAATTGTACCGCAGACGGCGGTGCTATTTGCGGGAACGATTCGTGACAATATGCGCTTCGGCAACGAGGACGCAACCGATGAGCAAATCTGGCGCGCGCTTGAGATAGCGCAGGCGGCAGACGTCGTGCGCGACAAGGGCGGACTTGACGCCAGAGTTGAGCAGGGCGGAAAAAATCTTTCCGGAGGACAGCGTCAAAGACTCACCATTGCCCGTGCGATTGTAAAAAGCCCCGATATTTTAATTCTCGACGATTCTGCCTCGGCGCTTGATTTTGCAACCGATGCCGCGCTTCGCTCCGCTATAAGAAGCATGGACGGAGATACGACGGTATTTATCGTTTCACAGCGTGCCGCGGGCGTTATGTATGCCGACCGTATAATCGTGCTCGACGACGGAGAGGCAAGCGGCATAGGACGGCACGAGGAGCTTATCAAGGATAACTCGGTTTATCGCGAGATATACGCATCTCAGTTCAAGGAGGAGGTGCAGTAATGAAAAAGAGTAACACCTTAAAAAGAGTATTAAAATACATAGGAAAATACAAAATACTCCTACCCGTGTCAATTTTTTTGGCTCTTGTCACGGTTTCCCTCACTCTTTACGTGCCAATTCTTATCGGTGATGCAATCGACCTTATGATAGGAAAGGGGCAGGTTGATATTGCTGCCGTTGTGAAAATTTTATCCGTGGCGGCTATACTTATCGGGATAACTGCGCTTTCGCAGTGGCTTATGAGTATGATCAATAACAGGGTTGCATACAACGTTGCAAACGACGTAAGAAACGATGCCTTTGCAAAAATAGAAAAGCTCCCTCTCTCCTACATTGACTCGCACTCACACGGAGATTTGCTCTCGCGTGCCATAAACGATACGGAGCAGTTCTGCGACGGACTTTTACTTGGTTTTACACAGCTTTTCACGGGAATTATAACGATTCTCGGAACACTCGCGCTTCTTTTGGCGCTTGAATGGCGAATTGCCATAGTTGTTGTGGTGCTTACTCCTCTTTCGCTCTTCGTTGCAAGATTTATAGCGAAGCGCACCTTCAATATGTTTAAGGAGCAGTCGCAGGTAAAGGGTGAGCAAACCGCCCTGATAAACGAAATGGTTGGTAACCAGAAAATCGTCAAGGCATTCGGCTACGAGGACCGTGCGAGCGAAAGATTTGATGACGTTAACGAGCGGCTTGAAAAGTGCTCGCTCCGCGCGATATTCTTCTCTTCCCTCGTCAACCCCACGACCAGATTTGTTAACAGCGTTGTTTACGCCGCCGTTGCTCTGACGGGCGCACTTATTGCGATTGCCTCGGGCGGCGCGTTTACGGTCGGTACCCTTTCCGTGCTTCTTTCGTATGCAAATCAGTACACGAAGCCATTTAACGAGATTTCAGGCGTTATCACCGAATTTCAGAATTCTCTTGCCTCGGCACAGCGTGTTTTTGAGCTTATAGATGCCGAAAACGAGCCATCCGACGAAGACGGCGAGACGCTTGGCTTGGCTACGGGAGAAATTGCAATCGAGGGTGTTTCCTTCTCGTACGTTCCCGAAAAGCCACTCATACGCGATTTGAATCTCAACGTGCATCCGGGCGAAATGGTAGCAATTGTCGGCCCTACGGGATGCGGAAAAACCACTCTTATAAATCTGCTTATGCGCTTTTACGACGTCAATACGGGCACGATTTCGGTTGACGGTAAAAGTATATCAACGTTAACGCGCAAAAGCCTGCGTAAAAACTACGGTATGGTGCTTCAGGACACCTGGATGCGCGCGGGAACGATAAAGGAAAATATTGCCCTCGGAAAGCCCGATGCAACCGACGAGGAAATAATCGCGGCGGCAAAGGCGGCGCACGCGCACAGCTTTATAAAGCGATTGAGCAATGGCTACGATACCGTTATCGGCGAGGACGGCGGAAACCTTTCGCAAGGACAAAGACAGCTTATTTCCATTGCCCGCGTTATGCTCGTTCTGCCCCCGATGCTTATACTTGACGAGGCTACCTCATCAATAGATACGCGTACCGAAATGAAGATTCAGGAGGCGTTCCACACTATGATGACGGGACGCACGAGCTTTATCGTAGCGCACAGGCTTTCCACCGTTAAGGAGGCCGACGTTATTCTCGTGATGAAGGACGGAAATATTATTGAGCAGGGCACTCACGCCGAGCTTCTTGACAGGCGCGGCTTCTATTACGAGCTTTACAACAGCCAATTCGCTCACTGATACTTACAAAAAGCTTTTAAAACATAGAAAGGCGGTGTTTATATGGCGAGCATACCTGAATACAGAAATATCTTTCACTGTGCTCTCAACGCTCTTGACGTCGATTCGCTCACAAGGCGCGAGCTGATTGACGAGATTTTACGTAAATTGGGACTGTCCGAGACCGAGATGAGTGACACGTCTATAAACTCGCGCCACTCTATACTCCGCTCGCAAATCGGCACGGTACTGAACGATATGGAAAGAAAATCCATCATAAGACGTGACGACAGCGGTCGCTATCGGAAGCTTGAGGAGAAAATAATCGCAATTCGCGACGAAGAATGCGAGGAGGAGATTCTGAAGCTTGTCGAGGCATCACCGAAAACAAAGGCGGACATAAAGGATGCTCTGGTAAGCTTTTTTGGCACCGACACTACCCCGACCGTTAAGGATGACAATAGGCTTTTTACCTATATGGGACAAATTCTCAAAAGGCTTGTGCTTGACGGGGTTTTGAAATTTGACGGTGCGCTATACTCGGTTGCTCCCGAAAAGAGCGCGTACATCAAGAACCACACCGAAATGCTTGATTTAAAGGCAACCTTCCTCTCGCGCATACACTCGCGCGGCGGTGAATTTCTCGAGCATTATTTTCTCAATCTGTTGAAAAAATACCTCACTCTTATGGGAAAAACGGTTACAGAGGGCTACGTCACCGGCGGAGCCGCAGACGGCGGAATAGATGCCGTGGTGCGCACCATAGACTCGCTCGGATTCAAGGAAACCATAATGGTGCAAACGAAAAACCGAAGCGAAACGACGACCGAGACCACGGTTCGCGGCTTTTACGGGGCGGTATGCGCTCAGCAGGGCTCGCGCGGAATCTTCGTTACTATATCCGATTTTCACCCCTCGGCTATCAAGCTGCTCAACTCAATAGATAACTGTGTCGGCATAAACGGCGACAAAATATTTTCAATGGCGTGCGACACCTCGTACGGAATCAAGCGCGAGGGCGATAAGCTCACTATTGACAAAGAAATAATTTGATTTTGGAGAAGGATATGACAGTACAGGAAGCATACATACAAATAGATACTGCGATAGAAAAATACGTGCCACAGCTCCAAGAGCTCGGGCTCGTTGTAAAGAAGAGAATTTTTTACACGGACAAAAATCTCGTTCAGATGCAGGAATTTACCGACAAATCAATTCTCATATTCGGCGATATTGCCATCGGCTGTGAGGGTATGGAGGATGAGGATTTTTGCAATTATTCCGTCTGTGCGGAAATAACCACCGCACTCGTAAAGGACGAGTCGCTTGAGAAAAATCTGGCTGAATTTAAAACCGAGCTTGATATGTTTCTCGAGAGAATCGGCAGTGCCGAAAATAGTGACGAATACGAAAAAATAATTGCCGAAATAACGAAGGAGCAGGAGGCTGAAGCCGAGGCAGCTGCGCTTGAATTTGCAAACGAAATGAAAAAGGCGCGCACAAAAATACTCATTGCTATCGGATCGCTTATTGCAGTGCTTGCTGTGATTGTTTTTGTAGCTCCGCTTCTGATTTGATGCTATGGATTTTTCGAAATACGGACCAAAGCGGCAGGCAAGCTGTGAGAGCTGTGAGTTTTATCAATATGACGAGTACACCGATTCTTACAGCTGTACTATGAATCTTGACGAGGACGAGATGGCAAGCTTTCTCGGCGGGCAAACAAACGGCTGTCACTACTACCGCTTCTATGATGAATATAAGAGCGTGCATAAGCAGATTTAACTACAAGAAAGTGCATATTTTTAGTTAAATCGCATATTTTTCTCCCTGTTTTTTATAACATCTCACAATTTTTTCAAAAAATTGAAAGTGAGAAAAAACGAGCATTCGCGAGAAAACAAGAGATTTTGGGAGGTTTGAAATTCTAAATCGATTTCTTCAAAAAAAGTTTTGCAAAAAGCATTGACAACTCTGTATTTATATGGTATAATGACAAGGCTTGAAAATTCGTGCAAAACGATAACTAATTTGGAGGAAACAAAAATGTCCACTTATATGGCAAACAAGAATACCATCGAACGCAGATGGTTTGTTATTGATGCTGCCGGTAAGCCCCTTGGCAGAACTGCTGTTAAGGCTGCTACCATTCTTCGCGGCAAGCATCGTCCCGAGTTCACCCCCCATGCTGACTGCGGTGAGTTTGTTATCATCGTAAACGCATCTAAGGCTGTTCTCACCGGTAAGAAGCTTGATCAGAAGTTCTACCGTCATCACTCCGGCTACATCGGTGGCCTTAAGGAAACCAGCTATAAGAAGATGATGGCTGAGCGTCCTGAAATGGCTATGGAGCTCGCAGTTAAGGGTATGCTTCCCCACAACTCTCTCGGTGCAAAGGCTTTCACTCGCCTTCACGTTTACGCAGGCGAAAATCACGAACAGGCTGCTCAGAAGCCCATCGTACTTGACTGATAAGGGAGGAATTTGAAGATGTATACCAGTGCTAAACCCTATTTCTACGGAACAGGTAGAAGAAAGAAGTCCGTTGCAAGAGTTCGCCTTTACCCCGGTACCGGCGTTATCACCATTAACGGACGCGATATTGATGATTATTTCGGTCTTGAAACTCTCAAGCTCATCGTAAACCAGCCCTTCGGTGTTACCGAAACCGTTGGTAAGTTTGACATCGTTGCAAACGTTTGCGGCGGCGGCTTCTCCGGTCAGGCAGGCGCTATCCGTCACGGTGTTGCTCGTGCACTTCTCTCTGCTGATGAGACCTACAAGCCCCTTCTCAAGAAGGCAGGACTTCTTACTCGTGATCCTCGTATGAAGGAAAGAAAGAAGTACGGACTCAAGGCTGCTCGTCGTGCACCTCAGTTCTCCAAGAGATAATCTATTTCTTATGTTTAAAAGGCTCCGTTTTTTCGGAGCCTTTCTTCATTTACTCGGATGCCCTCCGCCGTCACATAGTCATCGCGCGTCGCTCGATACGCTCGCTCCTTCGATTCCTTGTTTTGGGCGGTTTCGTCTTCGTGAAAACAGTTATTAACTGTTTTCACTTGCCTACCCGTATGAAGGAAAGAAAGAAGTACGGACTCAAGGCTGCTCGTCGTGCACCTCAGTTCTCCAAGAGATAAAAACATTGTGCCTCCGGCACAGTTCAAAACCCACCTTTCGAGGTGGGTTTTTGTTTTTATCGCTCAAGAACCGAGGTGCAAATGAAGCACACCTTACGGTGTATGAAAAATGAAGCAGGCTGCGCCCTATGAAGCGTGGCTGCGCCACACGGAAAGATACGAGTGTGCTTCGCTTCATAGATGTCGCAGACATCTGCTTCATAGCAACGAAGTTGCGGCTTCATATTCGCAGAAGGCGAATGCTTCATTCTTTTGCCGTTCTATTTACATTCGTGGAAATTTATGATATAATGTAACTGTTGGATAAACTTAAATTTGTCGAGGTACACTGTATGATAGCATTTATAGTTGTTTCGGGTTTGGGAATATTGATTTCTATACTCGGCATAATCAATATGACGGGAAATATTTCCTCAATTCACAGCTATCATAGAGAGCGAGTGACCGAGGAAGACAGAAAGCCGTTTGGCAGGCTCGTTGGTTTGGGAACGCTGCTTATAGGCATTGCTATGATCCTATTCGGTGTTATGTTCTTTATATTCGAGCAAACACAAATACAGGCTCTTGTTGTAATCGGCGTAGCTGAATTGATTGCAAGCATCGCTGTGGGTATGATTATCAGCTTCTATGCAATGAAAAAGTATAACGGCGGTATCTTTTAATAATAAAATTTCAATCGAACAGAGGTAAAATATGTGGTTTTGGTGGTTTATGCTCATCTGTGATTTGCTAATCCCTGTTATTATGTTTATTGCCGGAATAATTATGTGGAAGCATTGTCCCAAGAATATAAACGCATTCTTCGGTTATCGAACAACCCGTTCTATGAAGAATATGGATACGTGGCGTTTTGCTCACGATTATTGCGGGCGACTTTGGTGGAAAATAGGATTGATAATGCTTGTTCCCTCTGCCCTGATACATATTCCGTTCTATCATAGCGATGAAAATACACTTGGGCTTGTCGGAGGCATTCTTATGACAATTCAATGTATTGTCTTAATCGTATCAATTTTCCCAACGGAGTCCGCGTTGAAAAATACGTTCAATGATGACGGAACGCGCATATAAATCAAATTAAATCAATAAATTTCACTCTACTAACGGTTGTTTTCTCCTCACTCAACCAACAGTATGTGGATTTTTTATGCGTTTGCAGTTATACTGTAAACGAAAGGAGGCAATCTATGGATCAAATTAAAATTGGAAGGTTTATTGCCGAGTGCAGAAAAAACGTAAACCTGACACAGATGCAGCTGGCAGAAAAGCTGAATATTACCGATAGAGCAGTATCAAAGTGGGAATGTGGCAAAGCGATGCCCGATACCGCTATTATGCTTGAGCTTTGTGATATCCTCTGTATCAGTGTAAATGAATTATTAAGTGGGGAGAAAATTAATATGGAAAACAGTAATCAGAAAAATGAACAGCTTTTGCTTGATATGGCAAAAGAAGTAGAGCAAAAAAACAAAATCATTTGGACATCTATGTGGGCAATTATGATTGTAAGTATAGTAGCCCTGCTTGCGGGTGTCTCAATTGCCGCTTTTTTAATACCCGAAGGAGTATGGCAGATTGTAGCGATTCTTGGAATCAGCATTGTATTTCTGATACCTTGCTTTTACGCATTAAAGCTTGAAATAAGCGTAGGTGCTTACAAGTGCAAAAATTGCGGTCACGAGATCGTGCCTACCTATGCGCAGGCACTTAATGCGATGCACATGGGAACAACGCGGTACTTGAAGTGCCCGAAATGCCAAAAACGCACTTGGTGCAAAAAGGTGTTGAAAAAATAAAATTTCGGTGCTTTTTCAAGCGCCTTGCCGCATAAAACAAAACCCGTTAGTCGTGAAAGACTAACGGGTTGTTGTTATTTTGGTTATAAACTCTCTTGTTTATTGCTTTTCCGAAAGCTTATATGTTAAAGTTTCTATCAATTTTTTATTTTCCTGTGACAAGGAATTGAAACAATTTATAAATTCTGTGGTTTCGTACTCCGAATAGCACCCTCTTAATATATAATCAGCGCTTACATTAATTGCGCTGCAAAGCTTAATTATATTTTCGGGTCTTATTGCTTTTTTTCCCTGCTCTAAATTAGATATCATTTGCAACGATACGTCCATAAGCTCTGCCAATTTTTCTTGTGTCATTCCTATTTCTTTTCGGCGATTTTTAATTCTAACTCCAATTTCCTTAAGTAAAATATCGTCCTTCATAGAACACCCCTCAATACATCTTATGTTATAATTTTATCATTTATAGATTAAAAAAATAATCATCTATAGGTTGACATTTTTAAACTATAGATGTATAATATTATTGTCAAGAGAGAACAAATCTACTTTTGAGAGGTTAAAATAATGAAATGTTGTAAAAATTGTCAGTATTGTAAGCGCGCGGAAACTCTTATTCCAAGATACATTTGTCATCTGCACGGTAGTGTATATGTAAGTGCAAACGGTTGCTGTAACGATTTTTCCGAAAAGAAAACATTAGAAAATTCCGGTTACAGAAAGTATTAATTTTACTATGACAGTTGGTTTTATTATTATAGGCGCTCTATTATTAATATCTTTTTTAATATACGCCTGGACTGGTGGCTAACTAATACTTTTATGTTCTCTCTTTTTAAAATTTAAAGACCCGTTAGTCGTGAAAGACTAACGGGTTTTGTTTTATTTCTTTGCTTTTCCGGAGCTGTATGCTGTGTCAATATCATACGGCGTGGTCTGATATACGAAATAGTTAAGCCAGTTACAGAATAAAAGATTTGCGTGAGCGCGCCAGCTGACGATAGGCGCTTTTTTGGGGTTATCGTTCGGGAAATAGTTTTCGGGAATTTTTATAGGCTTTCCCTGCTCAACGTCGCGTACATACTCTGCTTTGAGTGTGTCGGCATCGTATTCGCTGTGTCCTGTGATGAAAATTTGGCGTCCCTTTGAGTTCATAACCGCATAAACGCCGGCTTTTTCGGATGAGGATAGAATTTTAAGTCCTTGAGCCGCCTCGATATCCTCGCGCAAAACTGTGGTATGGCGTGAGTGAGGGGCCATAAAATTATCATCAAATCCGCGGAAAAGTATTGATCTTTTGTAATCGACCTTATGCGGAAATACTCCAAACAGCTTTTCGGATAAGGGGTATTTCTTTATTCCGTAATGATAGTAGAGTCCTGCCTGTGCCGCCCAACAGATATGCAGAGTGCTGTGACAATGGGTTTTGGACCATTCCATTATTTCAACAAGCTCGTCCCAATACTCCACCTCTTCAAATTCAAGATGCTCAACGGGTGCGCCCGTTATTATAAAGCCATCGTAATAATTGCCTTTTACCTCGTCGAAGGTTTTATAGAAGGAGAGAAGATGCTCCTCTGCAACGTTTTTTGACTTATGGCTTTTGGTATGAATAAGCTCAAGCTCAACCTGAAGCGGTGTGTTACCGAGGAGTCTTGAAAACTGAGTTTCGGTTTCTATCTTCTTTGGCATTAAATTAAGGAGAAGAATTTTCAGGGGACGTATATCCTGCGAAACCGCACGGTTTTCAGTCATCACAAAGATATTCTCATCCGTTAACGTTTTTACCGCAGGGAGATTGTTCGGAATTTTGATTGGCATTTGTAGTCCTTTCCGACGGGGCTACCGTCAAGCCTCCTTAAACCTCTTCGAGAGCGGAGGCGATATCTGCTATAAGATCGTTGTAATGCTCAAGTCCGCAGGAAAGACGAACGAGATCCGAGGGAACGCCTGCCGCCGTAAGCTCCTCGTCTGTCATCTGGCGATGGGTTGAGCTCGCAGGATGCAGACAGCAGGAGCGCGCATCTGCAACGTGAGTTTCGATAGCGGCAATTTTAAGAGCCTTCATAAACTTTTCGGCAGCCGCTCTGCCACCCTTTATACCAAAGCTTACAACGCCGCAGGTACCGTTTGGCATATACTTTTTAGCAAGCTCGTAGTACTTATTTGATTCAAGACCGGGGTAGTTTACCCAACCGATTTTTTCGTGAGATTCGAGGAATTTCGCTACACGGGTGGCATTCTCGCAGTGTCTTGCCATTCTTACGTGAAGGCTTTCGAGGCCGAGATTGAGTATGAATGCGTTTTGCGGTGACTGCGTCGCTCCGAAGTCGCGCATAAGCTGAGCGGTTGCCTTATAGATGAAGGCGCCCTCCTTGCCGAAGCGCTCCGCATACGTGATTCCGTGATAGCTTTCATCAGGGGTGCACAGGCCGGGGAATTTTTCCGCGTGCGCCATCCAATCGAAGTTACCCGAATCGACTATACAGCCGCCGACAGCCGCACCGTGACCGTCCATATACTTTGTTGTTGAATGAGTTACGATATCTGCGCCGTGCTCAAAGGGACGGCAATTAACGGGTGTAGCAAAGGTGTTGTCAATTATAAGAGGAACACCGTGTGCGTGAGCCGCCTTTGCAAATTTTTCTATATCAAGAACGGTAAGCGCGGGGTTTGCAAGGGTTTCGCCGAATACCGCCTTCGTATTCTCTCTGAAGGCAGCGTTAAGCTCCTCCTCGGTGCAATCGGGGTCAATGAAGGTGAAATCTATTCCCATCTTCTTCATAGTAACTGCAAAAAGGTTGTAGGTACCGCCGTAGATGCTCGCAGAGGATATTACGTGGTCGCCGCAATTTGCAATATTGAAAATCGAAAAGAAGGATGCCGCCTGTCCCGAGGACAAAAGCATTGACGCGGTGCCGCCTTCAAGCTCGCATATTTTTGCCGCGACGGTATCACAGGTCGGGTTTTGAAGTCTGGAATAAAAATATCCCGATGCCTCGAGGTCAAAAAGCTTGCCCATTTCCTCGCTCGTTGTATATTTAAAGGTTGTGCTCTGTATTATCGGAATCTGACGGGGCTCGCCGTTCCCTGCGGTGTATCCGCCCTGAACACATTTGGTTTCGATAGAATAGTTGTTTTTCAAAAAATCACTTCCCTAATATATTATTATAACATTAAAATTCTAACATAAAAAGGCGGCGATGTCAACACACTCGCCGCCTAAAATTATATTGTTTCCTTGAATTTTATACGAATTTCCCTGTTATCGTCTATTTTTTCCGAGGTTACGGTAAAAAGCTCGCAATCTCGGAAGAAAACGTTTGGAGTATCGCTTTTGTCCATTACAAAATCACCGACAGCCGCAACTATATCCTCCTCCGACATCTTGAAGAAACGCAAAATTGATTTTGCCGCGCGCTTTCTTCCTATAACCTTGCCTCTGAAAAGATATATATCCATCGGCGGATCGTCCTTCAAGCCGGATAACAACGACGGTGTTCCGTTGTTTCCAAACAATTCAATTTTAAGATCTGCGCCGGGTCTTATAGTTAGTATAAGCGTTTTATCCTTATTTATAATTGCTTTATCCCGTGAGGAGAAAAGGCCGAGCATTTTTATTTCCTCATAGGAAATCACTACCATTCTGAAAAAGTAGAGGAAAATAAATATCATAGCCGCAGAAAGCACTACAATAAGGGGTATTAAGCCCATAAGGGTATCAACCGTGGAGTTAAAGCGGCAGGCTACTACTAACAAAAAAGCTAAGGGAAGCTCACTCAAATAAAACCAAGCGTTTGTGCAAAAAAGATATTTTTTCTTCATTGTTCTTTGCCCTTACAATTGAGGTTTTTAAAAGATTGCCGCAAGCGTATAACTTGCGGCAATCCGTTGTTTATTGCTGGGGTAGTGATTCCGCGTTAGCGGTTATCAATCCTGGTATTTTTGAACCATACCGCCTGCAAGACCAATCATCTTGACAGCCTGGATGGAGAACTTATCAGCAACGATGGTAAGCTTCTTCGTCATAACGCCGCGAGTAAGAACCTTAATTCTTTCTGCCTTCTTTGTTATGAGATGCTTTGCCTTGAGGTTTTCAATGGTAACTACGTCACCGTCCTCATAGTTCTCGCAAATGGTGTCGAGGTTGATCTCGTAGCACTTGTTGGATTTGGGCTTGAAGCCGGGAGCGCGAGTTACGCTCTCGATAAGCTCGGTTGCCTGAGTGTCGGAAATGATCGTATCAGCTTCGGTTGCGTTAACGTTTACAATCTCTTCCTCTGCTACCTGGTGGTCTACAATGTGAACCGCGGGAGCTTCTTCAACTACGGGTTCTTCGATTGCGGGCTCTTCAACCACAGGCTCTTCGACCACAGGTTCTTCGGCTACGGGCTCTTCAACTGCAGGCTCTTCAACCACAGGTTCTTCGGCTACGGGCTCTTCAACTGCAGGCTCTTCAACCACAGGTTCTTCGGCTACGGGCTCCTCGACTACGGGAGTCTCGGTTGCAACAGCCTCATCGTCATCGGTCTTGAACTCGCTGAGAAGATCGCCTACGTTGACTCTCTCAATAATGGTGTTTTCATCAATGGTCATACCGTCGGGAAGAATAACCTTTACAAGATCGCAGTCAACGAGTGCCTCGGTGCTTTCGTAAGGAAGGTGGTAATCCTCGGTGGGAAGCGCACCCTGCTCTATTCCGTTCTTGCTCATTACTTCATCAATAAGCTCAAACGCATACTTAAGCGAGCGATCGCTCTTAACCTTAAGCATCATAGGAACCTTATCAAGCTTGGGCTTGTCGGAAACATCGGTGAAGTGATACTTCTCTGCATTGTATTCGTTAGGATCAAGTCCGAGGTAAACCTGGAACGCACTACCCTTAACGTTAAGCTTAGCGCACTGGATTCTGCCCTTATTGAAGGATTCGAAGTTCCAGCTTGTTCTTGCCTTAACACCCTTGAAGGAGAGAAGGTAATTCTTAACTGCGGTGTAGTAATCCTGAATCGGAGGCTCTGCCTGAATAAGTCTTGACATGAACGAGGTTCTGTAACGAACAGGAACAACCACGCCGTTTACACGTCTTACGCCGTCAGAAGCGAAGGAAGCAGCTGCAATTGCTGCAAACGATCCTGCCTCGGGCTCTTCGACTACGGGAGCTTCCTCAACTACGGGAACCTCTTCAACCACGGGCTCTTCAACCACAGGTTCTTCTTCAACCGCAGGTTCTTCTTCAACCACGGGTTCTTCTTCAACCACGGGTTCTTCTTCAACCACGGGTTCTTCTTCAACCACAGGTTCTTCTTCAACCACGGGCTCTTCAACCACGGGCTCTTCAACCACAGGCTCTTCAACCACAGGCTCTTCAACCGCGGGCTCTTCCTCAACTACAGGCTCTTCCTCAACTACAGGTTCCTCTTCAGTTGCGGGTTCTTCCTCAACTACGGGTTCCTCTTCAGTTGCGGGTTCTTCTTCAGCCGCAGGCTCGGTTTCGGGCTCGGTTGCAGGCTCGGTGGGCTCTTCATCGTCACCCTTTCTTCTTACAAGAAGGATAATGATGAGGGCTATTATGATAGCAACGAGAATTGCGATAAGGATCCAGAGCCAAGTCCAATCCTTTTCTTCATCAACAACTGCCATATCTGCTCCGCAGTTATCGCACTTGCCGTCTCCGTCGCTGTCTACGTGATCGGTGCAAGGAGGAGTAGGAGTATCCATATCCTCGCCGCAGTTATCACACTTGCCATCTCCATCGCTGTCTACGTGATCGGTGCAAGGAGGAGTGGGAGTATCCATATCCTCGCCGCATATATCACACTTGCCGTCTCTGTTGTTATCAACGTGGCCGGGACATACTGTGGTACCCATATCAGCACCGCAGTTATCACACTTGCCATCACCGTTGTTGTCTACGTGATCGGTGCAAGGAGGAGTAGGCTGGGGCTCGTCGGTTTCTTCGGCAATCTCAACAATACCGTAAACCGAGAAGTGAGTTGTTTCAAATACCATATAGTCACCGCTGCGTACAGCATCGATAACCTCGGTTTCGCCATTTTCGTTTACGTAAACGATCTTGAAGGTTGAGTCATCGTTATCGGTTGAGCTTTCGGGAATAAGTATACGTACAACGAATTCATTCTCTATGGGAGATTCTGCTCCGTCGAACATAAATTCAATGTCATATGCCGCAACGAGCTTTGCTACAAAGCCTTCATCTGCAAGGTCGGAAACGTCAATGTTTGCAAGATTTGCAAGCTCGTCAGCTACCTCGAGGTAGTGGCCTGCTGCAATCTTGGGACCGTGTACGGTTACTATAACTATGTAACCGAATGCGAAATAATCGGAGAATTCATCCGCAGTAATAACCATGTATGCGGTCAGGGAAGCCTCTGTATAGTTGCTTCCTGCGGTGAAGTTAGCTGTAACCTCGTACTCGCCGCAGTCAATCTGCTCGTTACCAACGTAGCTTACATTGATGAAATCAGGAAGAGTTCCGTTGATAGCTATGCTCTGATACTGACCGTTGTAGTACAATACTGCGCTGTCGAACGTGATGCCAAGCTCTGCAAGGTATGCGGCAAGGTCTGCACGATCGACCCTCCACTCATAAGTGGAAACGAAGGTTGCGGGGTAATCAATCTCGTAATTCGGAACAACCGGGAACTCTACGTGAGTATAGTACGTACCTGCATTCTCGGGATCAACAACATTGTTGCCCTCTGCGTCGGACGTAGTCTTGTATGAGGGTACCACGATATTCTGATACTCGGCGGGAATGCCGCTTATCGTAGGAAGAAGAGTTACGGTCGAGCCGTTGTACACGGGATTTGTGAACTGGTTCCAAGCAAGATCGTTAAGAGTTATCTTCTTGGGAGAAATTATCCACTGCTTTTCAACCACAGTGTTCTGATTTCCGAGAGTGTAATTCTTCTCTGCGCTTGCTATGAGATGGATGGTAGCAATTGCATTGTAGATGTTTGCATCGGTTGCAGAGTTGCTTCCGGTCTCGTAGGAAACGTCGAGAATGTCTCTCATGCCTGTCTTGTCTATTTCGATGGTGTGAGTTACACCGGGCTCATAAACGAGCGCGGTATCGGTGTACGCACCGCCGCCGACAATTATCCAATTGTAATTGCCGTCAAGAAGCACAAGCTGCTTATCAATTGCCCAGTTTACAGTGTAGCTTACAACACCGTCGTCATCCTCGTTACCGCCAACAACGAGAACGTAGTTGGAGTTATTGAGAGTGATCGTTGCGGTTGCAGTGTAGTTATCACCTGCATCGGTAGCACGGGTCTCGCAATTTGCAAGAGTTACGATTCCGTCAGCAATGTAAGAGGAATCAAGTGCCGCGGTGTCGAGATAGAGAACATACTCGGAGTTGTTGTAAACAAGGGGACTTGTAAGATCTGCATAGGGGGTGCCGTTGTATTTCCACTCAAAGTCAACGTTAATCGTCTTTCTTGCGATAGTGAAGTAAAGTTCCTTCTCGATAGTGGTTTCAACAACGTAGTTATTAGTGTCAACGGGAGTAATAGTAACCTCTACATAGTAGTTACCTGCATCGGTGGGAGCAGTGGTTCCTATGCTCTCGTAGACTCCGTTGGCATTTGCCTTGTAGTAGTTAACGGTTGCGGTAATGATAGTAGCATCGTAAGGAGTAAGCGAGGGTGCCTGCGGATTTCCGTTATAAGTGAAGGAGCTACCGCCCTGCCACTGTATGTCGGAGTTAAGGGTTGCCTTATTAACAATCCAATCCTGAGGAGCGAAAAGCTTATACTCGCCGCTTACGGGATCCTTTTCTACTGCGTAGTTGTTAAGAAGCTCGGGATGTGCTGTGAAATCAATCGTTGCAGTAGCGGTAACGATACCGTTAGTTGCATTGACGGACTTGTTGTTAGTATAAACAACGGCATTGGCTATATCCTCGGGAAGACCCGCGATAGTAACCGTATGCTCTGTCACTCCGTCGTAAGTGAACTCAAAGCCGGTGGTTGCTCTTGTGAGAGCAAGCGTCTGCCAAGAGAACGTCGAAAGGTCTACGGGCTTTGAAACGATTGTCCAAGCAGGGCTGGCAGGTGCCGCGGAGCCGCGCCATACGTAGTTGCCCTGATATTCGGACTTAACGGTAACGGTTGCGGTCGTGTTGTAGGTGCCTGCATCAGTGGTGCCTGCGTTGGTCTGGGTGTGAGTACCGAGAAGAATCTCAAGCTCCTCGGGCACGGTTGCGCTTATGGCATATTCTCTGCCGTACTCGTACTCTGAGCCGCTGATGCCGGTATCCCATACGATGTCGGCATCAGTATAAACAACGGGGTCGATTACCCACTGCTTTTCAAACTTATCACCGTCTGCAAACGCGTAGTTGGGATTGATAATTTCGAACTGAGCGGACAGGTCGTAGGTTGCGGCATTGGTGCCCTTGAACACGTTAGTATCAATGCGAGCGATGATGAACTGATATTCAGCCTTCACGCTTACGTTAACAACGTGCTCTGCCTTGTTGTACTTATAGGGTCCTGTGTAATCCCATTCAACAGCATTATTAACGCTGATTTTCTTGTGGGTTATGGTAACAGCGACCTTATTGGTAGTAAGGGGCTCAAGAACCGTGTCACCGTGCTTAACGGAAATTACAACGTGGTAATTACCTGTGTCAGCAACGTCGGATATTTCGTACGTGGTACCGGTTGCGCCATCAATAAGAGTGTTATTCTTATACCAAGCGTATGTATAGGTAAGTATGGGGTTAATGGGTGTTACAGTCGCGGTAAGAGTGATGCTCTCACCCTCGTTGTATTCTTTTTCTGTTGCGGTTGCTTCAAGGGTTGCCTTGGCATCGGCGGTAAGAGCGTAAAGCTCTACGTCCTGAGCGGGCATCTCCTTGTATTCGGTGCCGTTTTCGTCAACCCACATAATGATGGGGTCGCCGTTGTAATCGGTAACACCTGCGAAGAAGTCAATATCAGCGCCTACGGGAAGGAAGCCTTCTCTCTCAAGGTTAGCCGCCGACTTGTCGCCGAGATAGTAGGAAACCTTGTATACGTTATCAAAGTGAACGTCAACGTCAGCATAAACCGAGATAACGGTGTTGTCAAGGAATGCATCTATAAGGTCTGCGAGGGTTTCGTTAGCCTTCTTTGCCCACGGAACAAGGTCAATGCTAAGACCCTTTTCAGCGTGGAAGTCACCGTTGCCCTTGTAAAGATCTGTGAGCTTGTTGTCCTCAAGGGTCTCGGGGAGGTAGGAATAAGCCTTAGCAAGAACGTCGAGCGCTCTGTTGTAGTAGTACTCGTACTGCGAAACTTTATTCTTTATACCCTCTTCGGTAAGACCGTCGAGTCTTTCAAATTTGCTTACGAACTCGCTGTCAAGAATACCGTCGAAATCAACGTAATCGAAGATCTTGAGAAGATCTGCAAAGGTTACGTCGTTTACCATTGCATAAAGCTCGTCGGGAGTGCTTGTAAACGCCGCAAATACCTTGGTTTTGAGTTCTTCGGGAACCTCGGAGGACTGACAAGCCTTGAGTGCTGCCTCTGCAAGCTCGTCGGGAACTCTGATGTCTGCTGTGAGAGTGCCGTCAAGGTAGGTTACGTTGAAGTTTCTTGCGAGAATTTCAGCAACCTTCTTAACGTCGTCCTGATTGCTTCCGAGCTTAAAGGTTACGCTGAACTCGGAGCTTCCGAGCTGAGTATCAAGCTTGAAGTCGTAGGAAAGCTGCATTTTATCAGAGTCCATCGCTGCAATCTCGTCGAAGGTAGGAAGCTCCTCGATGAGAGTGAGAATAGTTTCCTGAATAAATGCCGCGCCCTTGGGGCTATCACCGTAGAGAAGGAGATCGTTAATATAGAGGCCTTCTACAAGGGTGAGAAGCTCAACGTAATTTCTGGGGCTGAACTCATCATTGGAAAGTGCAACGTAGAACTCCTCGTACATATCCATGATGTTGGCTTCAATCTCAGCAAGTCTTACGTTTACGCCTGCTTCATCGTATCCGAAAAGCTCGAGATAAGCATCGTCTATGTTGTCGATTGCCTTGATTCTGAGAGCGGCATCGGAATACAGGGGTGATGCAAACACCTCGCGATAGTCAGATGCGCTTGCGTTGGCAAGCAGGAGCTTAGCCTCGTCAACAGTACAGCCGTTTACGTCAGCAACGTACTCAGCGAAATACTCGTTTATGTAATTGTGGAACGAGCCCTTTTCATCAATCTCACCGGTTACGTAAGCCTTATAATCGGCAATTGCCTCGTCGATATAAGCCTCGGTAAGCTCTCTTTTCTTTTCAGCGATTATCTCCTTAAACTCACCGTCGATTTCCTCGGGAGTGGGACAGTCGGTGCTGATGAAAATTCTCGTGATGTTTGCCGCTTCAAGAAGAGTGATTACGAAATCAGCGTAAGCCTCAGCCTTTGCATCGTCGGCTATAATATCCTGAACGAATTCAAGGTGGGTGTCGTCGTTAGCCACACCGTACTCATTTGCAATGTAAACATCCATTGCATTCTTGAAGAGCACCTTTGTTCTTTCTGTTCTGTCGGAGGGCATATCGTCACCGAAAAGAGCATCTATGAAATCGTCATAGACTACTTCCTCGGTCACCTCAAGTGCATACTTCAAAATCTGCACAAGGTCCTCGCGTGTCATCGAAAGGATCGCCTCTGCTTTGTTGGGAGCGACGGTTATAAGGACGTCATTGCCCGAATAACTTACCGTCAACCAATCAAGGCTAAAGGAGCCTTTGTTCGTGCTGTCATTCGTGTTGTTCGTCGTGGTGCCTCCGGTGGTTGTGCCGGTGGAGGTATTGCTGTTCGCGGAGCCGGACGTTACGACAGCGTCATCGCTCGAAGCAGCGGCAATTGTGGTTGCCGATACCGAGAAAAGCAAAACGAAAACAAGCAAGAATGCCAACAGCTTCTTAAATGTTTTTCCCATTTTGTTACCAAACCTTTCCACTATTGTGCGTAATAGTTAAATTAAATTAAGTAAATTATAGCACTCGCGACTAAAAAAGTCAATATAAAAAATAAAAAATGAACACCTGTTCGCGCGAACTATGGGAAGTTCACCAAATAAATGTTCATTTTTTTATTCAATTTCACGATTTTTCGCGGTTAGTTATGGGGCGTGTCAAGTTTTTCAACTCTTTTTGGACTTCCTTCTCACTCTGCGAACGAGCTTAACCAAGGCAATCACAAGCACGGGCAGAATAACTACCGCTCCGTAGACTCCGATAAAGAGCACGGTCACTATAATTCTGAGCACCGAATCGGTTATTATCAAGCCGTCGGGCTGCTCCTTTTCGGGTATCTCGGTGGGAAGATAAAGCGCCTCGTAGATTTTATCCTCCGTAACCGCGGTTATAACGGGCTCCCAATCGAGAAATTTGTAATTGTATTCGCTGTCGCTTGCCTTCTTAGGCGCGGTCGGGGGCGTGGGAATATCTCCGTAGAAATACTTTTTGACGCTTATGACCTTACCGTCAGCCACGAAGGTCACGGTATAGCTGATACGCTCGTACTCTATTCCGACAGATACGCCAGAGGCGGGCATTATAAACGTCGAATCGACGATCTCTTCCCTCTCGCCGTTCTCCTTGATGAGATAAACTGAGGTGATTTTAATTCCCACGGGTGCGGCGTAATCGATGCGAACCCTATCTCCTGCCGAGGCGGCGGACTTGTCTGCGCCAATATAGACCTCATCGGTTTTCATAACGTCGATTGCGTATTCAGTTACCGCGTGATAGGCAACTCCGCATATAACGCTTACCGTTACCGACGTCGAATCGGGAATCGCTCTTACCGGCACTCTTCCGTCTGCGGTTTCGTAATACATACGCATATTTGCCGGATCAGAGAAGGTGTAAGGAAGAGTGAGCACGGCACCTACGGAGACATCAAGTCTTTCTCCGTCAGTACCGTAAAGATTAACTGCAAACGAGTAGCCAACGCTTCCCTTCACAGCGGAGGAAACCGACAGTGCGCTAACGCCTGCCTCGCTCATTGCGATAACCTCAGAATAAGAAAATTCAAGGGTATAGTTCTTTGCGCTGACGGTAATTCCGCCATTTCCCGCCGCACGGGGTATGAGATGTGACAAATTGAGCTCCTTATCCGGAGAGCGCGACGAATCCACAAAATATCTTGTGCCGTCAAAAGAAACAAGAGCTCCCGAGCCGTTTGAATACGGGACTATAAATCGCCTTTCAAATTCGGCGGTGAAAAGGTTTTGTGATTCATCTGCACTGACAGAGGGGAAATCTCCCTCCACTATCGCGCCGCTGAAATCACGCCAGCCTGCAAAGACGTACATAAAGCTGTCTACATCAGCCTTCTCGGGCACAACGGGACATACAGGGGTGACTCCAAGACGCTCTCGGGTAACCGTCCTGTTGCCGTTTACAGACCAAGTAACGTCATAGAGCTTATACTCTGCTTCAAACAATGGGTACAGATTCAGCTGGACTCCCTGACAGTTAACGGACGTCATATCCACGGGATTGCCGTTTTCGTCCTGCCAGCCGACAAAGGTATAGGTTGCCGAATCGTCCTCGGGCTTTGTGGGAATCATACCCGAAAATTCAACGTAAGAGGTGCGTTCGGCGTTAACCGTGTCAAGTTTTTCGCCGTTTGTGCCGTAAAAATTTATTACTATTTCGTCTACGTTAAGGAACCTTTTAACTGCAAATGCCTCGAGCGTTATGAGCGCATCGGAGCTTATCTGTGAGCGCTCGGAAAGCTCGCCGTTTCGGTAAGCGGAAATAACGTCGGTTATCTCCTTCGGCAGATTTTCGGGCGTTGCAATTGAAAACGGAGGCTCAACAAGACGGGGTGCCGTAGGCCTTTCTACAATCTCGGGAGCATCTCCCGGGGCAGACACCTCCTCCGGCTTTACCGGAGCAAGGACGGGGGTAGGCTTTTGAGGCTCGTCCACGGTGACTATCACGGGCTTTTCTACTGCCTGCGGGTAACCGTTCGGAAGCGGCTCGGCATTGTTTTTATCAACTATATAAACCTCTCCCTCATGAATTTTGAGGGGGGTATCACCGTCGATTCTGTACGTGGAATCAAACAGCGCTGTACCGTCATAATTTGACACGGGGGTGTCCGAAATGGCATTTACCGTGTAATAAAGCTGTGCTAAAAGTATCTCATATTTCTCTATTTTGTTCTGCTGTCTTATTGCCACCCTGACCTTAGCATTGCGGTAAAGCTTGTCAAGACATTTGAAGAGAAGTGAGAAATTTTCCTTGAAGGCTTCGTAGTTTAAGGAGTAATAGGCGTACTTATCCTCCTCTTCTGTCAGAGCGAAATATCCGTCAAACAGCTCTCGGAGATTTTCGGTTGCAAGTCCCGCCTCGTCAACTACCGCCCCGTCAAGTCCCGTCAGCTCGTTTGCTATGGCATCCTTGTTGGCAAGTACGGTGGTTACTGTGTCGGTCATTATCGCTCTGTAAAGCGAGCGTTTGTATGACGTGCAATTTCTCTGAATTCCGTCAATGATAGCTATTTGATCCTTGACGGTTGCGTAATTGGCTACATATTCATTATATAAAGCAAGGTTAGCGTCGTATTTCTTCTTATCATCGAGATACTTGATATATTCGGCGTGTTTTTTGTTATATACCTCAAGCTCGGCAAGATATTCCTGATAGATCGCCTCGGCATCCTCGTAATCTGCGTATTCCTTGAGATATTTCTGATATGCTATGTATTTTTCGTCATAGACGTTCTTATCGGAGATATATTTCTGATAAAGGGCAAGGCGCGCATCGTATTCACGCTTCTGTTCAAGATACTCACCGTAGGACGCCCACAGGGGTGCCTCGCTGTACGTTTTGTTGAGAAGGCCGTTTACGGTTTTCTGCGCTACGCCGATGCTTGAAGAATACATAACTCTTACGTATTCTTCCCCACCCTCGTCAATATCCGTTAGGGTGACGGTATATTTTCCGTCGGCGCCGACTGTCATACTGTGCTTCTCACCCGAAACAGTGGCGTAAACCGGAGTCCACTTTATTTTAAATCCGGTATTGGCAGTATACTCATATACCCTCGCCGTAACCTTCAGCGATTTCGTCTGCGAATCGTATTCGCTTGTAACGTTGCTCGTGGGGACAAGGGGGCTGTACGTGATGCTGTCGGCTCCGTATGCCTCAAGATAGCTTCTTTCAGCTTCGGAAAGCTTTATTCCGGTCGAGAGCTCGAGAATATCCGCAGAGCTCAGCGTTTGCTTGCTCGTCGCGCTCGGGCTTGAATAATCGAGCTTCAGGGCAAGGGCTGATACGCAAAGCGCAGATATTATCACCGCGCAAAGCAAAAGGCTCATTATAGTAATCAGAAGTCGTCTGTTCTTCAAAACACTTCCTCCAAGGATTTGTATCTTAATAATTAAGTATAACACTATTTAAAGATAAAATCAAGTGGGAAAATGTGACACAAACAGGCAAAAATTTGACACGGATGGGCAGATGCGCGAAAAATTCACATTCGCTCTATTGACTTTTGCAAAAAAAAGAGTATAATTATAGTACACTTATGGGGCCGTAAGGGTTTCGACAGGGATTTTGAGGCATGATAAGCGTGGCGGGCAGGATAATCCCGTTAAAATGTCCAACTTAAATAATAAACGACAACAATAGAGTTGCTCTTGCAGCGTAAGCTGTGACGCGGCAATAATGCCGCCCGTACCGTGGATGAGGACTACGGCTTCCACCGTGCGTCAAATCAGTAGTGAACTTGCACCGAGGTTTCGCCATTGAATCGGTCAAGCACAAAATGGCTACCCGAAGTGAGAGCCTGTCATTCGGCATTCACCGAGGGGAATCCTCAATAGAATGACTGCCCACGGAGAAGGTTATGTCAAGAGGTTTTTGGACGCGGGTTCAACTCCCGCCGGTTCCACCAAGCATACACACGTCCAAATCCTTGATTTACAGGGATGAAGACGTGTGTTTTTATATTTTCGTCAGATTTTGCTGTACTTACAGTAGTTTTTCATTACAGCACTTGAAGCCTTACGGTTTAGACAGTATATTAGTAAGCCGCAAGACTCACTCCCACGCTGGAAGTCCAGCATCTCACTTTCCCCCTGTATCTCCAGTGAAAAATCGGGGAAACCGGGGATTTCGGGTACAATTCAATAAAAACGCTCGACTTTCAATGAACGAAGGTCGGGCGCTTTTTCGTTATAGAGGGCATATATTCAAAATCCCCGATTTTATCGGGTAAATCGGGTATCACTTTAAACCTTTAAGAAAAAAGTCTATGCTCCGACGAGCAAAGCACGGAAAACCGTTCCCCGATATCCCCGATTTCCCCAGTTCTTCTCAAAGACACACCGGGTTTCCCTCGAGAGAGGGTAAGCTCTACGGAGCAAAACGGTTAGAATTCCGCAAAAATTCGCCTCGGGGGTGGGTGGGGACGGAACAGGCACATTCTCGCATTTTATGCCCCTTCCCGACAAATCCATAAGAAAATAGCAACAAACACAAAAATAAGGAGTTTCAACGATGAAAACAGTTAATATCTACTATATTTTCGACTCCTCGGTAAAAATCCGAGGCAACGCAGGACACCGAATAGAAGAAAACATCAGCCGTATATCGCGAGCTCTCGACTTCTCGCCATACAAGACGAAACTACACCTCATCGGCTACCGCGACCGCGCCTTCTTCGCAAAGCCTCACGAGAGAATCGGGGCATACGGCAATCCAGACTTTGCGGAAGGACTCAAGATGCTCGGGAACGTGCTCGACTACGGCAGAAAATACGAGCACGCAAATGCTCGCTCGGTCTTCATCTGGCATACGTCCGGAACGGTGCTTGAAGGCTGGAAAAAGGAGCTCGAACAGCTCTATAAAAACCGAGAATTCGCCTTTGGTTTAAGGTACGTCGTACAGCACGGAGTGGCGGATAGAAGCACGAAGGAAACACTCTACCGCTTCACCGAAACGTCGGAGAGAATATTGCACCATTTTTCCGAGGGAAGATTGTGCTCTTTAGTACAAAATGTCTCTCTCGCGCATTAAAATACGCGTGGACTATTGATTTATCCTTAAAATTATGTTAAAATATAAGTGCCACACAATCGAATATTTTCCAAATAAGGGTGTACTATGCCATTTTTAGTACTTCCGTCCTTTTCTATACCTTATTTGGAGAAGATTGTGTGGCAGCAATGCGAAGTACATAATTTTGGGGGTGCGTTCGCTTTGCGGGCGCACTTTTTGTTTTATATGATTGCTTTTTCAAAGGAGATACAAAAATGAAAAGGAAAATAAGCTTCGGTATTACACTTTTGTTAATGCTCTCTCTGCTTCTCTTGGCATTAACCGCTTGCGGAGAAAAGGAATGCGAGCACTCATATCAGGGCGCAGTAACAAAAGCGGCAACTTGCGAAAGCGACGGTGTTATGACATACACCTGCTCACTCTGCACCGATAGCTACACCGAGGTCATAAAGGCTCTCGGTCACGACGAGATAAAGCACGACGCAAAAGCTCCTACTTGTACTGAGATAGGCTGGGACGCATACGTTACTTGCTCTCGTTGCGACTACTCGACCTATGCAGAAAAGCCTGCACTCACTCACGATGAGATACACCACGAAGCAAAAGCTCCTACTTGCACCGAGATTGGTTGGGATGCATACGTAACCTGCTCTCGTTGCGACTACTCGACCTATGCAGAAAAGCCTGCACTTACTCACGATGAGCAGAGCCACGATGCGAAAACTCCTACTTGCACCGAGATCGGTTGGGATGCTTACGTTACCTGCTCCAGATGTGATTACACTACCTATGCAGAAAAGCCTGCACTCACTCACGATGAGGTAAAGCACGATGCAAAAGCTCCTACTTGTACCGAAATCGGTTGGGATGCTTACGTTACCTGCTCTCGTTGCGACTACACTACATACGTTGAAAAGGCGGCACTCGGTCATACCGAGGTTGTAGATAAAGCGGTAGCTCCAGATTGTACCAATACCGGACTTACCGAGGGTAAGCACTGCTCCGTGTGTAACGAGGTTCTCGTCGCACAGACCGTAGTAGATGCACTCGGTCATACCGAAGTAATAGACAAAGCGGTTGCTCCCGATTGCACCAATACCGGACTTACCGAGGGCAAGCACTGCTCGGTTTGTGGTGAAACTCTCGTCGCGCAGAGCGTAGTTGACGCTCTCGGACATACCGAGGTTGTAGACGAAGCAGTTGCACCGACCTGCACCAATACCGGACTTACCAAAGGCTCGCATTGCTCGGTCTGCAATACAGTTCTCGTTGAGCAGAAAACCGTTAACAAGCTCGATCACGATTATTCGGAAGAGCTTATCTGCAACTCTACACATCACTATCACGAGTGCGAATGCGGAGCGAAAAAAGACGAAGAAAAGCACACGTCTTCAGGCGCGGCTACCGCAACACAGGATGAGGTCTGCACCGTTTGCGGATACGTGATTACAAAAGCTGTCGGCATATCCTTCAAAACTCTTACGGTAAGCGGTAACAATGTTTACGGCAAAGTATCAAGCGATACCGAAATTTTCTCCTTCATTACCGAAGTTACCGCTGTTGGCGGTGCAAAATACATCGTTTCTTTTGACATTAGCGGTAGAGAAACTATATCCACAAAAACGCTTACGCTCAACACAGGAGATAACACCGTTTATATAACAGAATATGTCAACGACGAGCCTGTTGCAGTATACAAAGTCGTTATTAGAAGAAGACCTGTTTACACAGTAACCTTTGATGCAAACGGCGGCACTGCAGTAGAAAGCGTTACCGTTGACGAAGATGCTATACTCAGCGCACCCGTGACAACATATGCAGGTTATACCTTCACCGGTTGGGATTATGATTTCTCAACTCCTATAATGAGTGATGCACATATCACAGCAAACTGGAAAGCAAATACCGACACAAAGTACACTGTTGAATACTACCTTGAAAATCTTGATAAATCGGACTACGAGCTTATCGATACAGACGAGCTTGCAGGAACGACAGACACCGCGGTAGAAGCTCTTATAAAAGAATTTGAGCACTTTACCTTCAACTCAACAAAGAGCGTAATTAGCGGCAATATCGACGGCAATGGTAACCTCGTTCTCAAAGTCTACTACACAAGAGATACCTACACTATTAGCACCATCGTCAGCAACGCTAAGGGCGGAACTGTAACCGTCGGCGGTACTTACCCTTACGGAACGGAAATAAAGCTAGCTTCTACAGTTAATGCAGGTTATACCTTCAAGGGATATTTCGCAGGCGAGAATAAGGTATGTGAAAGCACTGAGTATACCTTTATCGTAAACGAAAATCTCGATATAGTTGCGAGCATTAAAGCGAATACCGACACAAAATACACGGTTGAATACTACCTCGAAAACCTTGATAAGTCGGACTATGAGCTTATCGACACAGATGATCTCACTGGAACTACCGATACTACCGCCGACGCTGTAATAAAGGCTTTTGAGCACTTCACATTTAATGCCGCAAAGAGTACAATAAGTGGCAACATCGACGGCGATGGTAATCTAGTTCTCAAAGTCTACTATACAAGAGATACCTACACTATTAGCACTACAGTCAGCAACGTTAAGGGCGGTACTGTAACTGTTGGCGGCACTTATCCTTATGGAACAGAGATTAAACTTTCGGCTACAGTTAACGCGGGCTATACCTTCTTCGGATATTTCGTTGGTGAGAATAAGGTATGTGAAAGTACTACGTACACCTTTACCGTAAGCGAAGATATCGAACTGGTTGCAAACATCGAAGCAAACACAAATACCGCATACAAGGCAGAATATTACCTCGAAAGTCTTGATAAGTCCGATTACGAGCTCATCGACACAGACGAACTCGTAGGAAGTACCGATACTACCGCAACCGCAGAGCAGAAGATATTTGAGCACTTTACCCTAAAATCTTCTATTAGCACGCTTAGCGGC
This sequence comes from Clostridia bacterium, assembly GCA_017471825.1. Lineage (GTDB taxonomy): Bacteria > Bacillota > Clostridia > Oscillospirales > CAG-272 > UBA1740. The sequence goes on from JAFURQ010000013.1 coordinate 52,119, forward strand.
AACATAGACGGTGAAGGAAGGCTCGTTCTTAAAGTCTACTACACCAGAGATACATATTCTATCAAGGCAGAACGCAACAATACCAAAGCTGGAACTGTAAGTGGCGATTATACCTACGCTTACGGAAATACCGTAACACTTACGGCTACTACTAACGCTGGCTACACCTTCCTCGGATGGTATGATGGTGATACAAGAGTAGGCACAGCCACCACGTTCACATTTACGGCAGAAGAAGCGGCTACCTACACCGCAAAGTGGGACGCAAATACCAATACCGCATACAAGGTAGAATATTACCTCGAAAACCTTGAAAACGATAATTACACCTTGCACAGTACCGAAACATTAACCGGTACAACAGATGCGAATGTGGACGCTACTATAAAAGTTTTTGACCACTACACGTTTAACCCTCAAAAAAGCATTGTAAACAAAAACATCGCCGGTGATGGTTCGCTTGTACTTCTGGTATATTACAAACGCGATACGGTTTCGATAACCAACGATACTTCTTTTGGAAGTGTAATGAATTCTGGAAGTCACAAATATGGCGCGAATATCACTGTTAGTGCGATCGATACACTAGGGTGCGATTTTATAGGGTGGTATGATAATGACATACTTATCTCATTAGAAAAAACAAAAACGGATAGGGCGGTTAAATACCGCTCTATCCAAAATCCATACGAGACAAAGGTGGGAGATCATGGACAAGAATGCTATCATTACAGTGATTGAGGATATTGTAAGTGCTGATAGGCTTGAATACATAAGTGGTTCAATTTTGAATTGCGGAACCTCTGATTGCGCATTGTCCGACGAAAGAGGATCTGTATATGGTATAGCAATAGAATTATCTGGGGATGAAAAGCAATCTTTTTTTGACAATCTCGCCAACAAGAAAAAAGGGGTGACAGCAAAAGAATGGAAAAGCATAGGTGATAATTATTATCCACTATATTGGGGGATTGATATAAATATGGGTGCGCGCTTGTCAGCGCACATTAAAGATTATCTTGGCACAGGTGCTTTGCAGTTGAACGCTCGTCATCTGGGAGATTTTAAAATCATTTATGGAGCAATTCCTTGTTTGAATCGCGCTAAACACGAAAAAACACTACGAAATACATATCCAGATATTTTGAAAACAATAAAAAAATCTTCAAGTAAGGAGTAAATATGTATGCCAGTATCCATTTTAATTAACAAACTGAAGAACTATTGTGATAAGAAATTTCCTAATATTTATGACATTAAAGCATTAAATATGAGTTTATCTGGAAACTATGGGGTAACAAATTCAAAAATCACGATAATGCTTAACAATAGTGTATGCTTTGATTATATTGCTGGCACGCCGTTTGGTAACTATGACTATATATTTGAAGGTATATAAATTATGGATGTTACAACCGTTCACTTCGACTCAACAAAAGTAAAAAAGGCACGTTCAAAAGAACGAGATGCTTTTTGCAATAATATCAATGTCGGAAACTGTGTCTATCTCTTTTTTGGCAAAAGCAAATGCTACTACATAGGAGAAACTAGTGATTCGTTGAAAAAACGTTGTTTTACTCATACCCAAAACACATAACAAAAGATTGGTTTGATAACTGCGACAAAGTCATAATTATAAAACTTGATGATGAATTGGGGGATATCGAGCGGCGCGCACTTGAAGCAACGTTTATATTATCATATAAGTCTGTAGGTCACCCATTGGCTAACCAAAAATGAAAAACACCATTTAATAACCATATATTATAACATTGATAGCATCATATACTACGAGCAAAGTACACGTTCGTATGTAACTGTTAAATGGGAGCATCTAACTATAAAATGGCGATAAATGCTGTTAAATGGTAAATGGCGGCTATTAAATGGGTGTTAAATGGTAAATACAATGAAGATGAGAACACTAAGACCTGACGAAATCAAGATACTTGAGGAACGCAGAGAGAAACTTCGGAATTGAGAAGCTTCGCACCGTCATCTATGCTCGTAAGAGTGCAGAGGACGAAAGACAAACCTCGCTTCCCACGCAGATTGAACTCTGCAAAGAGTTCATAGACCAATATGATATACTAAACTTAACGAAGGTTTACCAAGAAGATAACGTAAGCGGTATGTTTACAGATAGCCGTACCGAATACCTCTCTATGCTCGCGGCAGCAGAGCGAGGCGAAATCGACGTTATAGTAACCATACGACTCGACCGATTCGGACGAGATGTAGCTAACACCACGAGCGCACTCAAGCTACTCGCGATGTACGGATGCTTCCTTATCGCAGGTGATGATATCTGCGATAACACCCCCGCAGGCGAGTTTATGCGCAATATCCTTATATCCCAAAATCAGTATCACGCACGTATCACCGCAAGCCGAGTGATGCAGAGTGAGATACATAATGCCAAAAACGGCGACTCTGCCGGCGGTATCGCTCCCTACGGACTGCGAATAGTAGATAAGCGTTTCGAGCTGAACGATACCGAAGCTCCAACAGTCAAGCGCATTTTCGAGATGGCTTCAAGACGGAAAGAGCTATAAAGACATAATCGATACCCTCACCAAAGAGGGTATCAAGACCCGAAAAGGCAGAAAGTTCAGCTATTCAACGCTCAACTCGATGCTACGTAACGTAAAATATCAAGGCACTTACCTCTACAACAGAGAGGACGGCAAGAAGAAATCCCAAAGAGTGCTACTCGAGAAGTACGACGAGGTACGAAACGAAGGTGCAATCCCTGCAATCGTCACCAAGTCCACCTTCGATAAAGTGCAAAGCATCCTCGATTGCAGGACTCAATGCCGCCCGAACCTCAATACTCACTCGGAGTATATCCTTACCGGCAAGCTCTACTGCGCAAAGTGTGGCTCGACAATGAGCGGAACTGCAAACTGCGGCGGTAGAAATAAGACACGCATACGCACTTATGCCTGCCCGAACCACTCGTCAAGACGTGGCAACGTATGCGATACCAAAGCTATAAACTCCCTATATCTCGAAAGTGCAGTAAAATCTGCAATCACCGAAGCGATCAACGCCTACGTTCGCGACAAAGATAACCTCGCAAGCATAGTAAGACAGGCGAAGTCAAGCTATCGCGAGCAGATTAACTCGACCAGCCGACGCATCGCCTCGCTCAGAGATAACGTATCTCACCTGCTCAACAAGGCGGCTTCAACTACTTCGGCACTACTCTCTACTCGATACGAGCAAGAGGCTAACGAGGCAATACTCGCAGAGCAGCACCACACCGAAAAGCTTGCAGACCTCAACGCAAAAGTCGCTGAAATCGACGTCTTGATTGATGCTTCAAAAGAGGCTTTGATATTCACCGCAGATGCTCTCTTTGCATCCGACAGCATCACTCGAGAGCTCGTAGATCTCTATATTAACCGCATCGAAATTGATGACGCAAACGACAAAATTACCGTAAAATTCAAAAATATGTAAATCATAGTTGTCAATAATGACATTTTAAATCACGGGCGCATAGTTCACATTGAGCTATGCGTCCTTTATATTGCAGAAAGGAAAATAAAAAATGGCAACCTTCAAAGGTGTTGCTTACGCCAGATACTCCTCGGACAAGCAACAGGAATCGAGCATCACCGTTCAGCTCGCAGAGATACGACGGTTTTGCGAAAAACATAACATCGAGCTCATACACGAATACGTGGACGAAGCTCAAACCGGAACGAACGCGAACCGAAAAGACTTTCAGCAGATGGTGCGCGACGCTCAAAAGCGAGAGTTCCAGTTCATCATCGTTCACCGTATGGATAGATGGGCACGAAACGTTGATGATGGCAGATACTACAAAAAATACTTCGCTCGCCTCGGTATAAAAATGGTGAGCACCATCGAGGAGTTCGACGAAACACCAGAAGGAGAATTCTTCGAGCTTATGTCGATGGGTATGGCAGAGCTCTACTCAAAGAAGCTCGCTCGTGAGTCGGTTGCCGGAAAGCTGGCAAATGCGAGAGAGTGTAAGGTTCACGGCGGTACACCTTTGCTTGGATACCGAGTACAGAATAAGCACTACGTGATAGACGATCAAGAAGCGGAAATCGTAAGAATCATATTCGACCTCTTCCTCAAAGGGTACGGCTACGTCAAAATACGAAAGTACCTCGTGGCTAACGGATACAAACGCTCGGACGGTCGGGAATTCAGTGCACACTTCTACGATATACTCCGGAATCGAAAGTACATCGGAGAATACGTATACAACCGGGCACTCGAAAGAGATCCGGACGGCAAACGCAACAACCACAAAAGCAAAAACGCCGGAGAGATAATTCGCATCCCCGGCGGTATGCCTCGCATCATAGACGACAGCACGTTCTTCAGAGTACAGGAGATAATGGACGAAAGAAAGCATAAACGCACATCATTCGCTACCTCAAAACACTACCTGCTCTCCGGTATGATAGAATGCGGAGTATGCGGTAAGGCAATCTGTGGCAACTCGCGTGAAAAATGCGGCGGTCATCCGGAATACCGGTGCAACGGACGTGAGAAAGCCTGCTCGTTCAAAGCAATCAAAGCAGTATACCTCGAAGATTACATAATAAATCTACTTAATAATTGCTTGTTCAGACAGGAAAACGCCGAAAACCTTAAAGAATTGATAAAAATCTGCTACATCCGGACGCACGAAAAGCTCCAGCGAGAACGCGATGCCATCATCGAAAAGACAGCAGAACTCGAGGAAATAGTCGAGAGCAATTACAGAAAATTCGACCAAGACAGTATGAAAAGCCTGCGGAAGTACCTCGAAGAACAGAATGCAGAACTCCGGTGGGAGATAAGCGAGCTCGACCATAAGATGAACCTGCTCGAAGACCGGATGATGCGCTTCCCGGCATTCAAAGAAAAAGCAATACGTAAGAGCGTCGAAACGTATATCGAGAGATTGAAAGTTTCGGATATGAACCTGCTCCGGAATGCGCTCTCGGACTTGATACATCATATCGTCATCGACAACGAAACGGTAAAAATCACGCTCTGCCTGCATCGTCTGCTCGGTGGAAATGAGCCGATACTGGCAACGGTCATCGAGAAGAGAGACAACGTGGCGCAGTTGATAAACCACCGCAAACAGAACCTCTCGTTCGCCTCGCTCGTGGTGAGTTTGTAGGTGAATTTCGCGGACGTGGGTACGAATATGAGGAAAAAATGACGGTCTAAAAAGCATAAGAAAATGAAGAAAAAACGGTCAAAATCCCCGATTTCCCTTGAAAAATGCTGGGAAATCATCCCCGGGACGCGTGTACGCTTCGATTTCCCCCGGTTCCACCAAAAGAATCGACAAGTTTCGACTTGTCGATTTTTTTATCCAAGCCGCAGGCTTGGTATGGAATCAACGCGCTTGCGCGTTGTATGGAATCGCGGCTCTGCCGCGCATGGCATCACGCGTCAGCGTGTATTGCTTGTTCGTCTTCTGCGAGATTTTTTAAAAAGCAATTGACATACGGGGCGGCGATTGATATAATCAAAGTAGAAGCAAATCTAAAATTCACGGAGGCATTTATGAAAAGATTTCGCAGTTTATTTTTGCTGTTCCTGATGATCTTATTAGTATTTACCCTTGCTTCCTGCCGGCTGATTAAGGACGAGGACGGGAACGAAGGCGGCGAGGTGGACTATGAGCAGAATGCTACCGAGGTGACGCTGTCATTTGAGCTGAACGCCGATCGCAAAAGCTACTCCGTTGCAAGATCATATACAGAGCTTTACACCGGAAATATAGTTATTCCCAAAAGGTATGCCGGTCTCCCTGTTACCGCTATCGGCAATCAGGCGTTCTACGATTGCACATCGGTCAAATCTGTAATCATTCCGGAGGGAATAAAGAGCATTGGGTCGAACGCATTTTACGGATGCTCGGGTATCAGTGAAATTGTTATACCCGATAGTGTTACCGAAATAGGCGATAACGCCTTCTTTGAATGTACGGCACTTAGCAAGGTTGAGCTCTCTGAGGGGCTCACCGTAATTGGCGCGGCGGCATTTGGCAGATGTTGCTCTCTTACCGAAATTATTATTCCTGACAGTGTAACCGAGCTCGGTGCGGCGGTATTTAAAGATTGCACCGTCCTGGAAAACGTTGTTATAGGAAAGAATATTACCGAAATGAAGGCCTCGGACGATCAGTATAACGGCGATGGCACCTTTGCTAATTGCACGTCGTTAAAGCACATTGAGCTACCCGAGGGAATCAGCTACATTCCCGCCTTTGCCTTCTCGGGCTGTACATCTCTCCAAGAGATAATGATACCCGAAGGAGTTACCGAGATACAAAAATATGCCTTTTCCTACTGTAGCTCCCTGACCTCTGTTACCGTTCCCAAAAAAGTCAGTAAAATCGGCAAGTGTGCCTTTGACAGCTGTGCTTCGCTCTTTGAAATTTGCAACCAATCAGCCCTCAAGCTCAATGCCGAGGATTTTTCCTCTGTAAAAAATATAATCACCGATAGCGCAGACTCGAAAATAAGGAATATCGACGGCTTTGTTTTCTACGAGGATGGCGAGGATATCTTGCTTATTAAATACATCGGCGAGGAAACCAAGGTTACGCTTCCCGAATACGAGGACGGAAGAAAATATTCTGTAAAGCCCCGAATTTTCACCTCAACACCCAAGATAACCGAATTAACCGTTCCCGACTGTATAAGCAGCATAGACGCGCTTGCGTTTTATGATTGCACCGCGGTTGAAGCTCTGACGTTGAATTGCTCCGACGCCGAGATTGACATATGGTATTTTGAAGGGAACGAATCGGTAAAGACGGTTTACGTAAACGCTGACAACAGCTTTCACCTATCATTCCTCCGCAATATTGAAACTGCAATTTACGGCGAGGGCGTGAGCTATATTGAAGAAAACGCCTTCTCCGAATCAGGAATTAATAGGGTTGTTATTTCCTCCACTGTAACCGAAATAAGAGCTTCGGCATTTAAAAATTCGGACGTTTCCGAGCTTGCTTTTGCTGAAGGAAGCAGGCTTGAGGATATTGGTGCTTATGCATTTTCAGGCTGTGCCGACCTGAAGACGCCCGTTTTCCCCGACGGCTTGAAGACTATCGGAGAGGGCGCGTTTGCAGGTGCCGGCGTTAATAGCATCGGCTTAGGCTCATGTCTTACAAGCATCGGCGATAAAGCTTTTGAAAACAGCGCTATAAAATCAATTTTCTTCCCCGACAGTCTTAAGAGCATCGGAAAGGGGGCGTTTGCGAACTGCCTCTACCTTTCCAAGGCTGAAATAGGAGAGGAAAGTCAGCTCGAAGCTATCGGCGAGGAAGCATTCTTCCTTTGCCAAAAGCTCCACGCAATATATCTTCCAAAAAATCTTTCATACCTGGGCAGCTACGCCTTTGTAAGCTCCTCACTCAGAGTTATAAATCTTGCAGAGGACAATCCGTACTTTGAAAAGATAGATGATAATCTTTACTCGGAGGATAAAACTGTGTTTGTTCTTTGTCCTCGAAAGCAGCTTACCCCCGGCATTCTTATTCCCTATTTCGTTAAAGAAATTGCTCCGGGCGCCTTCAGAGGTATAGACTATATTACCGAGGTTGTATTTGAAGAAGGCTCACAGCTCGAGGTTATCGGAGAGATGGCATTCTACGGCTCATCCGCAACCGAAATAACCGTCCCCGCAGGCGTTAAGATGATAGGCAAAGCGGCATTTGGTTACTGTCAATCGCTGAAAAGCGTAACCTTCGCGGACGGGATTCGACTCACCGAGCTCTCAGACGGTGTATTCTCTGATTGCTACAGCTTAAGCTCCATAACTGTTCCTGCCGACGTGCTGAAAATCGGTGAAAAGGCATTCTTCTATTCGGGCATAGTAAACATCTATTATGACGGGTCGCTTGATATGTGGAACGAGATCGAAAAGGGACAGAGCTGGGATTCAGGTATGGGAAATTACCTAAACAACTATACCGTACATTGCTCCGACGGAATTATTGAGAAGAAATAATGCACCGATTCCGATAGTAGCTTATATCCTTTTTAATCTACTCACTGAAACAACGCAGAATTGATATTTCTGCGTTGTTTTTTATTCAAGAGCGAAGGGCATACTATGGAATCAACGCATAATTGAGCGGCTTAAAAAGCCATTGTCAAACAGGCTTTTTTCCTCTGTAAAAACCGTGGGAAATCGCGAAGCGTTAACGGTCTTTTGTTTTTTTGTAATCAAATCCTATTGATTTTTATTTAAAATGTGATAAAATATAATTAGACAATAAATATTTTGTAGCAGACAGATACAAAAGGAGAAAAATATGAGCTTATCAAAGATAACGAAACGCATCACCGTGCTCACGATGGTGCTGATAACGGTACTGTTATCGCTTGCTCTTTCGGGTTGTGCCGAGGATACCACGGAGCTGGTATACGAGCTGAGCGATGATGGCACCGGATACCTTGTGAACACCGAGGGCAACTTCATCGGAACAGAGGTTACAATACCTGCGACCCACGAGGGCTTGCCCGTTCTGGGAATAGCGTATAAGGCATTCAAAAAATGCGAAAACCTCGAAACCGTTGTTATTGAGAGCGGCGGCGAGGGTAATGAGGACTTTTTAATCAGCTCCGAAGCCTTCAAAAAATGCAAGGCTCTTAAAAGCGTAACCGTCAATCGCAGCGGAAATATCACAGTCGGTAACGAGGCTTTCTCCAAGTGTGAAAATTTTCAATCCTTCAATATTACGAGGGCAGAAGGCGTAGCACTCGACTATTACTGCTTTGAGTACACAAATAACCTTACGGTAAGCATAAGCGGCGCCGACGTCGATATAAAAAGCTCTGTCTTTTTTGAGGTCGGCGAGAGCTCTACGCTCAATCTTACAGACTGCACGGGTGAATTAAGAGGTTATTACACAAACCTCAACCTCGTAAACTGCACCTTTGACGTCGTTGAGGGCATCGCGGACAATCTTGTTTTGGATAACACTAAGCTTCTTGATGACGAGATGTGTTATTATGCCGGCAACGCCACCTTCAGAGGCACCGTAATATATCACAACAATTACGAGGACAGCTGGATCAGCAGTGATGGCGGAATTATCAAGAATCTCGTGATTGAGAGCATAGGCGAGGGCAGCGAGTTCTCACAGGTCTTTGACGGCGAGTATTACCCGCTCGCGAACAATATTACTATCGGAAGTGGGATAACTCAAATCCCGTCGGGTGTTTTTGGTAATATGCCCACCTCGGGTCTTACGGACTGGAGCTGTAAGGACCCCCTCACCGTCACCTATGGCGGAGCAAGCGCGATATTCAAGCAGCTGCCCTACGACCCCCTGAACAACGGCAATCTGCTTCGCGGAGAGTACACTCTCAACAGTGCTGACGGTCAGCCTGCAACGGTTACCTTCGTAGATAGCGACGGTAAGACGGTTGCAACGGTCGACACGACCATCGGCTCGGCTCTTAGCTACGATGATTATCCGTTGCTTAATATGTCTCTCGTTCCCGGCGAAATAGTAAACAGCTATTTTAAGGATGCAAACCGCACGGAAGCGTGGGTTATCAACAGTACCATCCTTGGAGATACGACCGTATACGTAAGCTACGTTGACAGGGCTCTTTTACAAAAGGCGGAGATAGAAAGAACGAACAACGGCTTGGTATTTACATCGAAGGACAACTCGACCTTTGCCTGTGAATACGATAGATACTCTCCTGTAACGTTAGATCGGATCAAGGCAAGCTTCGAGCAAAATGAGTTTGCAACTCTTAATTTTTACGCCGACGCCGAAGGCACGACATCGGTGCCGCTAATTATACACGAGATTGGCACCACTTATGTTTATGCACACGTTACCTCTTATGACAAATCGGTAACCAACGTCTACGTTCTTGAAATCACCATCAAGGACGTTTACGAGATCACGTTCATGTCGGACGGCTCGTCATACCATCACGCCAACTGCACTGAAGGCAATACTCTCTGGTTCCCGAACGATCCCTACAAAAGAGGTCACACCTTCCTTGGCTGGTCGACCGACGGCACCGAGGACGGTATCATTTCCAAAATAGACTACGTACCGACCGCGACTCACACGCTGACTGCTGTATTCAAGCAAGATATATATACTCTAAAGATTGAAGGCACAGACCTTGAATATCAGGTAGTCTGGGCACAAAGCGTACCCCTGCCCCTTGCGGAAAGCCGCGACTACTATGATTTTGTGGGCTATGAGTACAACGGTGAGCTCGTCACGGATTATATCAATGAAAACGGATGCGGAATGCAACGTTACTTTTTCGAAGAGAGCATCACGGTTAAGCCCAGATATCTCCCAGTCAGCTACGGTGTCGTGCTCTACAACGGCACATTAAACGAGACGATATTCTTTACGGTAGAGGATGACGATATAACTCTGCCCACACCGACTAAAGATTGGTACACCTTCGTAGGTTGGTTTACCGAGGAAAACGGCGGCGGCGAGCAGATTGCGACAATTGAAACCTCCACCCCCGAATCCCGATACCTGTACGCTCATTTTGAGCCTACCGGATACACCGTCAGATTTATGGACGGCGAAACCGTTATAGATACGCAATCCTTCGATCACAACAATCAATCGATAGTACCCCCGACCGTTCCGCAAAAGGACGGTTACACGTCAGAGTGGCCAAATTTCTCCATCGTACCGAAGGACTTCGACGTACAGGTTGAGCGCACACCGATACATTACATAATCAACTATGAGGATACCTTTGGTAGCACACACGGAAATCCTTACACGTACACCGTAGAGGATACAATCACATTTGTCAGCCCCTCAAGAGAGCACTACGACTTTGTCGGCTGGAAGGACGAAAACGGGCAGATTATTACGGGTATCTCAAAGGGCTCGATCGGTAATATCACCGTAACGGCACAGTGGGAGATAGCCAAATATACCGTTTATATGTTCACGGGCGATAATACCTATACCACGCAGAAGGTACAGTACAACACCGTGTTCAACGTTGATGCGATAGAAATACCTACCGCCACCAACAAGCTGTTCGTCGGCTGGTACAACGAGGACTACACCGAGCAAATCACGGGCAAAATCACCGTAACCGGTACCGTAAACCTCTACGCCAAGTGGCTCGATAGCGTTGCTATCTCCACGTTCGAGGACTTTGAGAAGATTCGCGAGAATCCCGCAGGCACCTTCCATCTGGCAGGTGACGTGGATATGCGCGGTGAGCTCGTCACTCCGATAAGCGATTTCAGCGGCGTTATAGACGGTATGGGCTACAAGCTCTACAACTTCACGCTGAAAATCAACTCCGCCCTCTCAAGCTTCGGCTTGTTCAGCAATAATAGCGGTACTATACGTAATTTAACCTTAGACGAGGTAATTTGTTCTGTCACAACCTCACCGACAAGCTACGGTGAGCATGATTACATCGGTATTCTGGTAGGTTTAAACAGCGGCACGATCTCGGGATGCCATGTAATAAGCCCCAATTTCACCGTCACATCCTCCTGGTCACACGGCGGCAACATGCACACGACTCTTCATATCGGTGGTATGGTAGGACAAAACAACGGAGCTATTGTTAACAGCAGCTCGTCAATAATTTTTACCGCTTTCGTTCGCGTAGTAAATAGCTATCCCTACTACAGAGACGATGTACACTGCCATTCATATGCCAGAATCGGAGGACTTGTCGGTACAAACAGCGGAACTGTTTCCAACTCCAATGCAACCTCTGTGATAAGCGCTACCGGAGAGGCCGCAGGAAATAACAAAGGCGGTGGCTCCTATAGCAGATTTATTACCGGCGGTCTTGTCGGTACAAATGAAGCAGACAAAGCAATAGATAAATGCTATGCAAGCACTTCAATTACAACCGCAACAAGCGACCTTGGCGGAGGCGGATATCACGAGGGCTACATCGGCGGATTTGCGGGCATTAATCACGGTATAATTACCGAGGACTATGCAATCGGCAATATAGACACTTACATTGGCAACACCAGCCACGTTGGCGGCTTTGTCGGCAATGTGGGCGCGAGCGGTGATATTTCCAATTGCTACACGACGGTAAGCGTTACAAGCTCACGTGCAAGCGACGTCGGCGGCTTCGTCGGCAGACTCTCGGGCTCTATTCAGAACTGCTACTCCGTTGGCGACGTTACCGTAACCTCGGGCAGTAACGTAGCGGGCTTCGTAGGTGTAATGACCTCGGGTGGCGTTGCTAACAAGTGCTTTGCCACGGGCAACGTTAATGCGACGGCATCTAACGCAGGCTTCTTCAGCGCAAACATCTCGAGCGGCACGGGTATAATCACAAACTGCTACTACTCGGCAAGTGCTACCGTTTTGAAGAGCGGCACCAAGCTTGAAAAAGCTGAGGAAAACGGCGCAAAGCGCGATTATCTGTCAAATATAACCAATCAGACGTTCCTGCAAAATAAAATGTATTTCTATCCCGAGTACTGGATTTTCACCACAGGTACACCGGTGCTCAAATGGGAGATTGAAACGGACGGCGCGACTCTGACCGACGGTGGCCACTACTACTGCGCAATCTGCGGAAACGAGTTTGTAAACAGCACGTCCGCTACTCAATCGGCAATATACTACGACAGAGCTGCAACCTGCGACGCAGACGGCTTCCGCTACTTTGGATGCACGGTCTGTAACAAGCACTTCGTCATAATAACCGATAAAGCGACCGGTCACAGCTACACCGACGACTCTGCGGGCAAGGATTTCTGTAACAACGACGTTACGGTAACCTACACCTGCACGAACAGCGGCTGTAACCACACCTACACCGAGCAGCTGACTGCAACGGGTCACAGACACAATCACACCGACAGCTGCCTCGGCTGCGGCTACACGTACGTCTCTGCTACGTGCGATACCGACGGCTCTGTAAGCTTCATTTGTGACGACTGCGGCAACGCAGTAACCAAGGCAATCCCCGCAGATCACGTTTGGGAATTTGCGGCGTGGGAGGTCGAGCCTACCTGCTCGTCTGACGGATACGGTAAATTCGCCTGCACGCGTTGTGCGACAAACGGTGTGAGCACCGTCAAGCATGACTACGTGGAGGATAGCAAAATAGGTCACATGGACCTCACGGGTGACGGACTTTGCGACAGAGGCGGTTGTGAAGAGCCAATATACGATGCCACCGACGCTATCGAGATTTCCACGGCAGCAGAGCTCCTTGCTATAAGCAAGAATTCCGGCACCGGCTCACTCGGAGAAACCTATATTCTGATGGCTGACATTGACCTTAATGGCGTAGCCTGGGAGCCGATCGGCAGTGCGCAAAGCCCCTTCACAGGCGTATTCCTGGGCAACGGCCACAAAATCAAAAACGTGCCGATTTTTGCAAGTGATATTACCCTTTACTACTGCGGACTTTTCGGCTACAACCAAGGCATCATCAGCAATCTCACTGTTCAGTACGATACCTACACGGCAGACTGCACCAACCGCAACATAACCTTTGGCAGTATTGCCGCATACAACGACGGCACAATAAACAAATGTACCGTCGCGGGTAACATTGCTCTGAAATTCTTAACCAAAGCAGAGGTTAATGAAGCCGGAGCCTCGGCATCGGCTTCTCAAGCTGTAATCCTCGGACTCGTTACCGGTGTCAATAACGGCTTTGTCGTTGGATGTCAGGTTTCGGCTACCTATAGCTTCACGTTTGAAAGCTACGCTTATATGGGCAAGGAAATCAACGACGTAGCATTAGGACTGCTCACGAGCGGAAATTACAAGAATATGAACGTAAGCACCACTCAAAGCGTTAAGGCGGGAGCGATTTGCGGAGTAAACAATATGAGTATTACCAACTCTGCCGTTTCCGGCACGGGTAAGATATACAACAACCTGTCACTCAGCAAATTTATGGATGGCAAGTGGGGCTACTTATCCGCAAGCTCCAATCAGAGCTTTGGCACCATTGCAGGCAACCAAAGCCTTGTCGGTATGCAAAACAATACCCACACGGGTGCGTTGACTTACTCTAATGCCGCAGGCGCATACAACCCCACCGAGGGTAACGACCCCGGCAGTACCTATTACAGAATGAGCTGTGAAACCACAGTCACCATATACGACTGATTCCAAATAGCATAAAACAAACGGAGCAAGAACAGGGCGCTTCCCTGTTCTTGCTCTATTTTTTCAACCGATATTTAAATGTGCAGAAGCAGATTTCGTTATTGCTTTTCTTTTGAACTTATGCTATACTCGTATCGAGAGGTAATTATATGAGCTCACTTTTAATTGCAATTATTTATCTGGCGTTTATAAGCCTTGGACTTCCGGACTCGTTGTTGGGGTCGGCATGGCCCGAGATGCACCAGCAGATGAGCATGCCGCTGTCGGCGGCAGGAATAATAACCATGCTCGTGTCTTTGGGTACGGTTCTTTCAAGTCTTTTATCCGACAAAATTACGAGAAAATTTCACACGGGGCCGGTTGTAACCGTAAGCGTCGCACTCACGATGGTAGGACTTTTCGGTTTTTCCTTCTCTACGCATTTTTGGATGCTTTGTGTCATTGCACTCCCTTACGGCTTAGGTGCAGGCGCCATAGATGCGGCACTTAACAACTACGTTGCGCTCCACTACTCTTCGAGACATATGAGCTGGCTCCATTCCTTTTGGGGTGTTGGAACGATAATCAGCCCATACGTAATGAGCTACGCCATAACGGGAGGTCTCGGTTGGGACGGCGGCTACCGCATAATAGGTATAATTCAGTCCTGCATTTTATTGCTTTTGATTATCACGCTTCCCCTTTGGATTAAAGTTGAAAGATCGAATCTTAAATACACACCAAAAATAGAAACCGAGCCGATTGGTGTGCGCGGAGCGTTGAAAATTAAAGGAGTTCCGTACGTTCTTATCGGATTCTTATCTTACTGCGCTGTTGAAGCAACCGTTATGCTCTGGGCAAGCTCGTATTTCTTTGAGGCAAACTCGGCAAGCGAGGAGCTTTCTGCCGCTCTCGGCTCTTTATTCTTCATAGGCATAACGGTAGGGCGATTCGCCGCAGGATTTATTTCAAATCGCATAGGAGACAAAAATATGATACGCGCAGGTATTGCTATAAGCGGATGCGGTATCATAATAATTGCTCTGTCTTTTAGCAGTATTCCCGTATCAATTATCGGTTTTTTGCTTATCGGAATCGGATTTGCCCCAATATACCCGTCTATAATACACGCAACCCCTATTAACTTCGGTGAGGAAAATTCACAGTCAATTATAGGTATACAAATGGCTTCAGCATACGTTGGCTCGACCTTCACCCCGACTCTATTCGGTCTTATCGCAAGATATACCGACATACGAATTATGCCCGTCTTTCTTGCTATATTTGTGCTTATTACTCTATTGATGACGGAATTGCTGAACAAAACAGTCGCAAAAAAACAACCGTTATGAGGTCTATATGAAAAAGAACGTTATATTTTTTGATTTTTTCGGCGTTATTTGCTCTGAAATCGCGCCAATCTGGTTTGAGAGATACTTCCCTGCCGAAAAAGCGGCACAAATCAAGCACGCGGTGTGCTCTGGCGGCGACCTCGGACTTGTCAGCGAGGAGGAAATGTTCTCAAAAATTTCCGAATTTATGAGCATTCCTGCCGAGCAGATACAGGCGGAATGGTACGGTATGGCAGTTATAAACACTGAGCTTGTTGAATATATTCTTGAACTGAAGAAAAAGCATCCGATTTACCTATTATCGAACGCTATCGGGAGCTTTCTTCACAGAATTCTTGAGAAAAACGGGCTCTACTGGCTTTTTGACAGAATATTCATTTCGAGTGAAATGAAGAAGGCGAAGCCCGACACCGAATACTTTACCTCGGTGCTGCGTGAGCTTGGGGTTGATGCCGAGCAAGCAGTGATGATAGACGACAACGGGAAAAACATACTCGGTGCGCGCACCGCAGGGATAGACGGAATAGTTTTCCGAAATAATGAGCAATTAAAAAAGGAGCTTGAGGTTTATTTTGAAGCTAACTAATATTTTTAAGCATTTTTGGCTTATAGTGCGGCACAAGCACAAGGTTTTTATCCATTGCTGTAAATGCGGTATTGTGTGGCGCGGCATAGTGCACGACCTTTCAAAATTTTCGCCGACCGAATTTTTCGAAAGCGTGAAATACTTCAAGGGCTACCGCTCGCCAATCGGGGTATGCAGACGCGAAAAGGGCGTGAGCCTTGCGTGGCTTCACCATAAGGGCAGAAACAAGCATCATATCGAGTACTGGCTCGACCCCGATTGCCCCGAGCCGCCACTGATGCCATATAAATACGCGGTTGAATGCGTGTGCGACAAGCTCGCCGCCACAAAAATATACAAGGGCAAGGACTACTCGCCCGAGATGGCTCTGGACCACTGGACAGCGTATGGCAGTAAAGTTGCGGGCAACCCAAAAACCATGAAATTCGTAGAAACCGTATTCACCGACCTCAAGGAGCTTGGCGAAAAACGGGTATTCAATAAAAAGTATATGAAAGAAACGTACGCAAGAATTTGCGAATAAAAAATCTCTCGCAGCAAGCGAGAGATTTTTTTATTTTATTGCGTACCGTAATGGAATAAAATGTTTGTTTTATTCCATTTTTCGATTATTTTATCTTAATTTCGTCGCTCTTTACGGATATGCTCGCGGAATAGAATCGGGAAAGCGCGAGAATAAGCGCCTCAAGGTCGCGGACGCCTGCCGTTTCAACCGCAGAGTGCATTGCGAGCTGGGGCATACCGATAT
The DNA here is from genome assembly GCA_017471825.1 of Clostridia bacterium. Classification (GTDB taxonomy): domain Bacteria; phylum Bacillota; class Clostridia; order Oscillospirales; family CAG-272; genus UBA1740. The sequence goes on from JAFURQ010000013.1 coordinate 68,906, forward strand.
CCACTGTGAAAACCGAAACCTTAGTGTTTGCTATTGAGCCGAGCGTTGAGCCGCCGGGCATATCGGCACGGTTGCAATAGCTTTGTGTGCTGACACCTGCGAGCTCGCATATACGTGTGAATACACCTGCGGAGATTCCGTCGGTTGCGTATTTCTGGTTAGCATTATATTTTATAGCAATACCGCCGTTGACTACGGGTGCATTCTCGGAGTCGGATAGCTCGGGATGATTGGGGTGCTTTGCGTGGGCGTTATCTGCGCTTATCATAAAGCTGTTAGACAGAGCGCGCAAATATTTTTCATTATCGGGGATTATTCTCGAGAGAGTGTCATAGAAGAAGGTCGATGCCGCCCCCTGCTTCGTATCGGAGCCGACCTCCTCATTATCAAAGACTGCAAGGGCGGGGATCATATCCGCATTGCCGCCCGAAAGGAAGCCCTCAAGCGATGAGTAAACGCAGGCAAGGTCATCGAGGCGCGGACATAGCATAAGCTCATCCTTTGCTCCAAGGACTCTTCCCTCCTCGCGAACGTAGAGGAACAAATCGTGCGATATAATATCCCCCTCATTTATTCCGAGCTCGGACGCGATCAGTGCGTTAAGCTTTATTTCTTCGCCACTCGCAGAAAAGAGAGGTATCATATCCTGCGCAGGATTCGGAGCAAAGCCGTCGTTTACCCTTCTGTTCATATGGATGGCTATGCTGGGGATAACGAGAAGATCTCTGTCGACGTTTAAGAGCCTGCTCTTTATTCCGTCAGCAGATCTCGTAACGACTCTTCCCGCGATTGAGAGCGGACGGTCGAGCCAGGAGTACATAATCATTCCGCCGTAGCGCTCGGTCGCAATTCGGGTGTATGCACCGCAAGCGGACGCGCCGGAGGGCTTGACCTTAAACGAGGGGGAATCACCGTGAGATGCCACTATTGAGAAGCCAACCGCGGAATCGTTGTATCTAAAGGCAATCAGGGAGGTGCCGTTTTTAACCGTGAAATATCCCTTGCCATTCTCGAGTGACCACGCATCCCCCTCGGCAAGCTCTGTATAGCCGTTGCCAAGGAGTGAGTCGCGAACTGTGGCAACCGCGTGATATGCGGTGGGGGATTTTTTTATAAATTCAAAGAGCCCGTTTGAATAATTTTTAACGCTCATTGATAATCTCCTTATAATTTCGTTTTATATATTTTACTACTATTTTCAAAGAAAGTCAACTTTCTATTGAAAAGTGAGGAAATTTCTGCTAAAATATTAAAAGAACAACAAAGGAGGCTTATATGCTGAACGTTTCCGATTATCCGTCTGCCGAACGAGTGTTTCACTTTTTTGAGGAGATTTCGAAAATACCTCACGGATCAGGCAATACGGACAAAATTGCCGACTATCTCGTAGGGTTTGCAAACGAGCACGCCCTTTACGTAAGGCGCGATGAAGCAAACAACGTTATTATACGCAAAAACGCGACACGGGGGTACACCGACAGACCAACCGTTATTCTCCAGGGGCACACCGATATGGTCGCCGAGAAGACCCACGACTGCACGAAAAATATGCTCACTGACGGGCTTGATATTTACCGCGACGGAGATCTCATCCGCGCTCGCGGAACAACGCTCGGCGGCGACGACGGAGTTGCCGTTGCTATGGCTCTTGCCATTCTCGATTCAAATGACATACCGCACCCCGAGCTTGAAGCAATATTCACCTCCGATGAGGAAATCGGGCTTCTCGGCGCGGTTGCTCTTAATACGGGCGACGTGAGAGGAAGGCTGCTCATAAACATAGATTCCGACGTTGAAGGAATTTTCACCGTTGGATGCGCAGGAGGCATGAGGATCGACCTTCACGTGCCTATGCGTGTAACAAATTCGGCGAAAAAATGCTTTGAAATCAGCGTTACGGGCCTCAAGGGCGGACATAGCGGCATAGAGATTGACAAGGGCCGCGAAAACGCAGTTAAGATACTCGCAATGATGCTCTCTATGCTTAGCGCAAGGCTCGCAGACGTGCGCGGAGGAAATGCGGATAACGCAATACCGAGGGCGGCAAGCGCAGTTATCGAGTGCGGTGAGCGTTCGGCAGAGGATGTTCTTTCACTCTGCGAGCTCATCGCGGGCGAATACCGGGAAATCGAGCCTGAAATTTCCGTTACCGTGAAGGAATACGGTGATGCGGTTATCTGCGATGCGGAGTCCTCAGAGAATCTGGTTTCTCTTCTTATGGAGGAGCCGAGCGGCGTTATCGCTATGAGCTCGGATATTGAAGGTCTTGTCGAAACGTCACTGAATCTCGGCATTTTGAAATGTGAGGGGGGCGAGGCTGTTATTTCCTTCTCCGTCCGCTCTGCAAAGGGCTCGGAAAAGGCAAAGCTTGCCACCCGTGTAACAAAAACGGCAGAAAATCACGGTGCGACCTACGCCATTCACGGCGAGTATCCCGCGTGGGAATACCGTAAGGATTCTCACCTGCGTGACGTCATGTGCGAGGTTTATCGCAGAATGTATCAAAAGGAAGCGCAGGTTGTCACGATTCACGCCGGGCTTGAGTGCGGAATATTCTGCGACAAAATAGAGGGGCTTGACTGCGTTTCTATAGGCCCGGATAACTACGATATTCACACCACCGAGGAGCGCCTTTCGGTTTCCTCGACCGCAAGGGTGTGGGAGTTTCTCAAGGAAGTTTTAAAAAACATATAAGGAGATAAAAATGAATAAAACAAAGCTTAGAAAATACGCGGCACTTATAGCAAAATGCGGCATCAACGTTCATAAAAAGCAGGACGTTATAATTCAGGCAGAGCTTGATCAACCCGAGTTTGTCGAAATGCTCGTGAAGGAGTGCTACAAGGCGGGAGCAAAAAAGGTATGGGTTGAATGGACGCACCAGCCGCTTTCCGCAATCAGCACCAGATACTGCACCGAAAAGGTTCTCGGCTCACTTGAGGACTGGCAGGTTGCGAAATGGGAATGGCAGGCGGAAACACTTCCCTGCAAGATTTATCTTACCTCCGAGGATCCCGACGGTCTTGCGGGAATCGATCAGAAAAAATATGCGGCGGCAACCGCAAAGCGCTCTAAGATAATCAAGCCCATCAGACGCAAAATGGAGAACAAATATCAGTGGTGTATAGCCGCTGTCCCCGGAGCCGCTTGGGCAAAAAAGGTTTTCCCCGGTGTTCGCACGAGCGTTGCAGTTGAAAAGCTGTGGGAGGCTATCTTCACCGCGGCGAGAATCACCGACGACCCGATTCTCGAGTGGGAGAAGCATAACAAGGATCTGGCAAAGCGCTGTGAATATCTCAACTCACTCGGCATAAGACAGCTACACTACACAGCCTCGAACGGCACTAATCTTACGGTTGGAATGATTCACGAGGCTACGTTCATGGCAGGCGGCGAATACACCCAAGGATCAAACATTTATTTCAACCCGAATATTCCGACCGAGGAGGTATTCACAACTCCGAAAAGAGGCGAGGCCGAGGGTATGGTTTGCTCATCGCTCCCGCTCTCCTACGGCGGACAGCTTATAGATAATTTCTGGTTCAAATTCGAGGGCGGAAAAATCGTGGACTGCGGTGCTGAGCAAAATGCGGATATGCTCCGCGAGATGATCTCTATGGACGAGGGTGCCGCGTATCTGGGCGAATGTGCTCTCGTGCCGTACTCCTCACCTATAAGAAAGAGCGGAATACTTTTCTACAATACCCTTTTTGATGAAAATGCGGCGTGCCATCTGGCAGTAGGAATGGGATTCACTAACGTTCTTCGCGATTTTGAAAAATACTCCGACGAGGAGGCAAAGGCTCTCGGTGTTAACGATTCGGTTATCCACGTTGACTTTATGATAGGAACGAAGGATATGAGCATCACAGCACTTTGCGAGGACGGAAGAAGCGTTGAAATATTCAAGAACGGCGAATGGGCGTTCTGATAAAAAAGAAAAGGCGGTCAAACCGCCTTTTCTTTTTTAAGTAATTATTCCGCCTTGATAACCTTGCACTGCACGAGAATCTCGATAACGATACCCGCAACAACGTAAACGTCGAGAAGCGCACCGAGAAGCGGGCAAAGTATGTTGAGCACGGGAATGTTGCCGAAAAGTCCTATAAGAAGACCGCCGACGATTCCTGCAACAACATATATGATTATGCCGATAACAAGGTTTGCCGCCTCACCAACGTACTTGAAGGAAAGGGGGAAGATTTTCTTGAGAAGATCCATTTTCTGCTCCTTTTCAAAATTATCTTATCTGTCTTTCTCGAAAAGAATTACACTATAACGATTATATACCCCGATTTTGAAATTGTCAATACATTTTATGCCCAAGTGGGTAACGAAATGTCTTTTTTATCCGAATTTCTGTGTGCGAGGAACCATTCAATCAGCTCGTCATTGTATGCATAGTCCCAAGCGTTATGTCCGACACCGGCAAAAATCGTAAGTGATGCATTTGCAGTTCCGCTGTAGGCGTTAATTCTCGAAACCATAGCCAGACTTTCGTGGGGTGAAACCGCCTCGTCAAGATCTCCGTGAAAGGCGCGCACGGGTATTGCCGCAAGTCTTGCGCCATACCAGGAAATTCCTTCGCCGCAGATAGGCGAAATAGCGGCAAAACGGTTCTTGGCTCCATCCTGAGCCCAAAGCCACGTCGCCGTGCCGCCCATTGAAAGACCTGTGAGATATATTCTGTCGGTATCAATAGGGTTGCTGTCAATTATATAATCAAGAAAACGGTTAAGAGATTCGATATAGCTACCCCAAAATTCGTTACACGGGCACTGGGGTGCGACCATAATCATGGGGTATTCCTTCCCCTCCTTGATATACTTGAAATATCCGTGCGAGGCAACGAGATCAAGCTGTGAGCCGTCGGTATTTCCACGCTCACCCGCGCCGTGCATGAATATAAGAAGCGGATATTTCTCACCGTCCTTCATACCATTGGGCATATATTTCAAGTAATGAAAGCTTTGTCCAACCGTTGCGCTGTAATAACACTTTTCGTACATAAATTATCTCCTTCAAGGCACTTTCTCTGCTTTATTAAGTGACCTTACACTTCTACATAAAATATATCATATATCCTCGATTTTTTCAAGTAGATTTGATTTTTTCTTTGCTTTATGGTAAAATTAGTTTACTATATTCCAACGGAGTAACGGGATGAACGAAATCAAAGACAGGATTATATCTCTTGGAGATGAAAAATACAGAGATTTTTCAGTGAAGCTGATACCTACCGTATCTGCCGACACGGTAATAGGAGTGCGGGCGCCAAGGCTGCGTGCGCTTGCAAAAAAATTAATTAAAAACGGTGAGCAAAGGGACTTTATTTCTGCCCTTCCTCACCGCTATCACGACGAGAATATTTTACACGCCTACCTACTTAACGAGGAAAAGGACTATTTTTTGTGTGTAAACGAGATAGATCGGTTTTTGCCGTTTGTCGACAATTGGGCTGTGTGCGATGCGCTTCGTCCAAAATGTGTCAAGGCGCATAAGGCTGAGTTTATTTTTCAAATCGACTGTTGGCTTGCATCCGAGCACCCCTACACCGCAAGATTCGGTATGGAAATGCTTATGCTCCACTATCTCGGCGAGGACTTTTCTCCCTCTCATCTCGAACGGGTTGCAGGGGTGAGCATCGACGATTATTACGTAGAAATGATGGCGGCGTGGTATTTTGCAACCGCACTTGCCGAGCAATGGGAAAGCACGCTTCCTTATTTGACCGACAGACGCCTTCCTACCTGGATACACAACAAAACCATACAAAAAGCAATCGAGAGCTATCGCATCAGCACGGAAAGAAAAAATCTTTTGAGAGGCTTGAAAATTTAACTCGCATCCTCTCATTATTTCCCTTGATTTTGTCGAAAAGCTATGATACAATGTATATTAGGATTTAAAATAACGAAAGGCATCGAAAAATGGAAAAGGATTATAACGTATTTTTATGTTATCGCGGCGAGGGCGGTATGCTCGCCTCCAATATTTATTCCGACTTGTGCACGTACTCGAAGAACAAGCTTAAGCTTTTTTATGCACCTAAATGCATAAAGCACGGCGAAAACTTTATGTCGATATGCAAAGAGGTTGCGTCGAAGGTATCTCTGATGATACTGATTCTGACGCCCGGATTTTTCTCTCAATGCAGAAACGACGATGACGTGGTTTTACAGGAGCTTCGCTCCGCTCTGTCAAATCCTACCTGTGCGTTTCTGCCGATTATCACGCCGAGATTTGCTTATGACGTTGTGGCTCTTGAGGAGTTTTTCACCGAGCAGGAGATCGACAGAATAAAGCATATTAACGCCATCAAGTATAACGACGTTTACTCCTTTAATTCAATGGAGCTTCTCCTCCCCATTCTGAAGGACAAGGTCGGAGCTACCGACTATGATGAAATTATTCAAAGCGAGCTTCTTGCGAAGCAGGCGCGCACCAAAAGACGCGTACATATTCACGACGAGAACAAAACAGGATTTTTCAGCCAGGAAAATAAGGTTGAATCCCGAAGACTCGAAACCCAACAGCGTCTTCTTTTCGATTTTGATATGCCCGTTTACGAAAAATATCTTGAGGGCAAATCCGAGCTGAACGTGCTTGACGTTGGATGCGGAAACGGAAAAGCGCTTATGACAAGACTCGGCAATCGCCCAGAGGTTTCCAAAATCATAGGAATAGAATACGATCAAACCTTTGTAGACAAGGCTAAAAATGATTACGCAGGCACAAAAGCGAGCTTTTATCAGATGGATGCCGAGGCTGACGATTTCATAGATAATTTGCGCGACGTGATGGACGAGCAAGGCATCGAGGGCTTTGACTGGATAAACATTCTTGCCGTTATGTCGCACCTGAAATCCCCCTATCAGCTTCTCAAATCACTCAGAAAGGTCTGCAACAGAGGCGCGGTCATTTTTATCCGCAATATTGACGACGGTCTTAACTTTGTTCACCCCGATGAAAAGCTGATGTTTGAGCGGTCCTTCAATATGATAGCAAAATGCGACACGACCGGTTATCGCTATTCGGGAAGAGAGCTTTTCACACTGCTCCACCGCGCAGGCTACAGGGATATTGTATACGAGAAGATGGGCATAAATTCCGCAACTATGGATTATTCGGAGAAGGAAGCGCTTTTCGACACGATATTCATTTTCCTCAAGAACAGTATTAACGTTACTGCAAAAAACAACCCCTACAATCAGGAAATTCAGGTCGAAAAGGAATGGCTTGACGAGCATTTTGAGGACCTCGAAGAGCAATTCCTCTCGTCCGACAGCTTCGTTAACTTCGGCTTCCTTATAGTAGTGGCAAAGTATTAAGAAAGGTAAAAACAATGAAAATAAATATTTCGGACGTTACATATAAGCCCCTTGGAATTGAATCAATTCCCGATCTTTTGGAAATCCAGGAGGAAACCTTCGAGTACGCAAAGGGAGATACCGACTTTCTGCGCAGAAATACCGAGGAAACCTTTGCCGTCTGCTTCCCTGCTCCCAGCCTTGTTCTCGGTGCCTACTACGGTGGCGAGATGATTGCATTCGGAATTCTTCATGCGGCAGGCGAAACCAAGGAAAACCTTGCTCACGATCTTGACGAGGTTACGGACATTAATGAGAACGCAAACGTAAAGCTTACCATAGTACGCCCCGCATACCGCGGGAACGGACTTCAGCGCGCCCTTATTACCAAGCTTGAGGAGCATGCAAGGGCGGCGGGATTTAAATGGCTCTCTTCCACCGTTTCCCCCGGCAACCCATGGAGCAAAAACAATCTTGAAGCCTGCGGCTTCACTACGGCAAAAATTCTCCAGAAATACGGCGGAATGCAACGCATTCTCCTGTGCAAAAAAATATGAGACGCAGAAGCACCACCGCAAAAACGCGGTGGTGCTTTGTTTAAGTAAAAAAGCAATACATTTTTTCAAGTATACTTTTAATCCGGCTGATTATATGCTATAATATCATTGCAAAAATATGAGGAGGCGCAAAATGCTCGGAGCAATAATCGGCGATATCGTCGGAAGCCAATACGAATGGCAAAACAACAAAAGCAAGAATTTCACACTTTTCACAGGCGCGTGCCGCTACACTGACGACAGCCTGATGACGCTTGCCATTGCCGAAGCCTTTACACTGCGCAAGGGGCGCTGGCGAGAATCGGGATTTCAACGCTACGTCATAGAAAAAATGGTCGAAATGGGCAGAGCTCATCAGGCATCAACGTGGGGCAAGGGCTTCTACAACTGGTTTATGTACAATCCTGTGCCGTACGACAGCTACGGCAACGGCGCGGCGATGCGTGTAAGCTCGGTGGGGTGGATTTCCGAGAGCGAGGATGACGTCAAGTACTTTTCACGGCTCGTTACCGAGGTTTCGCACAATCACCCCGAGGGTATCAAGGGCGCGGAATCGGTGGCAATGGCAATATACCTTGCACGAAAAGGCGCGGCAATGGAAGAAATCCGCGCAAGAATGATAGAATACTATCCCGAGATAGCAGCCTTACAGGTGGATAAGATACGCGAGTATTGCAACGTAGACGACGGCACGTTTATCACCTGCCAGCGAAGTGTCCCCGAAGCGATAGCCTGCTTCCTCGAAGCAACGTCGTTTGAGGATGCCGTAAGGAACGCAGTTTCCCTCGGCGGCGATGCGGACACACAGGGCGCTATCACAGGCTCGATAGCCGAAGCCTACTTCGGCGTACCGATAGAGCTCGAGGACAGAGCTCTTACATATCTTACGCCGAAGCTCAAAACAATTTACTACGCGTTCAATACCGTAAAAGGCAAGCGCCACCGTTAAGTAAAGAGCAATTTGCTCCCCTGCAAAACGATTGAAATGTTTACAAAAATATGATATAATAAGCTTAACTGAAATAAAGAATTTATGATAGAGGTTGACGATGAGTAAAATTTTGAAATCCATACATCCCGACGATGATATGCATTATAAAAAAATGGGGCTTACCCGAAATAAAATCGAGCCTTGGGAAGACGGTATGCGTACCGACGGAAGCCGCGGCACGTACGAATGGTGGTACTTTGATTCCAGCTATCCCGACGGTACCAAGCTCGTTTTGCAGTACTATTCCAAGTCACCCATACAAGTGAACGGCAAAATAAAGCCTATCGTTACGGCAGAGCTGACCTTGCCTGACGGACGCGAATACTTTGAGCAGATAGAAGCAAAGCTTTCAGACAGTCACTATGCAAAGGATAAATGTGACGTGAAGATCGGGGATAGCTATATCCGTGGCGACCTTACGCATTACGATCTCACATTCAAAGGAGATAAAATACAGGCGACGGTATCCCTTACAAACACCGTACCTGCATGGCGCAGTCAGTGTGGCCCCATTCTTTTTGGCGACAGCGAAGAATATTATTTCAATTGGCTGCCTGCAACCCCCGAGGGCGACGTGATTGCCGACGTAACGTATCCCGATGGGCAGCTTCACCTTGTCGGTAGCGGATATCACGATCACAACTGGGGCAATATCTCTATGTTAAAGCTAATGCACCATTGGTATTGGGGCAGAGCCAAGATCGGAGATTACAAGGTCATTTCCTCTTGGATCACCGCAGAGAAAAAGTACGGTTACAAGGATTTTGACGTATTTATGATCGCCAAGAACGGTGAAATTCTCGGAGATAACTCTAATCATACTCTGAAATTCCTACCAAGCGACGAATATATTGACGAGCATACAGGAAAGCCCGTCTACAACACTGTGACATACGAATATGAAACACCTGCAGGAGAATACTACCGCATCACCTACAAGCGCACGGGTGACATCTCAAGGATAAATTTCATCGACCGACTGCTCGGCCCAATGAAGTATCTTGCGAAAATCACCGGCTTTGAAGGCTCATACTTGCGTTTTCAAGGCATTGCAACGGTTGAGCGCATAGAGTGTGGTCAGGTAGTAGAAAGCGCAACCGAGGATTCTGCCGTTTGGGAGCTGATGTATTTCGGCAAAGCCGCAGCCGACAAAGAATACAAGGAAAATCAGACAGAGGCTTGATGCAGCAAGAAAGCGCCCCGACGAGTTCAAAAAGCGCCTTGAAAGCTTTATTAAAAAGACTCGTGAAGGTAAAATAATTGTGGGTTACGGTGGGATAGATAAATATTATAAATAAGAATTTGCAGGAGGATTTAAACATGACTTTATTTGAGAAAATGAAAAACGGCGAGCTTTATGATTGCTCATTTGAAGCTATCCCCGAGGAGCTTGACAAAAAGCTCTATGAATGCAAGGAGCTGATCCACGACTTCAATATGTCCCGTCCTTCCGAGGTCGAGTACCGTGAGGAAATCATTCGTAAGGTGTTTGCAGAGGTTGGTGAGAATTGCTACATCGAGCCACCCTTCCACGCAAATTGGGGCTGTAATATGCACGTCGGCAAAAACTTCTATTCGAATTTCAATCTGACGGTTGTAGATGATGCCGATATTTACATTGGCGACAGCGTAATGATAGCACCGAACGTTATAATTGCGACAGGAACGCATCCTATCTGTCCCGAACTGCGTGAAAAGGTTTATCAGTATAACCTCCCCGTACATATCGGAAACAGAGTGTGGATCGGTGCGGGAGCAATCATTCTTCCCGGCGTTACCATTGGTGACGATTCGGTTATAGGTGCAGGCAGCGTTGTTACAAAGGATATCCCTTCGGGCGTGATTGCAGTTGGCAATCCCTGCCGTGTGTTAAGGAAAATTAACGAACACGATTACGAATATTACTATAAAGACCGCAAGATTGGATTTGTCGTTGAAAAACAATAATACGATGACAAATTCCAATTTTTAGATATAATTAAACAGCCGATGAGGAATCGAAAAAGAAACCTCATCGGCTGTTTTTATCTTCTGTCAGCTCTTCGCACAGTGCGTGCCTCGCAGCAATCGTTGCAAGAGTGTCACCAAGCTGAACAAAAATACTCGCAACCAGTGCAATCTCACTCGGTGTTAACTTGCATGCGATAGCGTTGGCAAGCGCGGTCACGGCAGACGTTAGTTCAAGAGAATTGATCGCAAATCACCTCTTTGTATGATATTCCAAGGTACATACATCATCGCAAAGGTTGACCTTATAGAATACCTCGCTGACCATTGGGATGATGAAAGCCCCAAGACCTACAATTTGAAAAAAGGCGGTGGCAAAGTATGATTACGATCAGAGAAGAAATCAAAAATCAATATCCCGAAATCCTCTCCCTCGAACAAGTGAGAATCATACTTCACATAAGCAAACGCAAAACCGCATGGATGCTTCAAAACGGAATAATTCGCTGTGAAATTAGTCAAAAGAAAACTCGGCAATACCGAATCAAGAAGGATGACCTCATTGACTACCTTGAAAGGTTGGAGAGAGATGATCCTTCTGTGCTAACCCCCGTAGGTATGTTCAACGCCAAGAAGGCGAAAAATCCTAAACCTCCTAAAATGCCTCCCCACAAAAAAACATATGAAAAGCCGTCCGAAGATTTTAGAGCTTGGCTCGAAGATGAATGGTATGCCGAAAGCAACCTGCTCGTCTCCCAAGACATAGCGAGGATCACAGGATACGAACACCACACGGTTCAAAGATGGCTAAAAGAAAAACGGATACGAAGCGTATGGACACAAGATGGTCTAATCATAAGCAAGACTTGGCTGATAGACTTCTACTGTGAAGATGCCTATGCGATAGTCAGAAAAAGTGATGCCCACCTCGAACTAACAAACCGATATCATGGAATCACCTAAAATCGACATATCATAATCTCCTTTCAAATAGACCGTTCCTTCTCCTTTCGGGAACGGTCACCTACATAAGCCCTTCGGTGTTAGCATTTAGGAATGAAAAGATAAGCAAAATCAAGGGCTTATGGCACATCATCAAGCAGGGGTAGGCATAGATGACCTGCCCACACAATCACCAAAAGCATCCATCGAAAAAAAGATGGGTGCTTTTTTGAAAAAGTAGTAAAAACCTATTGCATTTTTCGGGAAAATATGTTAGAATAAATCATCAACTGTATCACGGTTTAGTTATACAACGAAGGAGTGAAGTTCCGTGTCTGAAAATGCAAGCATCACAAGAGGTGAACAAGTCAAATCAAAAGTCCTACACGCAGCGGCGAAGCTCTTTCTTGAAAAAGGTTTTACCGAATCGAGAATGAGAGAAATATCCACACTCGCCGGAGTGAGCTACGGCT
>JAFURQ010000014.1 GCA_017471825.1 Clostridia bacterium
ATCGGCGTATCGTGCTGACGGTTGAAAACACTTACGCTGCGGTAAACGAAGCCGAACTTCATAAGCTGTTCGACCGTTTCTACCGTGCGGACAAAGCAAGAATCTACACGGGCGGTTATGGGGTTGGACTTTCCATTGCAAAGTCGATCGTCGAAAATCATAAAGGGGATATATCCGCATATAAAAAGGACAGCACACATATCGGTTTTAAGATCATGCTATAAAAATCAAAGGAGGTTGTCTCAAATGCAAGATTTACTGCATTTGAGACAGCCATTTTATTGAGGCACGAATGAAACTCGCGCACGAGAAGCTGCTTGTTGTGGTGGATTTTTGTACTCCTGCGGGCAAGACTACTTCGGGGTGCAAATTCTTTTGAAAAATTTTCTTATTACCTATTGACAAGATGGGTAAATGGTGGTATAATATGCTATCATAAACCGTTGAAGCGGAGATAACGTAAGATAAGACTACACAGAGAGCCCGTGGTGCTGAGAGTCGGGTTAGGAACTGTCCTACAAATGGACCGCTGAGGGCGCAGTCAAAAGAATGACTTATTCTGAGTATTCTGCGACGTTGTAGGCAGACGTAAATTGCCGGAGATATGCTGGTATCTCGCTAAGCGCACACCCTGTTTGGATGTGAATCAAGGTGGCACCGCGGATAATTTTTGTATTATTCGTCCTTGACAGAGAGTATATTTCTGTCAAGGGCGTTTTTATATGCGCATAAGGGTGTTTCACCGTTGCTAAACTCCTTTGACGAAAGAGATTGTCAAAGGAGTTTTTCTTTTCACGGGAGGTCATAAAATGTTATTAACAAAGCGTTGGCGCCCGAACGGACGCCGAAGAAGCATTTACAAAATGGAGCTATTTTCAAATTAACAAAATTACGATATGGAGGAAACTATTATGAAAAACGAAAAGATCCCTTATAAAATTTATTTGAATGAATCCGAGATGCCGAAGGCTTGGTATAATTTGCGTGCCGATATGAAAAGGAAGCCCGCGCCGCTTCTCAATCCAGCCACACACGAGCCTATGAAGGCCGAGGAGCTTGCGGGTGTGTTCTGCGAGGAGCTAATCGCTCAGGAGCTCGATAATGATACACCTTACTTTGAAATCCCCGAAGAAATCAGAAATTTTTATAAAATGTATCGTCCATCACCGCTTGTTCGTGCATATTGCCTTGAAGAAAAGCTCGGTACACCTGCAAAGATCTATTACAAATTTGAGGGCAACAATACAAGCGGCTCTCACAAGCTCAATTCGGCGATTGCACAGGCATATTATGCCAAGAAGCAAGGGCTGAAAGGTGTCACCACTGAAACGGGCGCGGGTCAATGGGGCACGGCTCTTTCGATGGCATGCTCTTACTTTGACCTCGACTGCAAGGTGTATATGGTCAAATGCTCCTACGAGCAGAAGCCCTTCCGCCGTGAGGTGATGCGTACCTACGGCGCATCGGTAACGCCCTCGCCTTCTATGGAGACCGAAGTCGGAAAGAAGATCCTCGCGGAGCACCCCGGTACGACGGGAAGCCTTGGCTGTGCCATTTCCGAAGCGGTAGAAAAGGCTGTCACAAGCGACGGCTACCGTTACGTGCTTGGTAGCGTTCTCAATCAGGTGCTTTTGCATCAATCGGTCATCGGACTTGAAACCAAAGCCGCCCTTGACAAATACGGCATCAAACCTGACATCATTATCGGCTGCG
>JAFURQ010000015.1 GCA_017471825.1 Clostridia bacterium
GGCGTGCTGAGCAGCCTTCAGTGCCTTGGCGTCAAACTGGGGATGCAGCAGGGTGTCCAGGTTACGGGGGTCGATCATCAGAACGGCCTCAGCCTCGGTCTTGTGACCCTCGGCAACCAGATCCACAGCGATCTGCAGAGCAGCCTGTGCGGTACGCTTGCCGTTACGGGTCTGCAGCATATACAGCTTGCCGTGCTCCACGGTGAACTCCATATCCTGCATATCGTGATAGTGGTTTTCCAAAATATTGCAGACCTTGACGAACTGGTCAAAGGCCTCGGGGAACTTCTCAGCCATCTGTGCAATGGGCATGGGGGTACGCACACCTGCAACCACGTCTTCGCCCTGTGCATTGGTCAAGAACTCACCCATCAGCTTCGTCTCGCCGGTAGCGGGGTCACGGGTGAACGCAACACCGGTGCCGCAATCGTCACCCATATTACCGAATGCCATCATCTGTACGTTAACTGCGGTACCCCAAGAATAAGGAATATCGTTGTCACGTCTGTAAACGTTTGCTCTGGGGTTGTCCCAAGAACGGAAAACTGCCTCGATAGCGCCCTTAAGCTGCTCCTTGGGATCGGAGGGGAAGTCCTTGCCGATCTTTGCCTTGTACTCAGCCTTGAACTGTCCTGCAAGCTCCTTGAGGTCATCAGCGGTAAGCTCGATGTCCTGGGTAACGCCCTTTGCTTCCTTCATCTCGTCGATGAGCTCTTCAAAGTACTTCTTGCCGACCTCCATAACAACGTCGGAGTACATCTGGATAAATCTTCTGTAGCAGTCCCAAGCCCATCTGGGATTTCCGGAGCTCTCTGCCATGTATTCAACAACGTCCTCGTTGATACCAAGGTTGAGGATGGTATCCATCATACCGGGCATGGACGCTCTTGCACCCGAACGAACGGATACGAGAAGGGGGTTCTTCTTGTCACCGAACTTCTTGCCGGTAACGCCTTCCATCTTCACGATGTACTCGTCGATCTGTGCCATGATTTCGGAATTGATCTGTCTGCCGTCCTCGTAGTACTGTGTGCAGGCCTCGGTGGTGATGGTGAAGCCCTGGGGAACGGGAAGACCGATGTGGGTCATTTCGGCGAGGTTTGCACCCTTACCGCCGAGAAGGTTACGCATGTCTTTGTTACCTTCAGAGAAGAGATAAACATACTTCTTGCTCATTTTCTGGTTTTCCTCCAAATATAAAATTATTTTTTTGACTGATTTAACCGCAATTTGTATTGCTCGGCGAAGTCCGCTCCCTAAAGGGAGAAGCTACGCTCGCGTGGCGCGTAAGGCACGCCCGTCCAAATTGCCTTTGACATTATATCATATAATTTTAAATTTTTCCATACCAAACACTAAAAAAAGTTATTTTTGCGACAATGTTTACAATTTGTTAATAATTAGCGCGCATAAATGCGCATAAAAGCAAAAAAACAGGGCGCGGTGCTCCGCGCCCTGAAGGAATATTCACAACCACGTCACGTCAGTCGACGTCCTTAGTGCCTTTATCGCGGTGAAGCCACGCCTTGATGGGAGCAACAACGCCGCAAAGGTCGAGGATAAAGAAGGTCACGAAGGTAAGCACCCTCAGAATAGAGAACACCGTGCCGATATCCGACATAACGGAGAGGGTGTCATAGCTTGCCTCATAGAGATTGAGGAGATTGTAAATGAGCGAGCGCACAAGCTCGAGAGCGGTGAAGCCACCGAAGCCGAGAAGCGCAAGCTTTGCCGAGCCGCGCACGTCCTCGTCCTCGCTCTTGAAATAGAAATAGCCGCCCGCAATAACGAATGCAATTACGTTAAGATACGCGGTAAGCCAAATGATACATTTTTGCCATACGGCAGATAAGTTCTTCATAAAAACCTCCGAAAAAACGTTTTCTGCTTACATTTTAGCACAAAACCGAATATTTGTCAATCAATACTCTCGAATAGCGTGCCACTCCTTGTTCAAAAAGTCACCGAAAAGCCCGCACAAAAACAAAACGCCCGTACCCGTGTAACAAAAACGGCTCAACCACCCCTGCCGACACCCAACCGCTCGCCGCTCACGCCACTAGCCGAAAACCGCGCGTTTTGCAAATAACTATTTACAAAATCGCAAAAACTTCAACATTCCGCCCAAACCGCCTTGACTTTTTCCCCAACTTGTGCTAAACTGTATAAGCGCTTACGAAAAATGCCTGCATAGTTAACTATGCTTTCACAATTAAATAGTACGCTCCCATAGTTAAATGGATATAATAAACCCCTCCTAAGGGTTAGTTGTGAGTTCGATTCTCGCTGGGAGTGCCAAGCACGCTAAAAAGCGTGCTTTTTATTTGAATTCCCGGCAGAACGAGCTCACTTCCGCAAGCATCAGTGAAGCGGAATCGGGTTCGAAGCATTGCTCCGTCCTTCCCTGTGGGAAGCTTGCACGACGGAGCAAATTCCTGTTGCGGGTGCCACAAGCGGTCGGTGATAACCTTAGTAGACCGCTTGCTTATCTAATCAATAAACTCAAATCATAGGAGAAAATATGAATCTTGATTTCCGTTAAATTAAGTTCACTAATTATGGCGATGATTTTGTAAAAGGTAAACTGTATCTTAACTCTTTAGAATACTATCGCGGAATAGAAAGTATTATAAATAAAACAGCTGGCGAAAGAAATACAGCAATTAACGATTATCGTGAGGGAGCAGTTGCAAGCGTCAATGTAAATCATTTACATAAATTCAACTTAAACTGGGGAAAAGAAATCACGGATAATTTAGTTGGAAATGTGTACTTGCTGTCAGAAACTTTGAAATACATAAAATTGCTATGTTTTTATGCTTTTATGTACGACAAAGAAACCCACACAGTATTTGCACCAAGCGAAAATCTATACACTTTTGAAGCAGACGAAGCAATTATAATCACAGACACCAATGAATTTTTTGAAAGAGTTAAATTAGCATTAGATAAGAGAAAAACAAAAATCATTGCAGCAAACCACAAATTTGTAGATTATTATGACGACGATGAAACAACCAAAATTTTAGGTGCATTTAATAAAACTGCTGATTTTTGTTGGCAACAAGAATATCGTTTTATGTTTATAGAAGAACCTTTTTCTTTAAAGCCTACGATATTAGAAATAGGGGACATTTCTGATATTACGATAAGAGTAAATACAAAAGATTTTTTAGGAGATGTTCTATCCGTTTGGGAAAAGTATAAATCAATCTTTTTGTGATAATATGTAAGGTAGGTATCCACTTCGCGAAGCTCTCGTAGCGCGGTTAATGAGGTAATAAATCAGCGAACAGACAGCATCTTTTGATTTGAACAGACGAATAAATATAATAAAGGAGATAAACGGTAATGAGACCGATGAATTTAGTAAAGATTATGAACTATGCTTGGGATAACAGATATTCCTCAGGCGATAGGGAGCTTCAGGACAATGTGAGAAATCTCATATCGCACGCATACGCAAAGTACGATTCCATATTCAGAGATTACTGTGCGAGAAAGGGCGAGGTATATGATGACCGTGTGTTCTACGCATTTCAGCGCATCTTTATGTTTGTTACAAACTCCGACGGAAGCCTTCTTCAGAGTGAGTACGATTCATACGTAAAATATTGCAACTGGGCAGGGATCGCGCCGCTTAGCGTTGATGAGTGTAAGGCACTTTATGCCCGAACGGGCGTTGAAACCGTTGCAGGCGATATAAGGACTCTGTCTGCTCTGCGCGACCGTATTGATGACAGCATGTACGAGGCGATGGTTGTAGGCTTTTGCACCCTCTCGCTCCTTGGTGACCGGGCGTTTGACGAGAATGAATATTATATCATCAGATGCTTCTTTAAAGAGGGCTACGATTATTGCCCGTCTACCTGGGAACAGTTCAAGAAGGAATGGTGAGTTTAACTAAGTCACACTTCACAGTGGAAACAATTACTTTCGGGCATAAAATTTATTTTTTGCTTGCTTTTTAAGTTTTTTTAAAAATTCCCTTGATTTTTTCATAAAAATCTTTACTTTTCACTAAAAATGTGGTATAGGTATAAGTAGTAAATAAAAATTAAAAAAGGCGGTATTTGTTATGTCAAGATGGCAGTATGGCGATTGGGCGATGGCGGCAGTTGTGATTGATGATTACGGTGACGTTTATCCTCTCAGCAAGCTTGGTGAGCGCAGCGCGATTAAGTTCACGGGCTATTATGAGGAGCGTGGCTGGCTTGCTTCGCAGTATTACAGAATGGACGACCTTGCAGGTCGCATGGGCACAAGATACGAGGGCTCGTTCGATATTTATGCGCACCTTCGCTTCACGGATGCAAACGGCGGTGTGAAAACGGTTGAGGAGCTTTGCGAGGGATATACCTGCTGCGGCACGGATTGCTATATGCTCCTGATTGTCACGCCGGGCAAGGACGCCGCATCCACCACGGTGGAATTTCAGGAGGTTGACGAGTCGGAGCTGAAGGAGGCCGTAGGCGAGGCTCGCTTTAACGAGTGGCTCAACTCCGAGAGCAGTAAGGAAACCGTTAACCTCGACGGACCGCTGTTTAATTGACAGTGATTCATAAAATAGATTAGGGACAGAGAACGCAAGGCTCTCTGTCCCATTTTATATTACCACGGTGATTGTTTGCAGTTAAATAAGCTCGTCAAGGCTGACTCCGAATATTTCGGCAAATGCCTTTAACTCAATTTCGGTAACGAATCTTTTTCCACACTCTATTCTTTGTATGGCATTCTTATCTACGTCTATACCGATGAGTTGCATTTTGTCAGCAAGTCCTCTTTGTGAAAGCTTGGTGGGGTAGGACAACCTAAGCCTGCGAATGCTTTCTCCGCACAAATTGTTTTTACCGGCGTTCTTGTTTTTGAACATTTTACACCTCTTTTTGACATTCAGTGATTGACAAATATATTATATTGTGTTAAAATGTCCATTTTGACATTCACTAAATGTCGAAAAAGAAAAATGAGGCTTTGGGTGTAAGAGAAAAATGAAAAACGTAGGCATAACTAAAGGAATAGATAAGCTCGGCAGAATTGTCATTCCAAAAGAATTACGGGAGCATTTCGGAAAAAACCGAGCTGTTCTCTCTTTTTTGTAAAGCTCACCTAAATGGCAAGCTTGAGCGGCGCGAGACCGTCACGCCATCAGCACTCGTCGATGTATTTTTTTACGGTCTTGTACGGCAGGCCGGCGAGGCTTGTCATATAGTCGCCGTAGTGCTCCTCGAGCGTTCTGAACAACCGCTTCAGCTTTGGCTTCATAATGCGAGAATTGGGGTTGTGAAGCACGGCGGCGAGCTGTACGGTCAGGCGGTAGTGCAGAGCCCTTAAGGACGGCTCCTCGCCGTCGCTTTTGTCATAGCGGTAGGCGCTTTTCGATGCATCAACCGAAAGCATATCGTGGAAATCGGGGTCCTTCAGATACGTCACGTACGCCCAGCAAACCCTGAGGATAACGTCAATGCTTTCCTCAATCGGCAGGTCGAAAACGCCGTACCAACGGCTCAGCTGGGTAGCCTCCCACATCACCTCGTCCATGCTTCGCGTGATGCCGGTAGCTCTGTGGAAATAGAGTGCGTTTTGCAGGAAAAGTCCGTAATGAATGCAGTCGTACGCACCGTCGCGCGTAGAGGTGTCGCGCGAGCGAAGCACCGCCTTCTGATAGGGGTAGAAATATTTTTCAAGCTCGGCGCTTCCGCGCGGCAAAATAAGCGCCGCGTTGAAGAAAACAGCCAGCATACACGAGCCTATAAGTCTGCCGGCATACGAGCTGGACGGATAGCCTGACGCAAGGCTTTCCATAAACATCTTCAGCCGTGCGCGAAGCCGCTCCATACCAATCACGCGCGCGTCCTGCGCGCAAATCGCCGCCGCCGCATTTCTGAGCCCCAAACGGCAGAAATTATCCGCGTTCAAGAACGGCTCGAGCAGTGCGTCGGGGTCAAAATAGTCCTTCATACCGCCAAGCTTCCGCATATAATAGGCAAGCGTGAACATATCCGCCATGGTTGACAGAGTGCGATTTTCGTCCTCCGTGCGCGGATAGTCGGTTGGTAAATGCCGTTTAATCAAATCAAGAATACGGTTGAACATCGGCGAGTCATCGTTGAACGTGCGTAAAAGCGATGCAAGAGTGGAAAGGTATTTTATCGTGCGCGTGGCGTGCGCACCCTCGACGTGCCCCTCTGCCTCCAGAAGAAGCGAAACCGTCCTGTCGTTTTTCCAGCCGTTGTAGCAGTCTGCGCGCAGTGTCGCAAGAGCAAGCGACAGCGTCGCTCCCGTTTTCTCATCTCTTGCGCCGACCTCTTTTCCAAGCGCATCGGCAAGCGCGAGAAGCTTTGCCCCGTAGACGTGGTCGTGGAAGCCGAGACCTATTCCGTCGAAGAATCCGCACACCGCCTCCTCCGACAGCTCTGAGGTCAGAATCGGATGCAGGGTATCGCCGAGCGCGCGTGCCTCGTCCTCGGACAGCGATTTCAGCAGCTCGCGGACAGTTTCGCCAACTCTGTAACCGAGGCGGTATTCGTCATCCCGCTGACCCTTAAGGAGCAGGATACAGTCAAGCACAAAGCTCGAATCGGGTACGAGAAGCACAGGCAGGAACAGAGCGTTGCGCTTCGTTTCGTAGAACGCGGTTTTTTGCACCGCGCCTATCAGCTGCTTGACCGCATTTTTCATCGCGTCTGCGCCCGACGTATGCCGTTCTATAAAGTGGCGGCGTAAAATCTCCTGGAAGGTTGGGAGAATGCGGTAGCTGTCCTCCTCTCTGTTGTAAAGGAAGAATTCCTTGAAATCGTCAAAATAGGATACGTATTCAAGGTCGCTCCACTCCTCGCCGAGCATTTGCGCAACCTGCCTTGCCTCCTCCATCGAGAATGAAATTCCCGAAAGTATGTATATAATTCCGAGCGTGCGCAGAATGGTGTCGGTGTGGTTTGCCTCGAATTTTTCGATATTCAAAAGAGCAACACGCCGCAGAGATTCGCCGCTCATATCATCGTGAAAATTGCCCTTAACGGCATTCAGAAGCTCAAGCTGGCGCGCCTCGATGGCGTTCATATCGTTTCCCGCCGCCTTTATGCGCGCGTAATCCTCGGCAGTGAAATTCATAACGTAGTTTGCCATAAGGCCTGCGTGCGGCCGCGTGATATGCGTAAGGTCCGCATCGTCAAAGGTTTTGCCGTAGCCGCCGTAATAGCCGACGATGTGATTGACCACCCCTGCCGAAAGCTCCTTGCCAAGACGCTTTGCATAGGAGAAAAAATATTCCGCAGGAGCGTAAATTTCTTCAACCTCAACCGAGCGCTGACTGTAATCGTAAAACGGCAGGTACACCGGTACCGCGCTGAACTGGTTGTTGAATGAGGCGTAGAAGAAGAAATGCTCCATCAGAAGAGGTATTTCCTCCTCGCCGAAGCCGTGCTCTATTTCTGCCAAATCGCGCAAGGTCTCGGGGTTCAAATCGTCAACGAACAGATAAAGGCATCTGTCGCTTCGGCACAGCGCCCGAAGGCTCTCGCACAGCGCGGAAATAAGCTCACCCCTCTCGGTGGGAAGCTGAAGGTGAAGCTCTGCCTGAAGGTTAACGTAGTATAAGAGCGTGCGCAGAAAATCGCGGTCGTCGCTTATGTCCTTGCAGTTTCCAATCTGCAGGTAGAGAGGGAGGGTTTTCTCGGTGTCTATCCCGGCAATCCAGGACGCGAGTATACCTCCGCCGTAAAACATATCGGGTGCCTCAAACAGCGGCTCCGCCAGCTCCCAGCAGGGCTCATCTCTGTGCTGATAGGCGTAAAATCCTGCGTAATGCGCCATGACAGAGGTCGTCTTTCCGCACCTTGGCGAGCCGCCGATATAGGTGTGATTTTTCTCCGCCGCCGATATGTCAGCACAGGGCAGGGAGCTGCCCTTGTTTTTTCCGATGTCGTATTCCTGACGGTAGGTCAAAAGGCAATCAAGTGCCTCCCCGTGTAACTTTTCTCTGACCCTTACGTTGACGTCAAGCGCCCCGTCCTCAGCCATATCGCGACAGAAAAGAGCATACAAATCCTCCGTGACCAGCTTCTCAAATCTCTCAATTCCGCGAAGCTCGCCTCCAACGTAGTCAAGCGAGTAGCGGCGTATCTGCTCGGGGAATCTTTTTTCAATTCGCGCCTTAAGCTCGGCGAGCTTGCTTATCGCAATGGGTGAGCTTTCCTCGTAAATGCCGCGCGTTTCCTCGTCCATCTGCGAGCAGTCAATATCACGGAAATAAAAGAAAATTCTCGTGCTGTCATACCTCTCGGTAAACGCAATATATTCTATTTCAAGCTGAGTTACGCTTATGTGGTTGCTGGCAAGAGCGATCTCCCTACCGCGCGCGTTCATATCAATGATTGCAGGGCTGGGAATCCAGCCGTAGCGCTCGCCCAGCATAACTATCATATACGGTCTTGATTTGTTGATTTCATCAAGACACACGTTCAGTATCTTTTGCTCGCCTGCCTCAGCCGACATCTCCGAGGTCGATATACCCCAGCGCAAATCGGTCTGGGTGATTTTCGTGCCGTATTCGCGCAGCCTCACGTTGAGGTCGGGTATAACGTGATTCTTCAGCGAGTCACGCTCGAGCTGCATATCCTTAAACGTCGATGAAACGAACAGCTTTTTCATAACAATCTCCAATCCGTCGCCAAAATGCCATCCTCGGCGGCTGTCACCTATATTGTACCACACCCCGCCCGACTTTTCAACACGAATATTTTAAAATATAAGCTCGAGGCACTTGAATTTGTCCGCGCGGCGTGGTATTATATAATAAAAAGTATGGTAACAGGAGATTGTTATGTCTGTAAGCAAAAACGAAAGCACGGGGTTCCTTGATGCGCTTGCCGAAATGGCGTATGACAGGGATTCCTTTGTTGAGGATATTCGCGCGCGTGCCGAGGGGCAGATTGATTTTATAGTGAAGCATATTTACCGTCGAATAAAGGAAATCATAACGGGCAACGCCAAAAACGGCAATTACACCCTGATTGACGGCGGAAAAAGGCAGATTTGCGGCGGTCTTACCTTAAATACGCTGGTAAGATCCTCGTCGCTCTCCAGAGGATACGTGACGTGCTCGCATCTTTACGTACTGCCGCAGGACGTCCAAGGAGTCATCAGCCTTGACACGCTTGCCGAGCATAATAAAAAGCTCGCCAACGAGCTCCTTGTGCTTTATAACGGAATTGCAGGTCGCTGGGAGCTTGGATTTTTCTTCGTGCCGCGTGTGGAAAGGCTTGTAACCAAGATAAAGAAAACCGTGCCCAAGACGGTTTACGGCAAGGGCTTCCTCTTCTTCAGAAAGAAGGAAACGGTTATGGCAGAGGTTACAGAAGAGGTGAGCACCTATCGCATAGAGGTCGTAGGCTATACCAAAAAGGTGCTTGACGGCGTGAAATCGCTCCTGAGCGCCGACGGAATTTCCGTATCGTTCGAATGGGCGGGCGTAACGCTTGACGACGCGCTCACAATCCCCGAGGAAAAAATCACCGACGAGTGCAAGGCGCACTGCGCGCAGCTCCTTTCGGACGGCGTATACGAAAGGTATAAAGATAACCTCATCACAATAAGATACAACGTTGAATTTTAAAAAATTACAAAAAAGGGTTGACATGGGAACGAAAGATGGGATACAATCCTGTAGACA
>JAFURQ010000016.1 GCA_017471825.1 Clostridia bacterium
CCGAAGAGGCAATATTTGTATATGCGTTTCGGCTCGGCGCGAGTATGATGCTCGATATTTTGCGCAAAGAAAACGAACTATAAAATGCACCATTTTTGCTATAAGCGGTGCAATGTATTAACGAGTGAGTTATTACACAAACAAAAGGAACAGGCGCGAAGTGTCTTGTTCCTTTTTGTTTTACGGGCGGTTGACCGAACCCATCGCGAGATAATTGAAAGAAAAATATATGAAAAGGCTATATCGAGCGAGGACGTTTGCCGCAATGCGAGCAAACTCCATGCGCCGACCAATGAAAAGGGGAATGTCGGCGCCGTTTGAAGTCCTTCCGCCCCTGCCAAAAATCTGAGAGCAAGGCTCTCGGATTTTTTATCCAAGCCGCAGGCTTGGTATGGAATCACGCGTTAGCGTGTATGGCATCACCGAAGGTGCATTTCTCTGCGCCTTGGTGATATACAAAACTTCGTTTTGATGATATCCACGGCTCTGCCGTGATTAAGACACATAAGTTCAGTCAGCATCAAAATAGCGGTGAATATTTAGTCAACCCAAAAGCAAAAGCACCCGGAAGGGTGCTTTTTATGTTGATATTAGTTATTCTTCAATATCGTTAAAATAATCTCTATCAAAAAATTCGCACAGGGTAATACCCGCGCCCTCGCAAAAACGTTTAACGGTGATTACTTTTGAGCATTTCGTTCTTCCTTTTATAAGGTCGTATATGGCAGATGGTGACATCCCGCCTTTAAGCGAAGCGTCGCAGACGTTCAACCCCTTCTCATCGCATATTTCTCTTATTCGCATTACAATAGCATCATTCATTCGCATATAATAATTCAACTCCTCACGGAATCCCTTTACGGAGTTCCACAATTATTATACGTTCTTTTTTATTTTTTCTCTCGTGGAGTTCCACGATATTTACAAATTTTAAATTATGTGTATAATAAAAAATATCGGTGTTCCACGATTTTGACAAAATTGTAATGGGGGAGCAGAAATGAATTTTAAAGTTAAAAAAACATTAGATAGGCTTGCGAGGATAGTTATACCTAAAAATATGCGTGATTATTACGGAATAGATTTGGGTGACGAATTGCTGTTAATTGCAACAAAGGACGGAATACTTGTTACAAAACTCAAAGAGGATGGTGCAGAGAGTTCTCGTTAAACTATTATTGCACTATTCGCGGAGCTCTCTTTTTTCGCAAAAGGGTTTTATTCATATCTTCATACCAATTTCCCCAAAATTGCTTGACAATCTTTCCATTTTTTATTAGAATATAGGTGTAATTCATATGTGAGGAATTGAATATGAGAAATATCTCCGAAATAGACAAAAATTTTAAGATTGAAACCAATATTGACAAGGCGGATATAAAGTTTTATAACGCGCGTGAGCTTCCGTTCAGGATATACGGTGTGTTTTATGAGGACGGCAAATTCAGAAGGCTACCAGAAGCGGTTGCAAAAACAGTAAGCGAGGGGGTCTACTCCTTGCACGCGAACACGGCGGGCGGCAGAGTCCGTTTCAGAACGAATTCCTCGTACGTAGCGATAAGCGCAAAAATGGAGAACGTCGGAAAAATGTCGCATTTCGCGCTTTGCGGCTCGTCGGGCTTCGATTTGTATGCGAACGGTAAATACGTCAAGACCTACATACCGCCGTTCAATATTATCGACGGCTACGAGGGGGTTATCGAGCTCGGCGCCTCTGAGGAGGCGGATATAACGATAAACTTTCCCTTATATAGCGACGTTTGCGAGCTCTATATAGGACTCGAAGACAAAGCCACGGTTTCCGAGCCGACACCGTACAGGATAGAAAAGCCCATTGTTTATTACGGCTCCTCGATTACGCAGGGCGGCTGTGCCTCGCGCCCCGGCAGCTCATATCAGAGCATAATTTCCCGACGCTTCGATGCGGATTATATAAATCTCGGCTTCTCCGGGAATGCAAAGGGAGAGGACGAAATAGCCGATTATATCAAAAATCTCGATATGTCGCTTTTCGTTTACGACTACGATTTTAATGCACCCGACCTTGCACATCTTGTGGCAACGCACGAGAGAATGTTTTTGAAAATTCGCGAAGCGAATCCCGAGCTGCCGATAGTAATTATGTCGAAGCCGAAATACGAGCTTACACCGTCAGATTACGCCCGTCGCGAAGCGATAATAAAAACGTATGAAAACGCTCTTGCACGCGGCGATAAGAACGTGTATTTCATTCCCGGTTCGCAGCTTATGGAGCTGGCAAAATTGGAGGGAACGGTTGACAGCACTCACCCGACCGATTTGGGCTTCTACTCTATGGCGATGACGCTGTCCGATATGCTTGCCAAAATTCTGTAATCAAAGCACTAACTGTTACGCCACACGCGAGCACAAAAATACGATATTTCTTTACTCAAATGCCGTAGGGCGACGGCACTACTGTTGACATTTGTACGCTAATGCTATATAATGGTCTTAGCGAGGTCGAAAATCGCGTTAAGAAAGGACGGGCACGAATATGAAAACGTTAGACGAATTAAGAGAAGGCGTTGATCCGGCACTCGAGGATGACGATTGGTGTGAGATAGAGGACACTATTCTCGAGGCACTTCGCCATCTTCCCAGCTTTGCATTCGGTGACTACGAGCCGTGGGAACAGGATGACGTCGAGGAGCTTTGTCACGAGATTGGCGACAAGGTTTATGACAAATGGGGAATGAAGGAGCTCAAGGCAATACATAACACTGTTTATTGTGAGCTTGGCGGCGTTGCGGCAAGACTTCTGGAGTTTTTCTGGAATGGTTGCGGCGGCGGAGCCTGGCGTGCATAAGCAAAAACAGTGATGCTCTCGCGCCTTGCTTGAGAACGTAAAAATAACGGTAGAGGAACCGATTTAACGGATGCCTTTACCGTTTTTTGTTTGCTTGCGCATAAAATGCGCGTCTTAATTCAAGATTTTATACAGAAGCCGATATAGCGTTGAAAGCTCATCGTCATCAAGGTTTAATGAGCCGCTGATGGAATAGGGAAGCGTCCATGCCGATTTTTTCAAGGCTCTGCCCGCATCGGTAAGCGACACGTCGAGCAATCTTTCGTCAACCTGCGAGCGAGAACGGCTGACGTAGCCCTTGCGCTCAAGCGATTTCAGCACGGGGGTCAGAGTGCCGGAATCAAGAAAAAGACGCTCGCCAAGCTCTCTTGAACTTATTTTTTCGTGTTCCCAAAGCAAGAGCAAAGTAATATATTGTGTATAGGTAAGATTAAGCGCATCAAGCAAGGGGCGGTATTTTTTAACAACCTCCTTTGCCGCCGCATAAAGCGGAAAGCATATCTGATTTTCAAGCCGCAGAGCAGAATACTTTTTGTTCAACCGTC
The DNA here is from genome assembly GCA_017471825.1 of Clostridia bacterium. GTDB lineage: Bacteria > Bacillota > Clostridia > Oscillospirales > CAG-272 > UBA1740. The sequence goes on from JAFURQ010000016.1 coordinate 3,373, forward strand.
CAACCTCCGTTGTAATCATTTCATTTTGCGAAATTCAATTGTGCACAATCGAATTATACCATAATTCGCCGAAAAAATCAAGTCTTTTTTTGTCCAAAAAGTCATAAAATTCCTAACTTTTTAGTGCATTATGGTAAAAAGATGTTAATTTTAAAAAATGTATTGACAAGAGCGACAAATGTCGTTATAATAGCAACATATTTATTTTTTTAAAAAGGAGAAAAATTATGGCAAGAGTGTATAACTTCAGCGCCGGTCCATCTATGCTTCCCGAGGAGGTTTTAAGGACTGCGGCGGCAGAAATGCTTGAATACGGACAGACCGGACAGTCGGTAATGGAGATGTCCCACCGTTCAAAGGAGTATCAGGCCATAATCGACTCAGCAGAAGCCGACCTGCGCGAGATAATGGGCATACCCGACGATTACACCGTGCTGTTTTTGCAGGGCGGCGCTTCAACGCAGTTTGCGATGGTGCCGTTTAACCTTATGAACAAAAACGGAAAGGCGGATTATATAATCACAGGTCAGTGGGCGAAAAAGGCGTATAAGGAGGCGGCGCGCTACGGCAACGCCCGTGCGATTGCATCAAGCGAGGATAAAACCTTTTCCTATATTCCGAAAATCACCCCCGATATGATTGACCCCGAGGCCGATTACATTCATATATGTATGAACAACACCATATACGGAACGAAGTGGCAAACGCTTCCCGATACGCAGGGGGTGCCGCTCGTGGCGGATATATCGAGCTGTATTCTTTCCGAGCCCATCGACGTTTCGAAATTCGGCCTTCTGTATGCAGGAGCGCAGAAGAACGTTGCCCCCGCGGGACTCACTATCGTTATCGTAAAAAACGACCTTATCGGCAACGCGCAGGAAATGACTCCCACAATGCTGAATTATAAGACTCACGCCGATAACGGATCTATGTTTAATACGCCCCCGTGTTACACTATTTACATCGCGGGACTCGTTTTCAAGTGGATAAAGAAGCTTGGCGGACTTGAAAAAATGAAGCAGATAAATGAGCAAAAGGCAAAGCTTCTGTACGATTTTCTCGATAACAGCAAGCTCTTCCGCGGAACAGTGGTTCCCGAGGACCGCTCGCTTATGAACGTTCCCTTCGTCACAGGAAGCGACGAGCTTGATGCAAAATTCGTCACCGAGGCTAAGGCGGCAGGCTTCATCAATATCAAGGGTCACCGCTCGGTCGGCGGAATGAGAGCATCAATATACAACGCCATGCCCGTGGAGGGTGTCGTGGCGCTCGTTGAATTTATGAAAGAATTTGAAAGGAAAAATATTTAATGTACGGCATAAAAACATATAATAAAATTTCCCCTGTCGGAACAAAAATGTTTGACAGCGCGTTATACGAAATCTCTGCGGAGCATCCCGCGCCCGTCGGTGCCATAGTCCGCTCCGCCTCGCTTCACGAGGAGGTCTTTCCCGAAAGCCTGCTTGCGATAGCGAGAGCAGGTGCCGGCACCAATAATATACCGATCGACCGCCTCAGTGATGACGGTATCGTGGTTTTCAATACTCCGAGCGCTAATGCCAACGCCGTAAAGGAGCTTGTTCTGGCAGGTCTGTTTATGAGCTCGCGCAAAATAATCCCCGCAATCGAATGGGCGAAAACCCTAAAGGGAAACGGTGCCGAGGTCGGCAAAATGGTTGAAAAGGGCAAGGGCGCCTTCGCGGGCCCCGAAATCCGCGGAAAAACGCTTGGCGTTGTCGGTCTTGGCGCAATAGGCGTCCTCGTTGCCAATGCGGCGAGCGAGCTTGGTATGACGGTTTACGGCTACGACCCCTATCTTTCGCTTCAAAACGCGTGGAATCTGTCGCATAATATCAAGCGCGCTACCGAGCTGAAGGAAATATACGAGGCGTGCGATTACATCTCGCTCCACATTCCGTTAAATGCACAGACGAAGGGCACAGTGAACAAGGCGGCGATAGACGCTATGAAGGACGGCGTCCGCATTCTCAATTTCGCGCGCGACGGTCTTGTGAACAGTGCGGATATGCTTGCCGCGCTTGAATCGGGCAAGGTCGCATCCTACGTTGTGGATTTCCCGACGGACGAAATGATCGGCGTTGAGGGGGTTATCTGTATCCCCCATCTTGGCGCTTCGACTCCGGAATCGGAGGACAACTGCGCGGTTATGGCGGCAAAGGAGCTTATCGACTACATTGAGAACGGAAATATCACCAACTCGGTTAATATGCCGTCGATTTCTATGGCGAAAAGCGGAAAATACCGTATATGCATCATTCATAAAAACATTCCGAACACACTCTCGGCAATCACCGCGATAGTGGCAGAGGACGACGTCAATATCGAAAATATGCTTAATAAATCCAAGGGCGAGATGGCTTATACCATGCTCGACGTCAACAAATGCGATACCGAGGCGGTTGCCGCACACCTCTACAAAATCGACGGAGTGGTAAGAGTGCGCATTATCTGAGGCTTTTAGGAGAGAATATGAGATTTTCAAATCTGCACACCCACACCACCTTTTCGGACGGAAAGGGAACGGTGAAGGAGAATGTTGAGTCCGCAATAGCAAAAAATATGCTTTCTCTCGGCTTTTCCGACCATAGCTTCACCGCCTGCGATACAAGCTACTGTATGAAGCTTGAGGACTACGGCGCGTATGCGGACGAGGTTCTTCGCGCAAGGGAGGAATACCGCGGGCAAATCCCGATTTTCCTCGGCATTGAAAAGGATTATTACTCCGACGTAGACCGCTCGACGTTCGACTACGTGATAGCCTCGGTGCATTATATTGTGCGCGGCGGCATCTGCTACCCGATAGACCACTCGGCACGTCAGCAAGAGGAGTGCATACGCGATGCCTTCGGCGGAAGCGTTATGGATATGGCGAGGTGCTATTACGATATGGTAATCGAGCACGCCCAATCCTCAAAGCCCACGCTCATAGGGCACTTCGACGTACTGAATAAATTCAGCATAATGCCTGAGCGCGACGAGCGGTATATAAGCCTTACCGTTGATGCTATGACTGAGGTGGCGAAATATTGTAAATATTTCGAAATAAATACGGGCGGAATTTCTCGCGGCTGGAGAACCGTGCCGTATCCGAGCGATTACCTGTTGCGACATCTTCTGTCGCTTGGCGGCGAGGTCGTCATAAACAGTGATTCTCACCACCCCGACAATCTTGATTTTCATTTCAACGAATCGGTACAGCTTTTGCGCGAGGTCGGCTACGACCACTTCTGTGTTTTTAACGGCACAGGCTTCGACAAGGTAAAACTATAATAAAAAGGAGATGCGGTTAGCATCTCCTTTCTATATTCTCGCAAAATATCCGTCGTAGGAAAGGGTAAAGCCGTATTTCGCGGCAATGGGTGATAGCTCGTCGTGAATCGAGCGGCGCTTGTCGGTTGGGATATGCGAGAGAATAATCCTCGTCTTTTCGTGAATCATTCCACAGCTTTCAAATATAGCCTTGACGGTTGCAAGGGTGTATATACCGTTGTGGTAAAGGCTCTTTTCCGACGGTGCCGCCGCCTCAAGAGCGGTGTCAAATATTATTGCATCGAGCCGCGCGTGGCGCAAAACGTTAAAGGCGCGCCCGTTTATCCAGCCGCCGTCAAGGGCGTAGAGCAGGGAGCTGTCGCCTATGAACAGGAAATTGAAGCACTCCTCGGAAAGATTCTCGGTCGAATGATTTGAGGGCAGGGCGGTAACGCTGTATTTGCCGACTGCAAACTGTGAAAAGGCGTTAATTTCGTATTTTACTATATTAGGGTTGTCGGAAAGCTGAACAAGAACCTCGCGCGAGGCGTAAACGCGCACCTTGCGGCGCTTGGCAATGAAATCTATCGCCGCCGAGGAAAAATGCCCCTCGTGTGAGTGCGAAATAAGCACGTCGGTGATTCCCGTCAGTGTGTCCGTAAGTCCGAGACCGTCCGCGGTGTCCTTTATATCGGCAGGCGCGTCGAGAAGAATCGTATCGTCAATCAATACGCCGCCGCGCCCTCTGTAATCCTTTGAAACGGTGCGCTTGATTTTACACTCACCGTAGCCCGTTCCAATCATACGAATTTTCATTTTTATTACTCCGTAGGAATTAATTTAGAAGTTATTTTTTGAGCGAAATTTCATAAACGGTGGTATGCGTGTAACGTTTTCCGCCCTCGTAGAAGCCCTCGCCGCGATTTATGCAGTTAGGCTCCGTCTGTGTTTCGAGGCAAAATGCGCCGTGCTTTTTGCGCTGTGCGCCGCCCTTGAACGGAATACCGCCGCCGAGGAAATTACCGATATAGAACTGAATGCCCGGCTGGTCGGTGTAAACCGACATTGAAAGGCGCTCACCCGATACGCGCGCGGCAAGTCCGAGGCTCTTATCTCCGAATTGACCGAAAGTGTCGGGGGTGAGCAAATAATTGTGGTCGTAGCCGAGAAAATCACCGCCAACGCGTTCGCCTATCGCGTGCGGCTCTCTGAAATCAAAAGCGGTGCCCACAACGCTCGGACGGTTGCCGTTTGGTATCAGGTCGTCACCCACCTCGGTATATTTGTCGGCGAAAATTTCCGCCACGTGTGAAAGAATAGTGCCACCGAGGCCGTCAAGATTGAAATACGCGTGATTTGTCAGCGCAATCGGGGTCTTGGAGTAGGGTATGGCATCGTAGCTGATCATAAGCGCCGTGCCCGTAAGAGTGTACGTAACGGATACGGAAAGCTCACCGGGGAATCCCTCCTCACCGTCGGGTGAGGTGTAGGAGAGGGTAATGCTTGTCCCATCGTATTTATCGACGACCCAGCACCTTCGGTCAAAGCCGACTCCGCCGTGCAGGCAATTCTCGCCGTCGTTTTTCGGCAGATAGTAGCGCACGCCATCCATAACGAAGCTCGCATCGGCAATTCTGTTTGCAACCCTGCCGATGACTGCGCCCTGATGGGAGTCGTCGAGCAAATAATCCGAAAGGGTATCAAAGCCACCGACTATATCTGTGCCGTATATGACGAATTTTCTTATTGCCGCGCCGTAAGTAATAATGCTTACCTCTGCGCACTCATTTTTTAGGATATATTCAAAAACATCGGTACCCGTGTCAATTTTTCCGAATAGCTTAGTGGTCATAGCCCCTCCGATTTATGTAAATAAAACGTTACAAATGCAGGTATTTCTGCCTTTTCTTCAGTAATATTATACCAAATTATTCCCGGCTTGTAAAGGGGATATTTTTGTAAAATACCGCGAAAATTTTTTCGTTTTTTCGCTATGATTTCGCGCCTTGCTTTGTTAACAAAATTAAAATAAATATTTAATATTAGAGTTTTCTATTGATTTTTGCGTCGTTTTATGGTATCATTACATCGAATGCTTATTTTTGTGTATACATGCGTACATAGAAATTGATTAAGGAGATTACTATGAAAAAATTCAGCAAGCTGCTTGCGCTTTTTCTTGCGCTTGCAATGCTCTTTGCCGTAGCTCTTCCTCTCACCTCCTGCGGCGGTGACGACGAGTGTACGGAGCACGTAGATGCCGACACAAACGGCAAATGCGATAAATGTGACGCGGAGGTTTCGGTTACGCCTACCCCCGGTCCTAACGGTAAGGCTACCTACACCGTAGTTGTTCAATCGGCCGGCGGATACGCCCTCAAGGACGTTATCGTTACGGTTATTGATACCGCAACCGGCTCTATGATTGATTGGCAGAAAACCGACGAAACGGGTACCGCAACCTTCAACATTCCCGTTTCCACTACATACGCCGCACGGCTCAGTCAGGATGACCTCCCCGCAGGCTACGTTGCCCGCGAGCAGTATCCCTTTGCCGCAACCGGCACAACTGTTATAAAGCTCTCCACACAGCTTGTTGAGGATACGGGACTTGCAGGCGTTTCCTATCAGCTCGGTGACATAATGCACGACTTTACCCTCACCGATCCCGACGGAAACTCCCATACGCTCTCCGATATTTTTGAATCGGGCAAAAAGGCGGTTGTTCTTAACGTCTGGTACACCACCTGTACCTACTGTCTGCAGGAATTCCCCAGCATTCAGGAGGCATACGAGCTTTATAAGGACGAGATAGAAATCCTCGCTATTAACGATTACGCAGCGGACAGCGCTCTCTCCGTCAAGAACTTCAAGGCTGACTACGAATATACCTTCCCGATGATGAAGGATACCGTCGGTCTTAACGATGCCTTCGGCTTTACTGCCGCACCCTGCTCGGTGGTTATCGACCGCTACGGTATGATAAGCATAATCGAGGTTGGTGCCGTAATCGGCACGGGCTATTGGACAAAGGCGTTTGCTCACTACACGAGCGACGAGTACGTTCAGTCTACCTACGCATCCCTCTACGAGCTTTCCCCGCAGGAGAAGCCCGACAAGGAAATGCCCTCGAGCGATGAGCTTGCCGCCGCCTTCAACGGCTCGGATCTCACCGTTACCTATAAGCCCGAAACCGACCCCACCGACGCGGAATTTTCCTGGCCCTTTGAAATCGTCGAATTCGACAAGGAGGGAATGGATAAGGTAACCTGCATCCGTCCCACCAACTACGGCAAGGATAATTCATACGCAACCCTCTATGCCGAGGTTTATCTCGAGGAGGGCGAGGCGCTCCTGTTCGACTATTTTTCGTCAACTCACAACGACAACACCACGGGCTCTTATGACGTTATGTACGTCCTCGTAGACGACAAGGATATCTACTCCATCGCCGGCGTGGAAAAGGACGGCTGGCAGACTGCATGCGCCTTCGTAGCCAATGAAAGCCGCACCTATGAGGTCGCCTTTTGCTACATAAAGGACTCCGCTAACAGCGCAGGCGACGACACCGTTTACCTCAAGAGCCTTCGCGCTATTCCCAAGGAGGATATAGAGCTTGAGGAGGTATACATCTTCCGTCAGGCTGCAACCGAGCCCAAGGCCGATAACACCGGCTATAACGATTACGTAAGCGTTGTTCTCGGTGAGGACGGCTACTATCACGTTGGCACCGCAGACGGACCTATCCTTCTTGCCAACCTTATCGGATATACCAATTTTGACCCCGACAGCACCGTTACAATCAAGCTTTACGAGGCTGATAACAACTATCAGTTTATGATAAACGGTGAGAACAAATTCAATCAGTTTGAAATGTACTGCAACTACGCCTCAAACTCACAGCTCTACGGCTACGCAAGCGTTACCGAGGAGCTTGCAGGCTACCTTAAGGCGTTCGTTCAGAAGTACGCTCTTTCGGTAGGTAAGATTCCCGGCGAAAACACATGGCTCGAGCTTTGTGTTTATTACGATTCTTACGGAACTAACGGTGAGCAGCTTGAGGACCCTATCAAGGGACTTGCATCCTTCAGCTCCTATGAGGCACTCGAAACCCTCGATGCAGAGAACCCCGTTTACAATTCCGTTGAGTACAACCGCGTGATTATGCCCCGCGGACTCCTCTACAAGTTCGTTCCCACCAAGTCGGGCGTATATCGCGTTGTTTCGCAGAGCAAGCAGGAGGTTGTCGGCTGGATATTCCAGGGCAACCACGACGAGTGGGCATCTGTCGGTGACAGAAAATTCGTTGCCGATTCTAACGCAGGCGAGCGCCTTAACCTCGACCTTCTTGTAGAGAACGAGAATGGCGTTGTGGAGCGCGACCTCACCAACTGCTCGGTTGTGGCATATCTCGAGGAGGGCGTTGAGTATTATATCGCAATAGCTCTCTACGAAACCACAGGCACGGGTAAATTCACCTTCACCGTAAGATACGCCGCAGAGGAGTTTGACTATTTCCGTGAGGCAAGCCCCGGATACTTCACCTATGAGGAGGGAACCGACGGAAGCGTTGGCAATATGCTCGCAGGCGGTATCGACGTTGTTCTCGGTAACGACGGATATTACTACCACAAGATAATCACCGACTCCGCAACGGGTGCGTGGGAATACGGCTCTCCCGTATATGCGGATTTTATCTGGACAACCAACACCTTCCCCACGAAAACCCTGACGGAGCTTATAGAAACCTACGCCTTCGACTTCTCGAAGACCGCAGGCGATATTGAGGCAATAGCCTACTATAACACCTATGCAAAGCTCGGCTTCTCCGACTACTGGAAGAAGGAAACCGACTTTGAATCCAGATGGACAAACGAATACGAGGCAGAGGCGAAGCTCAACGAGCCCGCGTGGCGCGAGGCGTTTGAGAAGGAGTGGCTCGCCGCTAACGAGGCTGTCCTGGATAACTATACCGAAGAGGATATAACCAAGTATAAGAACAAGGCTTGGGAAAGCTACTATGAAGAGAAGCTCGAGGAGGCAAAGGATGACCTCTGGGCTGCTGAATTTGAGCTGATCCTTGCCGAAAACCCCGAAATTGAGCAGATTGCCGCGGACCTTTATCTCGGCATATCTCACGACACCGAGCTCGCACAGCAGTATCACGAGTATGCTGTCGCAGGTCTTAAAACCCTTTGGGGCGATGACTTTGACGGTAACTGGAGCTTCTATGCGTACGACGACGTCCTCGACGGAATTTTCCACGGCACAGGCACCGACTACACAGCCGCTATAAGAGAATATCTCGATGACGTGCTTGACGAGGCGGGCTTCCCCGAAAGACAGGGATGCGTTCAGGTAGACGAGGAGCTTGCACAGATTCTTCAGATGCTTATGGACAAATATACGTTCAGAAACGTTGAGAACTCCTGGACCAAGCTTTGCTACTACTACGAGCACCTCGGTCCTGCCGCAGAGTGATATAAATATGGCTTATGCGGCGCGGTGATCCGCGCCGCATAATGCTTCACAAAGGAGAAACCATGAACAAATATACGAAAATTATCTCCCTTCTTCTCGCCGCCGTAATGGTTTTCGGCTCCGCGCTTGCGCTTTTTTCCTGCGGCGATAACGGTGATGATAATCCCCCCACCCCCACGCCCACACCCGTTACGTATAAGGTAAACGTAACCGATGCTTTCGGCGCGGCACCCGAGGGCTTTACGGTTGTAGAGCTTTACAAAAACGGTGAATACGTTGAGCAGCAGCGTACCGACAGTAACGGTACTGCCACCTTCTCAAAGGTGCCCCACAGCTATACCTTCAAAATAATCTTTGCAAAAGAAAACAGATATACCTACGACGAGTCGCTTGCAACCCTTTCGGCGACAGCCACCGAGGCGAATATCACGGTATATAACTTCGCAGGCAATAAAACGCAGATAAGCGTACCCTGTATCAATCACGCGGATGCGGACGGCGATTACCGCTGTGACTATTGCTTTATGGATACGCATTGTCCCGGCTTTGTCGATGAAAACGGCGACGCGCGCTGTGATATATGTCTTACCAAGGTTCCGTGCTCGGTATTTGCCGATGCGGACGCCGACGGAATTTGCGATAAGTGCGGAGTAGCAGACCACTGCGTAGCCTTCGTTGACGAAAACGGCGACGCGCGCTGTGACAACTGCGACGAGCCCGTGCCATGCTGTGCATACGTTGACGAGGACGAGAACGGAAAATGTGACGTTTGTATGATAGCAAACCACTGCGCCGTGCACGTCAAGGAGGAGGGCGAGAAAAGATGCTCTGCCTGCCGTATGCTCATACCATGTACCTATTACGTTGACGAAAACGGCGATGCTACCTGTGACGATTGCGGTGCAACCGTTCACTGCCTCGAGCTTGCCGATACCGACCTCAACGGCAAATGCGATAACTGTAACGGCACCGTTCACTGTACCGTTCACCGCAACCCCAGTGTCAGCGATGACGTAGACGACAGACTCTGCGATATTTGCGGAACGATAGTTCCTTGCGACAGCTACGTTGACGAAAACGGCGACAACAAGTGCGATACCTGCGGTGCGCAGGCGCATTGTCCGGGCTATACGGACGAAAACGGTGACAGACTCTGCGATATTTGCGCCGAGCCGGATTATGAAACGAACGGCAGAGTCGATTACAACGCCACCGAGCTCTCCGAGGGCGCAACAAGGGTTGAAATAGACCGCCCCGAGCTCACCTACTTCATATTTACACCCACCCGTGCAGGCACGTATAAGTTTTCATACGAGATTGACGGCGAGGCAGTGTTCGGCAATTTCGGAATGCCCAATTTCGTTCAGAAGGACACTCTTACCGACGTGACCGACGGCGTATTTACCGCTAACGTTACCGCAGGAAGCATAGGCAACGATCTCGGCGGCACGCTCAAAATGGTTATCGGTATTGCATCGCCCACCGCCAAAACCGCTATAATCAAGATTGAGAGAATAGGCGATGCGGTTGAGGCTATTCCCGACGTCGAAATTCAGCCCGACCCCGATATTCAGAAATATCACAGCCCTCTCAACAGCTCGTACGTCGATATAGACCTCACAAATCCCGACGTTAAGGTTGTCTTTAACGAAAACGACGGCTACTACCACTACGGAACCGCAAACGGTCCCCTCGTGCTTGTGAAAATCAGCGTCGGCGGCAATTCGAGCGTTCCCGGTCTTATCCTTCCGTCCTTTACTACTATTTGTGAAAACGACAGAATGGGTAAATATTTCTACGAGGGCGACACTCTCGTATCAAAGGAAACTTACAACTACCTTATTTCAGTATATGACGAGCTCTCCGGCTCCAACGGTATGCGTCCTCTCGATAAGAAGATGGAGATGGTAATTAAAAATACCGGTGACCAGAAGGGCTGGTGGATGCTTGAGGGCGGCCTCAGCATATTCGGCGATGATGCCGACAGAGTAGTTGCGGAAAACGCGTGGCTCTTTGCCTGCTGCTACGAGGTGAAGAACACCTACGGCACAGAGAGCTCACCCGTGGAAATTGAATCGACGAGAGAGGCAGAGCCTACGCCGAGCACCGATGCGGTTGTTGCTCCCGTCCTCGCCGTAAACGTTAACGGTACGGTTTACGCATTCCTCGGCGGCGAGGATGCAGAGCTCACCTTCACCGATGCGAGCGGAGTGACGGTTGTCTACAAGGGCACCGAGTATACCGCGAACGCAAACGGAGTGATTACCCTGACCGTATCCGCGGGCGATACGCTCACTATTACTGCGGATAGCGAAAGACTCGTTACCCTGACCGCAAAGGCAGTTTGATAAAAGAGTCGAAAATTGTAAAAAACAAACATTAAAGACTATACCATGGAGGAAAAATATGAGAAATTTTAAGAGAATACTCACTCTCCTGCTTGCTCTCGCGCTCACGCTTTCTCTCGCTCTTGCCATCACCTCATGCGGTGGCGACCCCGACTGCACATCTCACGTTGATGCAAACGAGGACGGAAAGTGCGATAATTGCACGGCAGACGTTGAGCTCCCGACAAGCAAGACCGAGTACACCGTAACCGTTAAGGACGAAAACGGAGCAAAGGTACCGGGCGTTCAGCTTACCATCAGCAACCTCTCGGGCAAGACCGAGGTGCTTACCACCGATGCAAACGGCGTTGCCAAAGGCGAGCTTATTGATGACAAAACCGTTGTGCGCGTAACCTACGTTTCGGTTCCCGACGGATATTACCTTCCCACGACGAAGCCCATGTTTGACAAGGACGCAACCTCCTGCACGGTTACTATCAAGGTTGACGAAAGAATAACTCACACCGTTAAGGTTGTTGACGAGGCAGGCAATGCGGTTGCCGGACTTTCTATGATGATTTGTCAGCAGGCGTGCCAGAATCCCGTAACCACAGGTGAGGACGGAATCGCGATATTCAAATTCATTCCCATTGAATACGACGTTAAGGTAAAGATTGCCGACAGCGCCGCCACCTACGAAATTGTAGGCGAGCTTGACGAAGAGGGATACGTTCATTTCCCCGAGGGAACAACCGAGTTTGAGATTGTAGTAAAAGCAAAATAATCCCAACCGACAAAAAAGCGATGCGCCACAGCGCATCGCTTTTCCTTTTATATTCAGTTTAATTCACCTTCAACGACAGCGCGAAGCTCCTCGTAGGTTACCTCGTGCATAAACTTTTCAATGATTATACCGTCACCGTCAAGGATAATTGTAATCGGGTAGGCGCCCGTGCCGCCGAGCATTGTGTAATACTCGTCAGCCGTTGCCGAGGGGTGAGTCTCGTCCTTACCAAAGAGCATCTCGGAATCGGGGTAATGCTCGCGAATATAATCGTCTGCACCCATAGCGGAGTCGAAGTCGAGAACAGTATGCACGGCAAACACCGTAACGCTGTCCGAATACTCGCTCGCTATTCTGTCGAAATAGGGAAGCTCCTTCAGACATCCGGAGCACCAAACGCCCCAGAAATTGATGATAGTTATTTTATCGCGGTTGTTCGCGGGATTGAAGGTCTCGCCCGTGAGTCCGTTTTCGTCAACGAGCTTAATATCGTAGCCGTAGCAGGGATATCCGACCTCGTTGCCTATAAGAGTGCGGCACTCGTCACAGTAATCGTCGCCGTTTTCGTCAACGTGTATCGTGTGCGGCTCCTCGTATATGAAATTGTAGTAAACGAGAGCGGACGCAAGCAGTGCCGCCGCAAGAACAGCGGCGGTTATCTGAAGCACGAGATTGCGCTTCTTAACCTTCGTACGCTTTACCTCAAGCTCCGCCTTTTCCACATCATCAAGCGGCGCGCCCTTTTCCTTCGCGGCGTCGATTTCGTTAGGGGGAAGGAATATCTTCGAGCCGCTCCAGCGAATAGCGTTGGTCGGGCAAACGTCAAGGCATTCTCCGCAGTTGACACACTCGTGGTCGCCGACGTGGCTTATATCGACCTTACATTTGTTGATACAGCGTCCGCAGTCAACGCACGCCGATTTTTCAAGCTTGATTCCGAGAATGGAGAACTTGTTGAAAAGACCGTAAAGAGCGCCGAGCGGGCAGAAGAAACGGCAGAAAAATCTGTATATGAATATAGAACCGACAATAAATGCAACGAGCAGGGCGAATTTCCAGGTGAAAAGCGGACCGAGCATACCAAGGCTGCTTTCATTGACCTTGTTATAAAGAAGTCCGATTGCACCCTCAAGGGTTCCTGCGGGGCATATGTATTTACAAAATGCAGGAAGCGGAACGTTCCTGATTCCGTAGAGTATAGGAACAATAACGACCAGAAATACGAGAATAACGTATTTCAAGTAGGAAAGAACCTTCGTAAACTTGTTCTTTTTAAGCTTAGGCGTGGGAATCTTGTGCAAAAGCTCCTGTATAAGACCGAAGGGACAGAGAAATCCGCATATCGTGCGTCCGAGGATAATTCCGTAAAGAAGAATTATACCTATAACGTAATACGGAGTGCGCTTTCCCGAATTTGCAAATGCATTCTGAAGCGAGCCGAGCGGACACGCGCCCGATGCGCCGGGGCAGGAATAGCAGTTAAGTCCGGGGGCGCAGGCGTTTTTCAAGGGACCCTTGTAAATCTGACCGCTTATAAAGCCCTTGATATTCGCGTTAAAGAGCAGAGCGGTGTAGAGCTGAATGAGCCTTCTTTTCGTAGGGATAAGTGATTTTAATTTGGTAAAAAGCTTCGTCATTCAAATCACCCCAATCCTATACATTCGGTGCAAATCTTGACCGCCTTGGCGAGCACGTCTGCCATACCGCCGTTGCTTATGCCGAGTATGACGAATACGACACCCACTACTACCACCGTACATTTAGCGGAAATCGAAATAACCCGTCCGTGCTTTTCAAAAAACGAGGAGAGCGCGGATTTTTTATTTTCTTCCGCTTCCCTTGCCGCGTTTGCGGTATTACTTGTAAGCGCCGCTCTGATAAGCTCGCATTCGCGCTTCATACTGCTCTCGGCAACAAACAGTGCCGCAACAGAGTACGCGGTGGGCAGGGCAAGCGACGCACCGAGAATTATCATAGCATCGGCAACCGAGGCATTTGCGGTATTCACGTTGTCGGCAGGGAAGGTAGCAGGCGAGAAAATGAAAATCAACGGATAAATCAACGAAAGAGCAAGAAGGACCGCGGCACCAATCCAAATGAGGCGGCGGCAGAGCTCCTCGCGCTTGATTTTTTGCGCACTCTCGGGCGCCGCTTCTACGCTGGCAAGCCTTTTTTTGAGTATCGCAAGAGTATCCTTGACTCTCGGCTTGTTCTTTTTCTTTTCATCGGTATCGAGCCAGATCTTGCCGATACCGCCGATAACCACCGCCGCAATCGCTATGTAAACGGGAACCGCGATTTTCGAGAATGCAGAGGATATATTTTCTCTCGTAAACGGGCGGTCGCCGAGATTGTATATATTAACGCAGGAAACGACAAAAAGTACGCCAACGGCAATCAGAAGTATGCCGAGCGCGCACGTATATATCAATAGGATGCGTTTTTTCGTGCTTTCACTCATAAAATGTAAAAATACGTTCCTTTCTGAAAATATATGCTTTGTTAACCTAATAAGTATATCATAGCATCTTCAGAAAGTCAAGAGCATTGCAAAAGTCACACAGGCTTAAAATGATTTTTTGCTCCGATAAAACTGTCAAAAATAAAAAATAAATTGACACGGATAGGGAGTAATACCGCAAAAATGACTTATTTTCTGTCATTTTCTTGCAAAAATCGAATAAAAAATAAAAAATGTTGCCAAATTGTGACAAGCTCGTATTTTGTCAGAAAAAGCAAGGGTAAAATGTAAACAATTTTCTAATGGCTCGTATAAAAGCAAAAAAGACTTGAATTTTTCGCGCGAATGTGATATAATAACAAACGCGTGTTATATCTTTTTAATTAAATCAAATAAAATTATCATATAAAAAGAAAGGTCATTTCAAACCAATGAAGAAAAGAACCCTAACAAGAGTAGCCTCTTCGCTTCTCGTTCTTCTTTTGGCGGTTGTGCTTCTCGTATCGGCGGTTATGCCGGCGTTCGCAGAGCAGGCTTACGAGGCGGCTTACATAAAGCAGCTCGACTCCGTCAACACGAATTACGAGCAGTACCTCGATGGCTCCGTGGTGCAAAAGCTCCCGGATACCGTCAAGGACACCGATGAAATTTCGGTAATCGTTCAGCTTGACGGTAGCGTCACCATCCTTGATGCTTATCAGGGCACGGACAAGACTATGTCCCTTCCGGAATATGCGCTATCCGAGGAAGCGATGGACATCAGAAAGAATATTAACGCCGAAAGGAAAAGAATTCTCGCCGCGCTCGACGAGGAGGGAATATCCTATACCGCAGGCGCTAACTATAATACCGTCCTTGCAGGCTTTGAAATCGTGATTGTTGCAAAGGACTTTGAGGATACCTGCGATATTCTCGGCGACAGCGCAACCGCGATAGTGGGCGAGGTCTACGAGCCCTGCGAAACCCAGCTTGTTGAAAACGAGGTGGACTACTACGAGGACACGGGTATTTTCGATACCTCCGACTACGCATACGACGGCTCGGGCATGGTTGTTGCGGTTCTTGATACCGGTCTTGACTATACTCACTCGGCATTTGACGTATCTCGCTTCACCTCATCCTCGCTCGGACTTACCAAGGAGCAGGTTGCCGCAATTCTTGCGGACACAGAGGCAGCGGCGCGCGTAGAGGGACTCACCGCCGATGACGTATATCTCAACGACAAGGTTCCTTTTTCGTTCGACTACGCCGATTCCGACCCCGACGTATATTCCATACATAACAACCACGGTACTCACGTTTCGGGCGTTATAGTCGGTAAGGATGACGTAATCACGGGTGTTGCTCCCAACGCACAGCTCGTGTCTATGAAAATATTCTCCGATACCTACGACAGCGCACGTACATCATGGATTCTCGCGGCACTTGACGACTGCGTAGCCCTTGGCGTCGACGTTATCAATATGTCGCTCGGTACCGCCTGCGGCTTCAGCCGTGAGATGGACAAGGAGGCGGTCGGCGGAGTTTACGACAAGATTCGCGCGGCAGGAATCAGTATGGTAGTCGCCGCATCGAACAGCTATAACTCCACCTACGGCTCGGAGAAAAACGGTAACCTCGGACTTACCTCCAACCCCGATTCCGCTACGGTAGGCTCTCCCTCCACTTACGACGGTGCGCTCTCGGTTGCATCCATAATGGGTGAAAAGACTCCCTACCTCCTCTACGGCGATACCATTATGTATTTCGTTGAGGCGAGCAACAGCGCACAGGACGAGAAGAACTTCTTCAATGAAATTCTCCCTGCGGGCACCGATTCGATGAAGGTCGAATACGTTGTAATTCCCGGCTCGGGACGCCCCGCAGATTACACAGGTCTTGATATGACGGGCAAAATCGCCCTTGTACGCCGTGGCTCCACAACCTTCGAGGAGAAGGCAAACGCGGCACAGAAGGCGGGCGCACTCGGTATCATCGTCTACAACAACGTTGCAGGTGATATTAAGATGAACTCGGGTACCACCACCATTCCGATCTGCTCGATAGGTCAGGACGACGGTGAGCTTCTTGCGGCGGCAGGCGGCGGAACTCTCAGCATAAGCCGCGATCAGAAATCCGGTCCCTTCATCTCCGATTTCTCCTCTTGGGGTCCCACCCCCGACCTCGGCATTAAGCCGGAGATCACCGCACACGGCGGTAATATCCTCTCCGCAGTAACGGGCGGTACCTACGACCGTCTTTCCGGCACCTCGATGGCTTGTCCCAATATGGCAGGCTTCGTGGCTCTTCTCCGTCAGTACGTTACCGACGCATTCCCCGAGATCGCAAACGATCCCGTTGAGGTTGCGGCACTCGTAAACCGTCTCTTTATGTCCACTGCGGACATTATGTTTAACAAAAACGGTCTTCCTTACGCTGTAAGAAAGCAGGGCGCAGGTCTTGCAAACCTCACCAGCGCAACCGAAACCACCGCTTATATAATGACCTACGACCGCCTTGACGGCTCGCTTATGGATAAAACCAAAATCGAGCTCGGCGACGACCCCGATAAGACGGGCGTTTACACACTCACCTTCTCGGTGAATAACTTCGGCACCTACGACCTTACCTACGACCTCAACGCATACGTTATGACCGAGGGCGTCAGCGATACCAGAACCCATAAGGGCGAAACCACCGTTACCGAGGAGGGCTACATACTCGGCGGCGCAACCGTAACGGTTATCTCTGTCGACGGTGAGGCAGGCAACGGCAAGAGAATCACCGTGCCCGCAGGCTCGATAGTAGACCTCACCGTGCAGATTACCCTCAGCAACGAGGACAAAAAATACCTTGACGAATCCTTTGAAAACGGTATGTACGTCGAGGGCTTCATCACCCTTGATGCCGTTTCGGGCACAGAGGTTGACCTCGTTACCCCCTATCTCGCATTCTACGGCGACTGGAGTGAGGCTCCCATATTCGACCTTGATTACTTCGAAACCAACAAGGACGAGCTCGACGACTCCATCGCAACCCTTGACAAGACTCTCCCTGATGCATACGCGACCCGTCCCATCGGCGGTATCGAGCTTGACTACGTAAACTATCTCGGCTCCTACTACTTCCTTCAGGATCCAAAGAATCAGACCATATCCGCGAACCGCGAGTACGTGTCGCTCTCTAACGTTGAGGGAACGATAAAATCCTTCCGCTACGTCTGGGCAGGTATGCTTCGTAACGCGGCGCGCATCGTTATCACCGTAACCGACTCGTCCACGGGTGAGGTCGTATTTGAAAGAACCGAATACGACGTCAGAAAATCCTACGGCGACGGCGGCTCAATCTATCCTGCAAACGTTGACGTTGAATTTGATGCGGCAGAGCATAATCTCAAAAACAACACCAAATACGACGTAAAGCTTCAGGCTTACCTCGACTACGATAACGATGGACTTGAAACCAACAAGAGCAATACCTTCGAGTTCCCGCTCTACGCCGATTTTCAGGCTCCCGCTATTACCGACTGTGAGTTCTATACCGAGTACGATAAGGCGAACTATAAAATGCGCCTCTATGCAAAAATGGCAGTCTACGACAACCACTATGCAATGGCGATGCAGGTAGGCTATATCACGCTTGAGCAATTGGACGGTCAGCTCTCGCCCACTCTTAAGGGCTTTGACAGATATCCCGTTCCCGTTTACTCCAACCGCAACGATACCACCTACGTTACCTACGAGCTCACCGATTACATCTATGATATCAAGGCTAACGCATACAACAAGAATACCTTTACGGTTGCCTGCTACGACTATGCTCTTAACGAGGCAACCTACGAGATTCCGCTCCCCGACGAGTTCATCGACTTCTATTTTGAAGCCGACGATGAGCTTACCTACGATGCGGAAACCGACTCCTACGCGCTTACCCTCAGTCCCAATCAGGTCTATTCGCTCAACCCCCTCGCATATCCCACGACCGAATGGGCTGACCTTCTCGAATACAGCTGTGCAAACACTAAGGTTGCAAAGGTTGTGAATAACCGTGTAATAGCTGTTGGCTCGGGCGTCGCAACGATAATCGTAAAAAGCCCGAACACAGACGACTACACAACAGTAAGGCTTACCGTTCTGTCCGAGGATGACCCGAATTACAGATGGTTCGATAAGCCCGTAGCCGACGTCTTTAAGCTCACAGGCTACGAAACCCTCAAGGCATACTACTTCCTCTCCAATACGGACAGAGATATAGGTGCTACGGGTGATGAGGTAATCTTCAATACCACCTCTTACTCGCTCGCAATGTTCCCCTCGGAGTCGGTATGGCTCAAATATAAGCTCGATGCTTACTTCCCCGAGGCAACAGAGGTAATCTTCGAGTCCTCGAACGATAAAATAGTTACCATAGACCAAAACGGAGTTATCACCGCACAGGCTGAGGGCTTCTCGTCTGTAAGCGTTCGCGTGCTCCTTGACGGCAACTCGACCTTCTACTCCGAAACGGTTGAAATCGAGGTCAAGGATCCCTTCGTAACCAATAACGGCCCCGTTCTTAACAACTACTTCGGTCTCGGCGGCACCGTAACAATCCCCGAGGACCTTATGATCACCTCGATAGGCAACTATGCCTTCTCCAATTACGACTATATAGCAAAAGGGGAGGGTGACGAGATCTCCGACGAGGATCCCACCACAACGAAAATCACCTTCCTTGGCGACTCCACCATCAAGAAGGTAATAATTCCCGAGGGCGTTGAGTCCATCGGCGCATACGCCTTTGCAAACCTTACCGCACTTGAGGAGGTCGTTATCCCCTCAACCCTTATGTCGATTGAATACGGCGCGTTCTACGGCTGTACAAATCTTAAAAAGGTGACCGGCATCGAGCACGTCAAGCTCTTCAATAAGGAGGCCTTCTTTGGCTGTAACCTTTCGGGAACCATCTCGCTTGACAACGCTCACGCAATCTCCGATTACGCCTTCGCAGGCAACAAGAATCTCAAGCAGGTAATCCTTCCTGAAACCGTAAGCTCGATAGGCGCGTACGCGTTTGCCGCGGATACCTCGCTCTCCAAGGTGACGGTAAAGGCTGAAAGCCCCAAATACGGTCAGTACGTGTTCACGGGCTGTACCGCTCTTACGGAATTTGAGGCAAACACTGCCGTAATTCCCGCAGGCGCCTTCGCAGGCTGTACCGCACTTACTAAAATCACAATAGGCAAGGACGTAAACGTTATCGGCGAATTTGCCTTCTACGACACAGGCGTAGCATCCTTTACCGTTGCCGCAGGCAATACGGTGTTCAAATCGCAGGAGAACGGCTCCTACCTCACCTCCGCGGACGGAACGACGCTTCTTCTCGTTTCTCCCACCGTGAGCGGAACCTTCACCCTTAACGATTCTGCAATCACCACCGTTGGCAGTGGAGCATTCTCCGCCAACTCAAAGATTAAAGAGGTTGTTATGCCTCACATAACGAGTGTCAGAGATTACGCATTTTATTCCTGTGTACGACTTGCTACTGTAACCCTCGGCGAGCTTTCCTTCATCGGAGACTACGCCTTTGCAAGCACATCTCTTACCGAGCTTCCGAGCTTTGCCGATGACCTTTCGGAAATAGGCAAATACGCCTTCTCCTTCACCTCTCTTACCGAGGTTGAAATTCCTTCGGGAATGCACGTCGGCGAGGGTGCCTTTGCCGAGTGTAATAAAATAACGAAAATCGTAATAAACGACGGTGTCACCGTCGGTGAGGGTGCATTTATGCTTGACCGCAATATGAACCTCATCGATCCCGAGGAGGAGAGCACGCTCGACGAGTTCTCCTACGTCGATCCCGACACCGGCAAGCGCATCTATTTCTACGTATTCAAATCCGCACTTACCACCCTTGAAATAGGAAACGACGTAGTAATCGGCGACGCGGCATTCTTCGGTGCAAGCGCTCTTACCTCGGTTACTCTCGGCGACAACGTAAGCATCGGTGACCGCGCGTTCTATAACGCAAGCTCTCTTACCGACATAGATCTCTCCAGGGTTAAGTATATCGGCGAGCTTGCCTTCTCCGGTGACGTTCACTATACCTTCACCGACCAGTATTTCACAAGCTACTACATCAAGGGCAATTCCTACGTTTACAGATACTATTCACCCAAGCTCAGAACGGTTGACCTCTCCTCGCTCGAGTACATAGGCAACCAGGCATTCCAGTACTGCCGCGAGCTCGAATCGGTAACTCTCGGCGAAAACCTCACCACCGTTTCGGCTAACGCCTTCGGCGCGTGCGAGAAGCTCTCCGACGTTAACCTTGAGCACGTAGTGTACGTAAAGGAAAACGCATTCTCCGAAACCGCAATTACAAAGGCGGATCTCTCCGGAGCAATTTCGGTAGACGAATACGCGTTCATTTACGTTGAGGAGCTCACAGAGCTCATCCTCAGCCCCGACGGAACAAGCATAGGTGAGGGCGCGTTTGGCGAGTGTGCCGCCCTCGGTACAGCCACCCCCGTCATCAACCTTGAATTTTCTGAGTATATCGGCGAGTATGCCTTCGCTTATACGGGCATAACCGAAGCAAATCTTTCAGCCGCAAAATCCATCGGTGATTTCGCGTTTATGAAGGATCTTCGCGCCGACGGTACACGCACCCCCTTTGCAGTAACTCTTGGCGAGGCGGTTGAGTACATAGGCGATAACCCCTTCGCAATGTGCGCTCTCGAGCCCTTCACCTCTTCGGTTGTTGAGAAGGTTAACGGTGTAGAGTACATCCGCGAAATCAGCACCTTTGATATAAGCGATAACGTCAAGGTTATCGACGGCTCGCTCTACTGCGTTGTGCCCTACGGCCTTGAGCTCACAGTCTATACAGGCACGGGCGAGAGCGCTACCGTAGCAGACGGTACAGTACGACTTACCGCACTCTCCTTCGCAGGAAGCGACGTAGTAAACGTTCATCTTCCTCATACCCTCAACTCCGTAGGCGACAAGGCGTTCTACAAGTGTGACAGCCTCTCGCTCGTCGAGTTCAAGAGCTACTACGCTCCCATACTTGAGGAGGAGTTTGACCAGAATTACCACGACTCCTACGACAATATCCCCGCAACGGGCGAATACGAATTTAACCGTACCGTAGACTCCTCGAATACCGAGACGGTTTATAAGCAGGGCCTTGGCATCGTTCCGTACTATATGTGGAACGTTGCGACAGGCACCAAGTACAGCAACGTCTATTACGGTGCAAACTTTGTTGACCGCATAGGCTACTACGATGCAGACCTCATAATGATAAGCCCCTCAAACGGTGAATCCTATGAAACCTTCATCTACGGTCAGTACTTCAAGACGGTTATTAACGGCGCGCTTGCGGCAGATGACGTAACCCTCGCGGCAATCAAGGCAATAAACGCACTGCCAAATCCCGTTCTGCTTGAGCACGAGGCGCTCGTTATTGCGGCGCGTGAGGCGTACGACAGAATCGGTAGCCCCGAGCAGAGAGCTCTCATTACCGATCTCTACGCGGCACTCCAGACCGCAGAGAAGAGAATCTCGGTATTCAAGCAGGAGCAGAATCAGGAAAACACCCCTGACGAAGCCCCCGATACACAGACCCCCGTAACCGACGGTGATAAAGGCAACGATACCGTTGTAGCGATAATCGTTACCGCCGTTCTCATCGCCGTTGCCACAGCGGCAATCCTTGTCAGATATTTTGCCGACAGGAAAAATAAAGCAGCCCCCTCTCCGAGTGTCCAATCGGAGAATGAGGCGCCCATCGCCGCACAGGAAGAAAACGGCAACGACTCAACCAACAATTAAAGGATGCTGACAGAGATATGAAGAAAATTAGAATATTGCTTTCAGTGCTTTTTCTGCTCGTAGCCGCCGTGCTGATGGTGTCCTGCTCATCCGACACCTCCCCCTACGCCGATTACGACAAAGAAGGCTACAATGTGAGCGTCAAATATGATGCCAACGGCGGCACCTTCTCAACAAACACCGCCGTCATTGTGGATTCCTACGATATTTCAAAGCTTCCCGCAAATTCAAGCGGTAAAAAGGAAATAACCCTCGTTTCTCCCGATAACGAGGTAAGAGATCCTCAGAACACCTTTATCGCTTCGCGCACAGGATATTTCCTTGCAGGCTGGTATACCGAAAAGCTCCCCGTCACCGACGGGGAGGGTAACCACCTCGATTCAGACGGCAATATCGCCGCCGTATCGGGCAAGGAGGGCGCATATACCTATTCGGGAAGATGGGATTTTGAAAACGGCACCTTCGCCGTCGATCCCTCAAAGGAATACACCTCACACACCCCCGTGCTCACCCTCTATGCGGCGTGGGTACCTCAATTCTCCTTCGAATTCTACGATATAGACACGGGCGAGCTTCTTGATACCTATCAGTTCGACCCGATGTATATACAGAGCCTCAAGGTTCCCGTATGGAATACCGAAACGGGTGAGCTCCGTATGAACGAGTTCCCCGAGGTTGAGAACAAAACCTTCAACGGCGTTTACCTCGATCCCGCAGGCGAAACCCCCGTAACAGATAGCGAAATAGCGCACACAGGTGTTTTCAACCCTGCAAACGCTACTGCCACAGGCAACGCTATGAAGCTCTACCTTGACCTTCTCGACGGCAGATGGTACAACATCTACACCGCCGACCAGTTTATCAAAAATTCGAGCCCCTCGGGCAATTACAATATTCTTGCAGACCTTGATTTCACAGACAAGATTTGGAGCACCACCCTTATGCACGGCAACTTCACCGGCACGATAAAGGGCAACGGCTACACCTTCAAGAATATTAACCTCTATCAGACCGAAACCTCGCAGATTAACACGGGACTTTTCGGCTCTGTTGCAGACTCTGCGGTTATTGAAAACGTTACGTTTGAGAACGTTACTCTCGCAATACAGACAGGCTCCAGACTTCCCACCGCAAGCTTCGGACTCTTCGCGGGTACTCTTTACGATGCTACCCTCACGAACGTTGCAATAAGCGGTAAAATCGTGATAACCCCCACTCCTCTTATTGATGAAAGCACCACCATAGGTCTGCTTTGCGGTATGGGCGAGCTGCACGGAATAGATATCACGGGTATTCGCCTTGAGGCTCTCGCGCCCGAGGATGAATACACAGATCCCATCACAGTGACAGCAGACGGCAATACCGTTGTTATCACGGTTGGCTAAACGGTTTTAAATTCAGAATTATTATATAGGAGAAAGAAAATGAAGAAAATCATCGCTATGATACTCTGTCTTGTTATGTGCATGAGTATGGCGCTCGTTTTCGCCGGATGCGGTAAGGACGAAAAGCCCGATGCCTTCGTTATAATGAGTGACGAGCTCGACGGACTTTTCAACCCCTTCTACTCAACCACGGCGGCTGACGGTACCATCGTGTCAATGACGCAGATAGGTATGCTTACGTCAAAATACACCGGCACCGACGTTGTCGTTGGCTTCGGTGACGACGAAGCGGTTGTAACCAAGGACTACGAGTCCAAGTACAACCCGACAACAAAGGAAACCACATACACATTCGTAATCAAGAACGGAATCAAGTATTCCGACGGACAGCCCCTCACCATCGAGGACGTCCTCTTTAACCTCTACGTTTATCTTGACCCCGTTTACACGGGCTCATCCACTATGTACTCCACGGATATTAAGGGACTCGCGGCATACAGAACTCAGACCCGCGGCGCAGATTCCTCCAGCAACAGCGACGAGAGAATCACCAAGGAGTCAAACTCTATGGCAGGGACCCGTATCAACGAGCTTAAAAACCTCTTCCAGAGCATCCGTAAGAGCAATCCCAACGACCCCGCAACCTACGCTATAATGGCTGCCGCTATCGGCAATCACAGCGTGTCCTCGGGATATAAAAACGCTATTTCAAACAACCCCTCAAGCGTAACCTCCGAGCAGCTTCTTGCCGACTACGACAAGACCCTTAAGCTCTTCCGTGAGGAGCTTGAATCCGACTACACCGGTGCAAAGGATTCCTACACCGAATCTCCCTACAAGGAGCACTCCGAGTTCTCGGACGAGATCTTCTGCTTTATGTTCACCGAGGGCTACGTAGCCGTTGAATATTACAAGGATCCCGCCAACAACTACAAGGAGGATAAGTCCAAAATAACCAAGCTCACTCCTATGTATAACACCGCTGTATGCAATACCAAGGAGGCGGCAATCAACTTCGTTTACGAGGATAAGATTTCCACCGAGCTTAATATGATTCTTGACTACTGGGCAACCGCTCAGGAGCTCCGCACCGACTATGCCGCACAGGCAAAGGAGGTTCTCCTTCACAAGAACATTAAGGACGGCGACCTCGTCGTTGACTCTATCGAGGGTATCGTTTCTCTCGGTCACACCAAGGAGGGCGCAGGCTCCACCATCACCGTAAACGGCACCGAATATAAGGTAGCGTCCGAACACAACGCAGACGGTACTCCCACCTCGGCTGACGAGTACGACGTTCTTCAGATTACCATCGACGGCATCGACCCCAAGGCAGTATGGAACTTCGCCTTCTCGGTCGCACCTCAGCACTACTACGGCGAGGGCTCGTCTGTTGGCGTTGATATTGCAAACAACAAGTTCGGCGTTGAATTTGCAAGCTTCAGCTTTATGACCGACATCGTTCAGTCGGTTCGTAATATCAAGGTTCCTATGGGCGCAGGCGCTTATAAGGCAACCAACTCCGCAAACGAGGATAACCCCGACGGCAACCAGTTTTACAGAGATAACGTTGTTTACTTCAAGGCAAACAACTATTTTGAAACCGTCGGCGCCTCTCTTCACAATGCAAAAATCGAAAAGGTTCGTTATCAGGTAGTAAGCTCCAACAACGCGCTTAACGCACTTGAAAACGGCTCTGTTCACTACGTAACACCCCAGCTCACAGAGAACAACTATGCGCAGATAGACAGACTCGAGGAGGAGGGAATGGTTTCCCTCACCACCGACCAGCTCGGCTACGGTTATATCGGTATCAACGCAAGCAAGGTTACCGACCTCAATATCCGTAAGGCAATTATGTGCGCTATGAACACCGCCTCCGCTATCGACTACTACCGTACCGGTACCGCGAGCCAGATATATTGGCCTATGTCCACGGTAAGCTGGGCATATCCCCTCGATGCAAGCGGCAAGCCCAGTGAGGATAACGGCGGACGCGACTATCCTATGATGGGTGAGTTCAGCAAGGAGGACGCAAAGGCGAACGTTCTTAAATATATGGAGCTTGCAGGCGTCAGCGCAGGCGACGACAAGCTTGATATAACCTTCACCATCGCCGGCTCCAATCTTCAGGATCACCCCACCTACTCGGTATTCCGTGACGCCGCGGCTCTGCTTAACGAGCTCGGCTGGGAGATCGACGTAGTTCCCGACACTCAGGCTCTTACCAAGCTTTCCACAGGCTCTCTTGAGGTCTGGGCAGCAGCCTGGGGCTCCACAATCGACCCCGATATGTATCAGGTATATCACAAGAACTCCACCGCAACAAGCACACTCGCTTGGGGCTATCCCACAATCAAGGCAAACACCAACAGCCAGGAATACCGTATTCTTAACGAGCTCAGCGACCTCATAGATGCGGCGCGCGAAACCGACGATAAGGTAGAGCGTACCAGACTCTATAAGGAAGCAATGGGTAAGGTTCTCGACCTCGCAGTTGAGCTTCCAGTATATCAGCGCTCAACCGTTTACGTTTACAACAGCAACATCATAAGCGCTGACTCTCTCCCCTCGGCAAACGAGCTTAATCCTTATTCCTCGCCCCTTGACAAAATCTGGGAAATTGAATTCGTTGACTAATTCATAAAATCATTCACCGTGCCGTAGGGGCAGGGGACACACTCTTCCCCCGCGGTACCGAAATTGGAGTTAAATATGCTGAAATATATACTTAAAAGATTGGGACTGTCCATCCTGATTCTTATCGGTGTATCCATAATCATATACTTCCTCATAAGACTTATGCCCGTTGATTTCATTCAGTCAAAGGTTGACGCAATGAACCAGGGCGGAGCAACAGTTGACCAGGCGACCGTAGATGCAATGTACAAGATGTACGGCCTCGGTGACGACAGCTTCTGGGGAATTATGTCAGGATACTTCACGTGGCTGATAGCGCTGTTTCAGTTTGACCTCGGCACCAGCTTTATTCACGCAATACCCGTTTCTCAGGTTATCGTAGAGCATATGGGCGTTTCCTTCGCGGTTGCCTTTATCGCAACGATATTTGAGTTCCTTATTGCTATCCCCCTTGGTATAACTGCCGCAACTCATCAGTATTCCATACGTGACTACATTGTAACAATTCTCGTAATGATAGGCATTTCCTTGCCGTCCTTCTTCTTTGGACAGATGCTGAAGGACGTTCTTGCCATCAAGCTTGGCTGGTTCCCCGTTTCGGGACTTGTCAACGCTACACAGACCCCCTCGTCCTTCATCGGACTCCTCGGCGACTACCTCTACCATATGGTAATTCCGATTCTCACCGTCGTAATACTCAGTATCGGCGGCCGTATGAGAATGACCAGAACCAATATGCTCGAGGTTCTTAACGCCGACTATATCCGTACCGCGAGAGCGAAGGGTCTTAAGGAGAGCAAGGTAATATATAAGCACGCATTCCGCAATACCCTCATTCCCGTAGTGACCTCTCTTGCAGGACTTCTCCCCTCGCTCTTCTCGGGTGCTATCATCACCGAGCAGGTATTTGACCTGCCGGGTATCGGTAACGTAGCACTGCAGGCGATGAATAAGGGTGATATTCCGTTCATAATGGGATACAATATGTTCCTCGCAATACTCAGCGTCGTGGGCGTGCTTCTTGCAGACCTCGCATATGCGTTGGTTGACCCCCGTGTAAAATTACAGTAAAGGAGGACGTGTCAGAATGGAAGAAAATAAAGACCTTATTAACGAAACCGACCTGTCCTCAAATGAGGTAGAGGGTATCGCGCCCACCTCGGCAGACACCGAGGCACCTCTTGACAAAAATGTAAAGCTTATGTCGCCGACTCGTATGGTCGTGCGCCGCTTCTTCCGCTCAAAGCTCAGTATCATCGGTCTTATAATGGTCATCGGACTTTTCGTATTCAGCTTCCTCGGCCCCGTGTTCTACAACACCTGGGGTGAGATTGAGCTCGACGAAACGGGTAAAACCCAGTATGCAACCTCGGATTTTGAAATCGTGGATGCAAACGGCAACACCGTTGAAATCAAGCAGACCATAGAAAAGGAGCTTGCCATCAACTCCCTCGCTCCCCCCTCGCTCGAGCATCCGCTCGGCACGGATAAGCAGGGCTACGACGTCTTCGTCCGTCTTATGTACGGCGGCAGAATCTCGCTCATCGTAAGCTTCCTTGCCGTATTCGTTATAACCATACTCGGCGTCGTCCTCGGCGGTATCGCAGGATACTTCGGCGGCGTTGTCGATAACGTAATAATGCGTATATGCGACGTCCTTATGTGTCTGCCGGGTATTCCGATTCTGCTTATTATAAGTATGATTCTCGATTCGGCAGAGGTTGACGGAAGATATAAGATTTACCTTCTGATGATTTATCTGACCCTCTTCTCATGGCCCGGCACCGCTCGACTTGTAAGAGGACAGATTCTCTCCCTTCGCGAGCAGGAGTATATGGTTGCCGCAGAGGCAATGGGCTACTCCGTTCCGAGAAAAATATTCAAGCACCTCGTTCCTAACGTTATGCCACAGCTTATAGTACAGATGAGCTTGAGCCTTGGTAGCATGATACTCTACGAGTCAACTCTCTCGTACCTTAACCTCGGTGTAAAGGCACCCTACGCCGCGTGGGGAACGATGATAAGCATAATATCCAGTGATATGGATATTCTCCAGAACTACTTCAACGTATGGGGCCCTGCGGGCATCTGTATCGTTATTGCGGTTCTCGGCTTTAACTTCGTCGGCGACGGCCTGCGTGATGCGCTCGACCCGAAGATGAGGAGGTAATGACGTGAAAAAAGACAATAAGCTCGAAATAAAAACAAGCTCGAAAAGCAGTCATTACCTTACAGGTAAGGAAATCCGCGAAATATCCAAGGCAAATGCCAAGGTTATGAACGCGCTTGAAAAGTATAAGCACAGAAAAGCCTCCGAGTCCGAATTCCTCGCGGAAATGAAGGACGAGAAGAACATCCTTGAAATCGAGGACCTTCACACCTATTTCTTCACCGACCAGGGCGTTGTAAAGGCTGTAAACGGCGTTTCGTTCAACATTCCCAAGAATGCCACCGTCGGTATAGTAGGTGAGTCAGGCTGCGGTAAATCGGTAACGAGTATGTCCGTTATGCGTCTGCTTCAGGGCCCGCAGGGACAGATCTATTCGGGCAGCATTCGTTTCAAGGCGTACGACTACGTCCTCGACTCCAAGGGAAATCCGAAGCCCATATACGAAACCGATGCAGAGGGTAACGTGGTTTACGAGGAAATCACCGACAAAAAGGGTAGAACCGTAAGCCGCCCCAAGCACAAAACCGACGCACAGGGCGTTTTGCAGTATGAAACCGAGGAGAAAATCTACGATATCGCAAAAATGCCCATAAAGGAAATTCACCGTATCCGCGGTAAGCAGATTGCAATGATTTTCCAGGAGCCCATGACCTCGCTCAACCCCGTTTTCACAATAGGTCAGCAGCTCGATGAGGTAACCTTTATTCACGTGCCCGGCGCCACCGCTGAAATGGCAAAGGCAAAATCGCTTGAAATGCTCAATCTCGTCGGTATAGCAATGCCTGAGAGAGTATATCGTTCCTTCCCACACGAGCTTTCGGGCGGTATGCGCCAGCGTGTAATGATCGCTATGGCACTCGCCTGCAACCCCCGTCTTATCATTGCTGACGAGCCCACCACGGCTCTTGACGTTACGATTCAGGCGCAGATTCTCGACCTGCTTCGCGACCTGAAGGAGAAGATGGACGGCTCGATAATGCTCATAACCCACGACCTCGGTATCATCGCCGAAATGGCGGATTACGTCGTTGTTATGTACGCAGGCAGAGTAATAGAGCAGGGTACCGTTCGTGAGATTTTCCACAACCCCATGCACCCATATACCATCGGACTTCAGAAATCCAAGCCTACGCTTGACTCCGATTCCGATACGCTCTTCAATATCCCCGGCAACGTGCCTAACCCCATCAATATGCCTAACTACTGCTTCTTTAAGGAAAGATGCTCGCAGTGCATAGGCAAATGCTCGGGTGACTATCCCTGTATGGTTCAGGTGAGCCCCACGCATTACGTGGCTTGCCACCTTTACAACGACACAAAGGAGGAAAACGCAAATGGCTGATGAAATAATTACCCAAGCTCCCGAAGCGACGGAAGAAGCGCCTGAAGCGGCAGCCTCCGACGTAGCAATCGAAAAGAAGGATGCACCGGAGCAGGTATGGGACGACGCGGCAGAGGAGGCAAAATTCCTCGCTCAAAGGCAACAGCAGATAGCGGAGGACCTTGCCAAGCCCTTCGACCCCGAGGCACTCCTCGAGGTGCGCCACCTTCGTAAATGCTTCCCGATTAAGAAAACCATAACGGGTAAGGTAACACAGGAGCTCGTTGCAGTTGACGACATCTCCTTTAAGCTCAAGCCGGGTGAAACCCTCGGTATCGTTGGTGAGTCTGGCTGCGGCAAAACCACAATGGGTAGAACGATTCTTAAGCTCCACCCCTCAAACGGCGGTCAGATAATCTTCGACGGCAAGGATATCACGAATGCGAAATCCTCCGAAATGCGCGAGATTCGCCAAAGAATGCAGATAATTTTCCAGGACCCCTACTCATCACTTCCTCCGCGTAGCACGGTCGGCGGTATCCTCTCGGAGCCCGTTGCCGTACATAAAATCGTTCCCAAAAGCGAAATCAAGGACTACGTTATGGATCTGATGGAGAAGTGCGGACTTCGCGACTACTATTACGAGAGATATCCTCACGAGTTCTCGGGCGGTCAGCGTCAGCGTATCTGTATAGCCCGCGCCCTTTCCGTAAATCCTAAGCTCGTAGTATGTGACGAGCCTGTTTCCGCGCTTGACGTTTCGATTCAGGCACAGATTATCAACCTGCTCAAAGAGCTTCAGCTCTCTATGGGGCTCACCTATCTTTTCATCTCGCACGACCTCTCCGTAGTTAAATTTATCTCTGATAAAATCGGAGTTATGTATCTTGGCTCGATGGTTGAGTTTGGTGCAAAGCGCGATATCTTTGCCAACCCACTGCACCCCTATACCAAGGCGCTTTTCTCGGCGATTCCGAACCCGAATCCCGATATAAAGATGAACCGTATAGCCCTCGCAGGAGATATCCCCTCGCCCGCAAATCCCCCCAAGGGCTGCCGCTTCCATACCCGCTGCCCCTACGCAACGGAAATATGTAAGCACGTAACTCCCGAATATAAGGAATATGAGCCGGGTCACTTTGCATCCTGCCATCTTCTCGGTTGAGGAACAAATGAGTAAAAATAAAAAGAAGAAAAAAGAGAAGGTAACCTATATAGACGACGGCAGAACCATCGCCGATATGTCGGGCACGGGTAAAATCAACCCCCTCATAGGCGGCACGTCAAAATCCTCGGAGCGCGGCAAGCGCCGCGCTACCGTGAGGGAGCAGTGGAAAACCTATACCGAAGCGGTGAAAATGATGTTTTTCCCAATGCTCGTGGTTCTCGGCATTCTCACGGTTGCTTTCCTCATTATGTATTTGATTTATAAGTAAGGTAGTCATTATGAAAAAAGTCGCTATTGTAATTAACGGTGCGGGCGGTGTAGGCAAGGATACTCTTTGCGACCTCGCCGCAGAACACTTCGCTGTAATGAATATTTCTACAATAACTCCTATAAAGGACATCGCAAGGCAGTGTGGCTGGGACGGACGAAAGGACGACCGCTCCCGTCGCTTCCTCTCTGACCTGAAGCGTCTTTGCGTGGACTATAACGACTTCCCAACCGTATGGGCAATGGAGAAATATCGCGAATTTCTCGCATCGGAGCTCGAGATACTCTTTGTACATATAAGAGAGGCGGGAGAAATCCGGAAATTCGTTGACGCAACGGGCGGCGAGGCAAAAACTCTCCTTATCCGCGGCGGCGACAGAATGAAAAAGGGCAACTACGGCAACGTTTCCGACGACGAGGTTGAGAACTATTCCTACGATTATTATTTCACCAACGACAAAACTCTTGCCGAGGCAGAGGCCGACTTTGTAAGCCTCCTCTCCGACGTCCTGAAATAATATACCCCCACACCCGTGTAACAAAAAAGAGATGGCAACTGCGTTTGCCATCTCTTTTTTTGTATGTTAAAGCAAAATACAAACCAAACCGTTTGCGCCCTCATTAACTATGCGTTCCAGCGTTTCGGAGAGCTTTTCCCGCGATTCGTCGGGGATATTCATCAGCTTCGCGTTCAGTCCGTCACTTACTAGGTCGTACAGCGATTTTCCGAACATATTGGATTCCCAAACCCGACTCGCGCCCTCCTCGATTTCTCCGATAAGGTAGCTCACAACCTGCTCGCTTTGCTCCTCTGTGCCGACCACGGGGCAGAGCTCGGTTTTGATGCCCGCCTTAATCATATGTATCGAGTTTGCGTGCGCGCTTACCTTGACGCCCCAGCCGCCCGATTGCTTCGTCAGCTTCGGCTCGTCAAGCACCAGCTCGTCTGGCGAGGGCATAACTATGCCGTAACCCTTCTCCTCAACGTCGCGGAGCGCCGCCTCAACCTTCTTATATTTTCTTTCGGTTTCGGTGAGTGCAATAACCGTCGACAGAAGCTCGCGGTCATCCGATACCTCAACGCCTGCAAGGTCGCTCATAACCTCGAAAAACACCTCTTTGCCGATAGGAACGTCGAATTTTCCCGTGCCGTCCCTCGCAGAAAGCGAAACGGTGCTGATTCCCTCGAACCGCGACAGCTCGCGCTCAACGTCGCCGAGGGTGGTTACAGAATCGGTAAAGGCGCCGATTTTTTCTATTATTGAAGAATAGAGCGGATGGTCGGTGGGCAAAAGCTCGCACCACTCTGGAAGAGAGAAGGTAAGCGTGGAAACGGGGAATTCCGCAAGCACAAGCTTCAGAATCTCCTTTATATCCTCAGCCGAGAGATTCAGACAGTTGACGAGCGCAACAGGGGCGGAATATTTCTTCTCCAGCTCCATAGCAAGCGCCCGCGCCTCCTCGCTTTCAGGTACCCGTGAGTTCAGGACTATGGCAAAGGGCTTTTTCGCCTCGATAAGCTCACGCGCAACGCGCTCCTCCGCCGCAATATAGCTCTCGCGCGGAATCTCACCGAACGAGCCGTCACTCGTCACAAGAATCGCAATAGTCGAATGCTCGCCTATAACTCTCTCGGTGCCGAGCTCCGCCGCCTCGGCAAAGGGCATAGCCTCCTCGCTCCACGGTGTCATAACCATACGGTATTCGCCGTTTTCCTCACCGCCGAGCGCACCGTCAACTAGATATCCGACACAGTCTATCAGCTTCACGTTCAGCTCCGTGCCGTCCTGCATCTTGATTTTCACCGATTCATCGGGAATAAATTTCGGCTCCGTAGTCATAACCGTCCGTCCCGATGCGCTCTGCGGCATAACGTCGGTTGCGCGCTCTCTGTCATAGTCGTTTTCAATGTTTGGAATTACCAAATTTTCAAGCAGCCTTTGTATAAAGGTTGATTTTCCCGTCCTTACAGGTCCGACAACGCCGATGTAAATATCCCCACCGCACCTCGTTGCTATGTCCTGATATATATTGCTGTCAGTCATAATTTATCCTCCGATATTTTTCTTTCAAAACAATCTATGCACGCGTCGCCGTAAATATTCCGCCGCCTGAATAAATCGCACCCCAAAGGGAATAATCACTAAAAAAGGAGAAGAACTATGGACAGAAAAAGCAATTTTTTCGTTTGCAAGCGCTGTAAAAACCTCGTCGCAATGATAACCTCATCGGGCGTACCGCTTCATTGCTGTGGCAACGAGATGACAAATATGGAGCCAACCTATACCAAGGAGGGAGCAGAGAAGCATCAGCCCATCGTAAAAAGAGATGGCGACCTCATAACCGTAGACGTCGGCTCGGTAACGCACCCGATGGCAGAGGACCACGCAATATCCTGGATAGCCCTCGTCACCAACCGCGGAATGTACAGAAAATTTCTGATACCAAACGCATCGCCGAGCGTGCGCTTCCGTATCACCGACGAGCTCCCCATCTGCGTCTATTCCTACTGCAATCTTCACGGTCTCTGGAAAACGCAAATACAGGAAAACGTGTAAAATAAAAAAACGGGCACTTCAAATCAAGTGTCCGTTTCTTATTTATTTTTCGGCAATTTTATGCTTTTCGGCATTATCAGGCTCGTAGGAGAGGAAATCCTTCTTCTCGTCCTGTCGGAAAATTCAATGGTAAGCTCACAGCTCGCAGGGTCGAGCTCGACAATTCTGCACGCGCGCTTTCTTCCGTCCTCGATATATTTCGCCCGCACTCCCAGAAGCAAAAACCTCTGCTTGTAAATCTTCATAAATTTGTTCGAGGTTTTCATAGTAGAGTAGAAGGGCAGGAATTTATTCAGCACGGTTTTGGCGATTATCGTCGTTACCGAATCGTTGTCGCTCTCAAACACCTTTTTAATAAGGTCCGCAATTCTCGGGGGGAAGTTTTTCTCCGACAGTCTTACCGCGAAGCTTACGATAATATATTCGTAAGAGGTAAAGTTGTCGAGCTTGCCCTCGATTGAAACGCCGCCGATATATTTTCCCTCGCAGTAGATGTTGCTGACCCAGCCTATGCCGAGTCTGTCAGTGGTATGCTCCTCAAGCGCCGTGAGTAGTGCAACCGTGGCAAGAGAGGACAAAAGCCCCGCTTGCGAGGGGAAGATGGACGGACGCAGTATAACCGACATATAAATGCCGCGGCCGTCGCTCTCGTGGTCGCCGTCATACTCCGAAATAACCGCATATCTGTCCGCATAGCCTGCCTTCGCATATTCTCTGGCAAGCCCAACCGTCGAGTCAAGGCGGTCATAGCATTCCATTTTTACTATCGAATCGTCAACAGCACGCATGCTTATCAGATTTTTCATTATACCTCCTCCTCTCAAATCCGATTTTGTCAATACGTATTAGTTTATACAAAAATTCAGTATAAATTATATACTAAAAAACATATTTTGTCAAGTATAAAAGCGCACAACCCGAGTCGTGCGCCTTTAATTATTATTTTGAAAGCTTCTCAAGCGAAGCAAGCTTTACCGCAACTACAAGTATCTCGCAGGCAAGCTTCAGCTCCTCATCGGTCGGGTAGGTCGGAGCGATTCGGAGATTTCTGTCCTCGGGGTCAATTCCGTAGGGGAAGGTAGCGCCAACGGGCGTCAGCGTAACTCCGGCAGCCACCATAAGCTCAAACACGCGCTTCGCACATCCGGGCATCAGGTCGAGGGAGATGAAATAACCGCCGTTTGGCTTGGTCCATTCCGCGATTCCGAGGCCGGAAAACTCGTCAAAGGCATCGAGAGTAATCTCGAACTTCTTGCCTATAAGGGCCGCGAGCCTCATCATATGCTTGTGAGTGTTTTTGCTGTCCTTCAGATATTTTACGTGTCTTATCTGATTGATTTTGTCGTAGCCTATCGTTTGCGCGCCGATGTATTTCTTCATATCGGTAAGATTCTCAACGCTCGCCGCCATCATCGCAACACCCGCACCGGGGAAGGTTATCTTCGAGGTCGATGAGAAATAAAGCACGCGGTTTTCGTTGCCGCACGCTCTCGCCTCGGCGAAAATATCAAGAAGCGGGTCGGTTTTCTCGGTAAGGTCGTGTATGGCGTAAGCATTGTCCCACATAATGCGGAAATCGGGCGCCGCACACTCCATTCTCGCAAGGCGGCGCACCACCTCGTCGGAATAGGTATTTCCCGTGGGGTTGGAGTATTTAGGCACGCACCAGATGCCCTTAACCTTCGGGTCGGCGACAAGGCGCTCAACCTCGTCCATATCGGGTCCCTCGGGCGTCATTCTGACAGTCAGAAGCTCAAAGCCGAGTAGCTCGGTTATTCTGAAATGACGGTCGTATCCGGGTGCTACGCATATCCATTTCAGCCCTTCCTCGCGGCACCAGGGGCGCTCCGAGCCGACAACGCCAAACTGCATTGCCCTCATAAGCGCATCGTACATAAGCTGAAGGGAGGAGTTTCCGCCGACAAAAATACATTTTTCGTCAATTCCCAAAAGCTCCGCGAAAAAGCGCTTCATCTCGGGAATACCGTCAAGCAGACCGTAATTTCTACAGTCAACACCGCCCTCACCGCGCGTGTCCTCGGGTGTGATGGGGAAGGACAAGAGAGCCTGACTCACGTCAAGCTGCTCGGCATTCGGCTTTCCTCTCGAGAGGTCGAGCTTGAGCCCTCTTTTACAGTATTCGCTATATTTTTCGTTAAGCGAGGCATAAAGCGCATAGCGCTCCGCCTTCGTAAGATTCTTAAATTCCTTCATTTTTCTTCCTTTTTGCATTTTTTGAACCTCGAAAATTCAAAAATTGACTTAAATATTCAAAAATACCTCTCTATTATAGTATATTCTGAAAGTTTTTTCAAGTGATTTTGCAAAAATAATTTAAAAAATGCACTAATTCTGCATTATAGACAAAAAACGCACACCGAAAGATGGTGCAACTTAGGGATTTACGAAAAACAGTAAATTTTTGAGCGACACCTTCAAGCGGGGCAAACAAGTAAAGACCACACATAAGGATAAAACCTTGTGTGTGGTCTTTCTTTTTGCGTTTAATCTTCTGCCGTGGGCAACATCACGTTAAGCATCATTCTTGCCCC
>JAFURQ010000017.1 GCA_017471825.1 Clostridia bacterium
CCGAAGAGGCAATATTCGTGTATGCGTTTAAGCTCGGTGCAAGTATGATGCTTGATATTTTGTGCAAAGAAAACGAGCCTTAAAATGCACCATTTTCGCTTTCGGCAGTTCATTGTATTAACGAATGAGTTATTACACAAAGAAAAAAGTCTTGATTTTGCTGAAAAATTCAGTGATTTCAAGGCTTTTTTCTATTTTTGACTTTGTGGAATTTTTCGTTATTTTGTGCTATTTTACGAAAGTAACGAGGGTCAAAAAAGGGTCAAGTTTTATTTTGCGGTGGAATTTTTGACCTGTAGCGACAATTTACAATGTTTTTCGGCATACTGCACAATGCGAACTTCTTAACTCGTTCAGAATTGATGCGCCTTTTGGTACATTGGTTCCAACATCGAATTAAGGAGGAACTGACTATGTCAATCAAGTTCAGATTTGCGGGCGAAATCTACCACTCGAGGCAAGCGCTTCATATTACTCAAGAGGAGGCTGCTGAGATTTTAGGTGTTTCGGTGCGATGGTATCAGCAAATTGAAAGCGGGCACGTGCTTCCCAGCGCGTTGCTTACGCTCAAAATTATTGCTTTCTTTGAAATTGAAGGCAAGAAGCTGAAGGCACCCGAAAATGTATTCGTATCGCACAATTAAGGAATATTTGTGGCATGCGGATATAGGACATTATGTGTCTTACGGTATTGTCGCCTATCAGGGCGGCGTGGAGGTTGCCCGTATATCAGACGTTTCTGTGGAGGGGGACTCGGTTAAGGAGCTTGCCCGTTTATGTAATGAGTATCAGGTTTCGCCGATTCACCTGTGGGATGTTGTAGAGGATTGGATATCATGATATCATAACATTACACCACAATTTACAGAAAGTTCATAAACGTGAGACACTTTGACACACTTTGACACTTGACGAAACACAATTTCTGTGATAAACTGAATACGTAGAAGTTTGGGCGGCGCTCCGTGTGGGCATCGCCCTTTCTATTTGTCGGCGTGGTCTAATGGTAAGACGGCGGAAATGCAACCCGCTGCAGACGAGGGTTCGACTCCCTTTGCCGACGCCAAGGTTGCGCATAGGTCAACCTCCTTTTGTAAGCATCGTCCGAACGGACCGAGCAGAAAGATGCTCCGCTTTGGCGGCTTGAGGTCTGCAAATTGCACAGGAAACGCACTTCGCTTCGGTGGGGTGCGTTTTTGCGTGCTTGACATACGAGTGAAAGGATGATATAATAATGGCGTGGGACGAAAGCAAGCATCCTCGCAAAAAAGAAAACGGCCGGTTTGACAAAAAAGACGGCTCTTCGAGCTCCGCATACACCGACGGCGTTAACGCGAGAATTGCGGAAGCTAAGAGGCTTGGTATTCCCGTTCCGTTGAACGCGGACGGAAGCGTGGATGATTTGCGGTTGCAGGAAGATATCAGCAAAGCAAAGCAATTCCGAACATTCACAGATCAAAAGAGTGTTGACGAGTTCTTCTTGTATGATAACGATAAACGCGGACTGTTAGCCAAAAGAAATAGTTTGCATGGTAAATGGGAAAAAAGGTTAACGCCTCAACAACGATACACAATATCCGACTATATAGGTGATGGATATAGCAATATCAATTCTTATCTGCGCGGATATGACAACGGTGTGAAATATGATGTTGATTTTGTCAAGCAACAGATAGCTGATTTGGATATAGCTATTGATGATTACACGTTGAAAGAACCAATTACGACATATCGGTCAATAGATTCCGAGGCATTCTGGGAGCATCTTGATAATATCGAAAGCTTAGTGGGTACAGAATATACCGACCCCGCTTTTATGAGCACATCACCGTCCCTTGATTCCACCGCGCTTAACAAGGATGTTATAATGACGATTCGGCTTCCCGCAGGTAAAGGTATTGGAGCGTATATAAACGAATATAATGGTTTGGGCGAAATTGAATTTTTGTTAGCAAGAGGCAGCAAATTTAAAATTACAAAGGCAACCAAAGACAAAAAAATATACCGTATAGAAATGGAGCTTATAAAATGACCGACGAAGAAATCAGGGAAAGTATAAAGAAAGATTTGCCTCATATTACCGATGAAGATATTGATAACTATATGGAAACAACGGGTCAAAATTTGACGCAGTACCGTGCATGGCTTGATCGAGCGCTTGCGGCTCGCAGAAAAAATAATCCCGATTATCCGAAAAGAAAATACGATTGGAAGAAAATATTATCAGGCGAGGAATAACCCCTTAGCACCCCGTGTTAATTCGCGAGGGTGCTATTTTTATACCCATTTTACAGAAGAAAAAACGGAAGTGAGATGAATGGCGAATGAGAAGAATTTGAAGCCGTCTGCACATCATTTAACTGTCGAGGAACAGTCGAAAGGCGGTCAAAATTCGGCTAAGGCAAGAAGAGAGAAAAAGAAGGTCAGAGCCCTGCTGGAGCAGGTGATGGACGGGCAGGTTAAAAAGAGCCCGCATTTGAGCGTGATAGCGGATGCGCTCGGGCTCGAGAGGACGAAGAGCGTGAAGGAGCTCGCGGTGTTGGCTTTGCTCGCTAACACCATCAAAAAGGGCGACATAAACGACCTCGAGAAGATCGAGGAGCTGCTCGGTGAAAGGTCTGACGGTGTCGGCGACGACGGCGGAATCAACATCACTCTGACGATAAAGGACCTGTCGGAAGGAGCGCCCGATGCTTGACGTTAATTACATAATTCCCGCCCCATTCTCGCCCTTGCTGGACCCGAACATTCAAAAGGTGGTCGAGGAGAGCGGACGAACGGCGGGAAAGTCAACGACGAATGAGACGGTTGCCATATCGAAAATGATGGCGCACCGCGATAACAATATATGGTACTGCCGCGCGGAAAAGGGCGACGTTCGCCCCTCTATATTCAACTCGTTTCTCGCGACTGCAAACGACATGGGGCTTGACAGGCATTTTAAATTCAAGCTTAATCCGATGGAGATTACCTGCACGCTGAGCGGTGCGAAATGCTATTTCAGCGGTATAAACGGAAAGACGGTTGACGATCTGAATGCAACAAAGGGCTTTGTACCGCAGAACCGTAAGCTCGCTATGTTCATAATGGACGAGGCGAACGAGGCAAAATCCTTACAGCATATCAGGGCGGCGGAGACTACTGCAAACAAGTTCTTAATGCCCGGCAGCAAGATAATATATGCGTATAACCCACCGCCAAACCTGGCGCACTGGGCGCACTCTTATTTCGGCCGTGAGATAGAAAACGGCGCGACGCGTATATATTCAACCTATCGCGATATATGGGGGCTTCTCAACCAGGCAACAAAGGACCTGATACTCGAGATGAAGCGCGACAATCCGCGCCAATATCAATATTGGTATCTCGGGCAAAAGATATCCTTACAGGGCTTAGTTCTTTACACCTTTAAGCGAGAGCGGAATGTTGTAGAATTAAATACTATGAAGCGGAAAGCGGCCAATGGCTACCAACCGCTTTTTATTATTTACGGTGTGGATAGCGGCGTCGTGAATGATGCTACGGCTGTTTCAGCCTGGGGAGTCTTTCCGGACGGAAATCTGATAAAGCTCTACA
This sequence comes from Clostridia bacterium, assembly GCA_017471825.1. GTDB lineage: Bacteria > Bacillota > Clostridia > Oscillospirales > CAG-272 > UBA1740. The sequence goes on from JAFURQ010000017.1 coordinate 3,577, forward strand.
CCTTCTATCTTGACCCGAAGGTGATTGGCGAGCCGATTCCCAACACTACGCAGGTGACGGAGATTCACACTTGGTATCAGCGCTTTTATAACGAGATGGCAAGCTACGGTATCGTGTTGCCGGGGCCTTATAATGAATGCTGGGTGTTCGACTCGGCGGTTGTGACTCAAGACCTTATGCTCGAGTTCGGCAACCGTACCGGCTTCAATTGCAAGGCGGTCGAAAACAAGAGCATAGAGCGTGATATAAAGCGCTTGCAGAACGGCTATTTCCGCGGCGTGTTTCAAATCCTCGATATACCGGCAAACGCGCCGAGCTTCAGAGAGATAGGCACGTTCGTTTACGACGAAAAGAACGAGATACCCGACGGTCAGAGCGACCACACGATAGACGCGGACAAGTATGCGACCGCTCATTATTACTACGCATATCTAAATAACTTTGCATAAGGAGGAAAGTGAAAGAAAATGGGTTTTCAAATCCCCGAATATTTAAAGCGGTACATAGAGCAGACGAAATACCGCAAGCCGTTTGAAAATTTCGTCAACAACTCAACGTACTACTCCCAGCTCAACTGGCAGTGGATAAATTATATGAATAACGTCGTGCGGCCGTGTATAGCATATTCAACCGGCTCAACGGATAACAGCTACAATACGTCGCTGTCAATGTCAACGGGAATGGCTATATGTAAGGCTTTTTCCCGCCTGATAATCGGCGACCGTGTTCTTTTTGCCGGAAATGACGAGAGCTGTAAATTCCTGAGCGATATATGGGCTCCGTCGATGAACTTCAACAAGTTTTTACACAGGACCACTTCGTTTATGGCTATGGGAGGCACGGCGGTGATAAAGTCGAACCGCGACGCGCAGGGGCGGAATTACCTGACGGCGTTTCGCATAGACCGCACGTTGATATCGGTTAATGACAATGGCGACATCACGAATGCCGTCTTTTTTGTTGGCTTGCTTACCAGCCTTAAAAACGATTCCAACCAATCTACCTATTGGCTTGTCGAAGAGCGAAAATACAACGATGACGGTGAGAAGGTTATCATATACAAGGTCTTTGTGCGTGCCGGTATCGCGAGCTCGCCTACGCTCCCGTCACCCTTCCAGATGGGCGTTAACTTTGACAACCTACCGAAATCCGTTCAAAGAGAGCTAAAATCCAAGGGTATCACCGAGCTCAACACCGAGATACCGCTACCGACTCGCGACGGGCTTGGTGTCTGGACGGCAGAGCGAACGGCAACTAACTCGTGTGTACCCGATGCGCCGCTCGGAGATCCGCTTCTTTACGGATGCCTGGACCTCTTGTGGTCGATAGACGTCGTATTCAGCGGCTCAATCGTGGACGTGCTCAACGGTGAAGGTAAGATCCTCGTTCCGAAGCAGTTCTTGCAGGATACGCTCAACCGCATACAGCAGCAGTATCCTACGGCTCAATTCAACGTAACAACCGCAGAGCTCAAGGGCTACGGCGACGAGTCATTTGTGTACATTATGCCGAGCGGCGTTGACCGCGACAAGATGACTCCCGTTCCTGTTCAATTTGAAATAAGAGCGGATCAGTACGGAAAGATGATGGAGATCTACGAGCGCGCCGCGTGTGTTCGCGCAGGCTTTTCACCGACGTCGATATTCCCATATCTTACGCCCGATAATTCAGCCAAGACCGCTACGGAGGTAACCGCCGAGGAAAACCTCACAAGAGCATCCGTCAGGGACGTACACGCGATATTCGTGCCCGTTATAAACCGCGCCCTCCGCGAAATCCTTTATCAAGAGGGCTTCAATACGGACGTGCAAATACAGCTTTCCGATTATATCGGCAATAAGCTTCAGCACGACTCTAACGTTCGCGACAACGTTGCGGCCGGTCTTACTCCTCGCGAGGTCGGAGTGAAGCAGATAAACAACCTGAACGAGAGCGAGACGGCGGAATATATGGAAAAAATCAGCAAGGACCTAGAGATGCAGGACTACGCTCCGCCATTCCCGCCTGAAAGCGATTTCGAAGGAGGCGATTTGACGAATGAAAATATCGAACAGACCGCTCAATACCCAGGCGCTGACATTAGAGGAGGCGCAGGGGAAAATCCGTCAAGCCGTTAAGGATGAGTATTTTCAGCGGAGCGGCAAGGCGGCTTTAGACCGAAAGGTCTTGGATATAATCAACAGAGCGTTAGCGCGTATTAGGATTCCTGATTTAAGAGATGCGGCGCGGTGCTCGCTGATACAATTTTATAACAAACAAAGGCTTACCGTCAGACAGATACCGGCGGCGAGCCTTTTTACGTATTTATATAAGGGTATTTGAAGATTGTATCAAAGACTGTCACCCGATACCCTACAAGCCCGGTGAACACACAGGCGGTTATTACGAAATACGCGAAGTTGAGGTTGAAACCAAAAACGGCGCTAAAGACACTATCGAAGTACAGATAGATTACAAGATTTGGTACAAATTCGTAGATTAAAGAAAAGGAGAAATAAAAATGAGAAACAAGTTTTATATGAATGAATTTCAGTATCACGACGGTGAATGTTATGTAACCTTTAATATCGTTGACCTTAACGAGCTTAAAGGTGAAATTCAAGTAGCTATCACAAGACAAGGAAAAATAAGCGTTGTTACATATCCGCTGCTTTCCGATGAAAAGGGATACTACTTTGAATACGGTTGCGAATACAAGAAGCTATCCGTAAACGACTTTGAGGAGGTAACGTAATGAATACGCCTATATGGGATTACTCGGAACTACTCGAAGAAGCAAAAGACAGAATTGAAGAAAAACTTATACTTGAAGGAGAAATCAAAAATGATGACAACAGTAAATTACAATGAGGTAAAAATCGTTATCGGCTCTTGGGGCTCATACAACGCGGGAAACTCACGCGCTATGGGCTCTAAGCTCATTACACTTTCCAACTATGATGATTGGGAAGAAATTGAAGAAGAACTGAAAAAGCAAGGCTTTCAGCTTGACGGCATCGACGAAGAATTGTTCGTACAAGACATAGAAAATCTTGACCTTGAGGGCGAGAATACCGACTATTTAAGCCCGCGCAAGCTCTTTGAAACATTGAGAGATTCAGGCGTTTTGTATGACTCTGATAAATTCGAGGTTATGGAAGCCTTCATAGAGGTACGCAGCTATAAGGATTTTGAAGCTCTTGTCGAAGAAAACGGCGAGAGTTGGGACGAAGATATCCACCTTTATAAAGGATATAGCTGGGAAGATTACGGACGCGAGCAATTCAATAACTGCGGATATGAATTTCCGGGCGATTTGGAAAACTATTTCGATTTTGCCGAATACGGAGAATCGTTCTCGTATGACGGCACTATTGAAAAATATAGCGGCGGCTTAATTGAAATTTATTAAAACAAAGGAGATAAAACAATGAAAAATCAATATCAAATCTTAAAAGACAGACAGCATAAAGAGTTTAACGCTTTCCCCTTGGGAGCAGCTTTCAGCCAAACGCAATTTACTGAAATGATGGCTAAATGGGGCTTAGAGCCTACCGACACCGATAAAATATTGCACGTCGGAGCCGGTTGCTATATTCGCAAAACGGATCGCGAAGCGTTCCACGCTTTAGTGGAAAGGCTCGAAAAAGAAAAGCAAGATGCTATTGCCGCTGATACCACCGGCGAAGGCTTTATAAAAGATATGTTTTTATATGAGCTTGCTAATCACGAATATTGCATTACATACGACCTTGAAGATACGCTTGACGCCCTTTGCCTTACAGTCGATGAAATCAAC
>JAFURQ010000018.1 GCA_017471825.1 Clostridia bacterium
CACGACCTCTAGCGTGACAGGCTAGCGCTCTAACCAACTGAGCTACCAAGCCATACCCGATAAAAGAAGGTTAAACCTTCTTGGTGGAAAGTACATGGGCTCAGGGTTGCAAGCAACCCGTCAAATATGCAGAGCATATTTGCGAGAGGTTCGAGCCCCACTGTGTGCGACTCTTTTCTCATCCCATATATTTTCTTGGTGGAAAGTACAGGGCTCGAACCTGTGACCCTCTGCTTGTAAGGCAGATGCTCTCCCAACTGAGCTAACCTTCCGTTAAACGCTTAATTATTATATCAAAGGCTTCGGGGTTTGTCAATACTTTTCTGAAAAAAATACAAAAAAATTCACAAAGTGCCCTCTGCGTCATATTTTTAAAAAAATATTAACGGTATTTTGCGAGAGTAGGTTGTTGACACCTTTTGCTTGCGGTGTTATAATTATTATTGTATATTTTACTGTATTTGGGAAAGAAAAATATGATTTGGATAATAATTGCCGCGATAGTGCTGTTTTTCGGCGGCTTTGTTTTCAGTCTTTTTTACGCACATAAAAAGGCTTTTTATTCGGACAGAAAACATAAATACGATCCGCACAGAAGTCTGTCGCGCCATCCCGACGACCCAACCGTTGAGCTTCGGCGGCAAAAGATAGATGAAATGCTGGCTCTTGATGCGGAGCGCGTTTTTATTACTGCGCGCGACGGGTTGAGGCTTTCTGCACGCTACCGACATTTGCACGACGGGGCGCCCGTTGTGATTATGTGTCACGGATTCAGGAGCTCTGCCGACAGTGACTTTGCCGGGCTTGCCGATATATGCTTTTCGGCAGGGTATAACACACTGCTCATCGACCAGCGTGCGCACGGCGAAAGCGAGGGAAGCGTGATTTCCTACGGAATTCGGGAGAGATGGGACGTAATTGAGTGGATAAAATATATAAATGAAAGATTTGGCGAGAAAACACCTATAATTCTTTACGGTGTTTCTATGGGAGCGGCTACCGTGCTTATGGCATCGGGAGAGGAGCTTCCGAGTAACGTTTTGGGTGTTATTGCCGACTGTCCTTATTCCTCGCCTTATGATATAATTGTAAAGGTAGGGGGGAGCCGTCTTGCAGGGTGGCTTGTTTGCATCGGTGCGCGGCTTCACGGCTTCAGTATGTCCTCTGCATCGCCCGTTGAGGCGGTGAAAAAAACGAAGCTGCCGATACTTTTGCTACACGGTGATGAGGACAGATTTGTTCCGTATTATATGAGCGAAAAAATAGCAAAGGCAAACCCCGATATACGTTTTGAAACCATACATTCAAAAAAGCACGCGCGGTCATATTTCGACGAGCCGGAGAAGTATACGTCGTGCGTGCGCGGATTTATAACGCGAGTTATTGAAAATAATGAAAGCAACGGAGACATTAAATGAACATAGGCGAAAGGCTTTACGGCTTTGAAATCATCGGTAAAAAATACGTGAGGGAGCTCGGCTCCGACGTATATACAATGCGTCACGTGGGTTGCGGAGCAAGGCTTGTGCTTGTCGACCGTGAGGACGATAACAAAACCTTTTCAATATCCTTTAAAACGCTCCCCAAGGACAGCACGGGAGTTTTTCACATAATCGAGCATTCGGTTCTGTGCGGCTCGCGTAAATATCCCGTAAAGGATCCGTTTGTCGAGCTACTTAAGGGGTCGCTGAATACGTTTCTTAACGCTATGACCTTTCAGGACAAGACGATGTATCCTGTTTCTTCGCGAAATGACAGGGATTTTTTGAATCTTGTCGGCATATATATGGATGCCGTTCTTCATCCGCTCGTTGTGGAAAATCCGAACGCGTTTTACCAGGAGGGCTGGCATTACGAGGTTGATGAGAATACGGGAGCGCTTTCATACAAGGGCGTTGTTTTGAACGAGATGCGCGGAGATTATTCATCTCCCGAGGCGATTTCCGACAGGCATATGAATGCGATGCTTTACGAGGGCACACCTTATGCAGAGGATTCGGGAGGAGATCCCGAATGTATAGTCGATTTGTCATACGAGGAGTTTTGCCGTGCGCACAGCAGCTTTTATCATCCCTCGCGCGCGGAAATTTTCCTTGATGGCTCGGTAAAGCTTTGCGAGGTTTTGCCGCTTATAGATTCCTACCTTGCGGAATATACCGATTCGCCCGAGTGGGACGGTGCCGAAGAAAAATTATCCTCGAAGCGAACCTCGCCGATCTCAAAAACGGTTGAATATGAGATAAAGGAGGGAGAGGGAACCGCTAACAAGACAAGAGTATCGGTAGGCTTTCTCATATCCCGATTTGATAATCCCGAAAGAAGCGTTTCGTCAGGAGTGCTCCTCGGCACACTTTTCGGCAGTAACGAGGCTCCTGTAAAAAAGGCGATGCTCGATTCGGGGCTTTGCGAGGACGTGTGCTACACTATTCGCGACGGCATATTTGAGCACTCCGCAGAGGTTGAGTTTATAAACGTCAAGGACGGCAAGGAAGATGAGCTTTTGGCTGTTTTTCGTGACACGGTATCGGGCATAGTGAAAAACGGCATAGACAAATCCGAGCTTCTGGCGACGCTCAATTCCACCGAGTTCAGAATCAGGGAGAAGGATTACGGAAGCCTTCCGCTCGGTGTTGCGAATGCAATAATTTGTCTTGAATCCCTGCTGTACTCCGACGATCCGACTCAAAACTTTGAGTATGAGGATATGCTCGCATACCTGCGCGAAAAAATAGAGAGCGATTATTACGAGAGGCTTCTCGAACAGATTATTCTGAACAACGACAGACGGGCAACCCTTATAATGCACCCGTCGCTTACTCTTGCCGGTGAAAGGCTTGAGAGGGAGAGGGCGCGTCTGTGCGAATATTCCGATGCACTTACAGAGGAGCAACGCGCAGAGCTCGTTGAGATGAATCGCGCTCTCATAGAGTGGCAGGAGGGCGAGGAAAGCGCGGAGAATCTCGCTACAATTCCTATGCTGACGATTGATGATATTTCAAAAACGGTTCCAAAAACGCCGACGGAGATATTGGAAATTGAGGGCGTGAAGGTTATATGCCACGATATAAAAACCTCGGGAATCGTTTACGCCGATCTTATATTTGATATAACCGACATGGACGGGGATAGGCTCCCATTGCTTTCGGTTTTGAATCTTTTGCTTGGAAATCTCGCGACCGAGAAGCACAGCGCGATAGAGATTCAAAGAATGATTAAAACGAATCTCGGCGGATTTGAGGCGAGGCTCACTGCCGTTTCTAATCACGGCGAGCCGCACATGTATTTGCAGGTGAGCATAAGCGCGCTTGAGAGTGCGAGAGAAAAAAATGCAGAAATAGCCGAGGAAATTCTCGAAAAAACTGTATTCAACGATTATTCTGCGATTAAAAATATAATCCGCCAAACCGTGATTTCGTCGGAGGAGGCCTTTGCGGCATCGGGACACCAGATAGCCCTGGGTCGCTCGTTTGCCATGTCAAGCATTGAGGCGGCGGCGAGAGAGTATTATTCGGGCTATGAGGCATACGTTGCGCTGAAGGAAATCGACGGAAAATTCGAGAGCGAGAGGGAAGCGGTTTGTGCAAGGCTTTCGCAAATGCTCTTCGAAATTATCTCGCGCCAAAGACTGACGGTCAGCCTTACGGGGTGCACGGATGCGGAATATGCAAAAAGGCTTATCTCCGTGATTAAAAACGGTGAAAAGGCGGCACCCGTGTGCAATATTTCGCTTATACCCAAGCGAAAGGAGGGTATAGAAATTCCTGCGCAGGTGTCCTTTGTGGGCTTCGGTCACAGCCTTGCGCTCATCGGAGAGCAGCCGAGCGGCTCGCTTGACGTTGCGCGAATGCTTGTCGGCTACGAATTCCTCTGGCCGAGGGTGCGTGTGCGCGGCGGTGCTTACGGTGCCGGAATGACTGCGGGTCTGAGCGGCAATATAGGCTTTTATTCCTATCGCGACCCATCGCCCAAGAAAACCCTCGATTGCTTTGTCGAGATTGCGGAATTCTTGCGTGCCTTTGTCAAGGACGGACGGGATATTACAAAATATATAATAGGTGCGGTAGGCGATGCTGAGCCTGTAAAAACCCCGAGGACCCGGGGAGCCTTTGCTACGGCGAGATATTTGCGCGGAATCTCTTACGAGGAGTCCTGTGAGATACGCCGCTCTCTTATCGAAACCGATGCGAAGGAGCTTTTGCGAATAGCGGAGCTTATCGAGAGGTGCGTTGCCGACGGTGCGAGCTGTGTTGTGGCAGGCAAGGAAAAGCTCGCTACCCTTTCCGGAGAGCTTGACTGTGTTTTGAAAATATAAAAAATAAGCGTACGTTTTTATCGTACGCTTATTTTTTTCTTCCCTTGAAGGTTGGGGGTGTGAAGGTTGGTATATTAAGCGGCTTCTTTTTGAAGCGTCGCTCAAGAATTGCCTCAATTCTTCCTCTGAAAATCTGGAGTATTACAGCCCACACCACGCCTATTGAGAGCATGATGGCGAACACGGTCAGATTGTCCTTAATGGGAGTAAAGCCGAATATGTCGTTGAAGAAGAAAATTGACACGGGTATGACTATACCGAGCGCAAGTGCGACTATTCCGACAACGGCGGCACGCCATTTTGTAAAGGGAATACAGAGTGCGACAAGGTTGATAAAGCCGACGACTATGATTATTGCCATTGATATTGAATTGCTTGTTTCCTTTGAGAGCGGAATAGCGGAAAACTTATTCAAAATCATAAGAGCAAAAACGGGTATAAACATAGCGATTGCGTTGGGCAGGCTCTTGATTATGACCGATTCCAAGAAGGAGCCGACTATCCTTTTGTCGTTGGGCTCGAAGGCGAGTGCAAACGAGGCGAAGCCTATGATAAACAGCTCGAGCAGGAAGGTCTGGTTTGAAGTGAAGGGGGTGCCTGACATGGTGGCTATTGCTATGAAGGACACGAGCAATGAGAACATCGTTTTCATCAGGAACAGAACGGCTGACTGACGAACGTTGTTTATGCATCTGCGGCCCTCGTGAACTACGTCGGGCAGGGTTGAGAAATCTGAATTGAGGAGCACTATTTGCGAAACCTTACGCGCTACCTCACTGCCGTCTGCCATTGCTATGGCACAGTTGCTCTCCTTGAGCGCGAGCGTATCGTTAACTCCGTCACCCGTCATTGCGACGGTGTGGCCGTTGGTTTTCAGGGTTTTGATAAGCAGCACCTTTTGCTCGGGGGTAACTCTGCCGAATACGGCATATTCGTCTGCCGACTCGATAAGCTCGGTGTCGGATATGCTTTCGCAGGAGAGGTATTTGTCAGCGTTTATGATTCCGACCTTTTTGGCTATGGTGGAGACGGTTTCGGCGTGGTCGCCCGATATTACCTTTACGGTAACACCCTGCTCCTGAAAGCGCTGAATTATTTCGGGCGCGGCGGGGCGGATTCTGTCGTTGATTGCAACGAGCGCGAGCGGCGTTCCTTCGGCCTCTATATCGCTGTGCCTTGCTACGAGGATAACGCGCTGACCGTTGCCTGCGTGGTGAGCGATGATTTTTTCCATCTCATCCGTTACGGGACAGGGGACGAAATGCGCGGCACCCACCGAAAAGGCGCCGATTCCCTCAATGTCAACGGCGGAGTATTTGCGCGCGGAGGAGAAGGGAACCTGTGAAATTATATTTTTGTCCGAAACGTCCTTACCAAAATAATCGGCAAGAGCGCGTGAGGTGTTGTTGAAGGATTGCTCACAGCCCTCGATATGTGCCATAATGCTGCGAAATTCTTCCTCGTCAGTTCCGTCGAGGATATGGAATGCCGCAACCTCCATCGTGCCGTCGGTAATCGTACCGGTTTTGTCAAGGCAAATCACGTCGGCAGAGGCGAGCATCTCTATGGAATACATATCCTGAACGAGAGTCTTTTTGGTAGCGAGCTTTATAACGCTTAAGGTCAGCGTCATAGTTACGAGAAGGTATATGCCCGCGGGAATCATCGTTGTAAGCGAGCCACAGGTGTAGACAAGAGCATCGACGAAATTTTTGTACTCGATATAGTTGCAAAGAAGCAATACCGCAGAAAGCGGAATCATAATCGAGCCGATAAGCCTGATAAGCTTTGTAAGGTCGTGGAAAAGGTTAGAGGAGGGCGCCTTGAACGCCTTTGCTTCCTTTTCGATTTTATGTATGTAATTGTCGCGTCCGACGCGCGTTACCTTTGCGTAAACGCTACCGCTAACGAGGAAGCTACCTGCAAGCAGAGTATCGCCCGCCTGCTTTTTTATTGCATCGGATTCGCCGGTGAGCATGCTTTCGTTTGCCTCGGCAACGCCGGAGATAACGACGGAGTCGGAGAGCACCTGCCTGCCGAGCTCAACGAGCATAACGTCACCGAGGACGATGTCGGAGGAGCTGATTGACACAAGCTCGCCGTCCCTTATGACGCTTGCTCTCGGGTCGGTGGTTACGGAGAGCTTTTCGACCGTGTTCTTTGCCTTTATCTCCTGAATTATCGCTATGGCGACGTTCAGAACGACAACCGCAAGGAACGTGAGCTGCTCGGGGCGTCCGCACAGAATGAGGACAAGCGTGATTATCGCCCAGATCAGATTAAAGAAGGTGAAAAGGTTATCCTTGATTATCTGGAAATAGCTTTTACCAACCTTTTCCTTACTGATATTCGATTTTCCTTCCTCGGCTAACCTTTTTGCCTCTTCGCTTGTGAGGCCCTCGGGGACGCCATGTATTTCTTCGTAAATTTCCATCAGAAACCTCGGAATAATATTCTACTTTACCTTAAATGATAGCATAAATTAAAGTTTAAAGTCAACCTAAAACGCTATACTTTTTAAAAATTAAAAAACTGTTAAAAACTATTGACAACAAATAAAATATGGTGTATTATTATATCGTTAAAGACTTTGACGGAAAGAGTAGCCTCAGCAGATATGCAAAGCGAGTCGGGTATGGTGTGAGCCGATGCAAGGAGCTGTGTGTGAAAATCACTCCCGAGTCGCAGCCCGAAAACAGTAGGGTGAGCCGTAGGCACTGCGTTAAGGTGCGCATATTGATGGATATGTGGATTATAGCTTGTTTTATATTTTTCCCCATTTCATCGTGAAATGGGCTTTTTTGTTATATTGGAGGAAAGATGAAAGAGATTTACACAAAAGTTTCGACAAACCTCAATTTTGTTGAAAGAGAAAAGCAGACCAGAAAATTCTGGGAGGAGAGCTCTATTTTTGAAAAGAGCATCGCGGCTCGCGAGGGCGGAGAAAACTACACCTTCTTCGACGGTCCCCCTACCGCGAACGGAAAGCCTCATATAGGTCACGTGCTTACCAGAGTTATCAAGGATATGGTTCCGAGATATCAGACGATGAAGGGAAAGCGCGTTTTGCGTAAGGCCGGTTGGGATACTCACGGCTTGCCTGTTGAGCTTGAGGTTGAAAAGAAGCTCGGAATCGACGGAAAGGATCAGATAGAGAGCTACGGTCTTGAGCCGTTTATTGCTCACTGTAAGGAGTCTGTGTGGAAATACAAGGGTATGTGGGAGGATTTCTCCGCGACCGTTGGCTTCTGGGCAGATATGGAGAACCCTTACGTTACCTATACCAACGACTTTATAGAGTCGGAGTGGTGGGCGCTTAAAAAAATATGGGATAAAAAGCTTCTTTACAAGGGCTTTAAGATCGTCCCCTACTGCCCCAGATGCGGCACGCCGCTTTCCTCTCACGAGGTAGCGCAGGGCTACAAGCTTGTAAAGGAAAAGAGTGCCGTTGTGCGCTTTAAGTGCGTAGGTGAGGATGCATACTTCCTCGCTTGGACCACAACCCCCTGGACTCTTCCCTCAAACACCGCGCTTTGCGTAAACCCGAACGAGCTTTACTGCAAGGTAAAGGCGGCAGACGGATACACCTACTATATGGCGAAGGAGCTTCTTGACAAGGTTCTCGCGCCTCTTGCAACAGAGGATGCGCCGGCATACGAGATACTCGCCGAAATGAAGGGCTCCGAGCTCGAATACAAGGAATACGAGGCACTCTTTGCCTGCACGGCCGACGAGGCAAAACGCCAGAAGAAAAAGGCGCACTACGTTACCTGTGACACCTACGTTACCATGTCTGACGGTACGGGTATAGTTCACATCGCTCCCGCATTCGGCGAGGACGACAGCCAGGTTGGAAAAAAGTATGACCTTCCCTTCGTTCAGTTCGTTGACGGAAAGGGTGAGATGACCTCCGAGACCGAGTACGCAGGCGTATTCGTAAAGAAGGCAGATCCTCTTATTCTTGCGGATCTTGACAAGGACGGCAAGCTTTTCTCAGCGCCGAAGTTCGAGCACGATTATCCGCACTGCTGGAGATGTAACACTCCCCTTATATACTATGCTCGCGATACTTGGTTTATCAAGATGACCGAGGTGCGTGAAAATCTCATTAAGAACAATAATACTGTTAATTGGCTTCCCGAAAGCATTGGTAAGGGACGCTTCGGCGACTGGCTTCAGAACGTTCAGGACTGGGGCATATCGAGAAACAGATATTGGGGAACTCCCCTTAACATCTGGGAATGCTCCTGCGGTTACCGCCATTCGATAGGCTCTATCGCAGAGCTTCGCGAGATGTCGGACAACTGCCCCGAGAATATCGAGCTTCACCGTCCCTTTATTGATAACGTGACCATCAGATGTACCGAGTGCGGCGGCGAGATGAAGCGCGTCAGCGAGGTTATCGACTGCTGGTTTGACTCCGGATCAATGCCCTTTGCACAGTGGCATTATCCCTTTGAAAACAAGGAGATATTCGAGTCGCAGTTCCCCGCAAACTTTATAAGCGAGGGCGTTGACCAGACTCGCGGATGGTTCTACTCGCTTATGGCTATATCGACTCTCATTTTCGATTGTGCGCCCTATAAGAACGTTCTTGTTCTCGGCCACGTGCTCGATAAGGACGGACAGAAGATGTCGAAGTCCAAGGGCAATGCGGTCGACCCGTTTGAAGCCCTTGAAACCTACGGTGCCGATGCTATACGCTGGTATTTCTACTCAAATTCTGCACCGTGGCTCCCCAACCGCTTCTTCGGCGACGCAGTGGTTGAAGGACAGCGCAAGTTTATGGGAACGCTTTGGAATACCTATGCGTTCTACGTTCTCTATGCGAATATCGACGGCTTTGACCCCACGAAATACACCCTTAACAAAAAATCGCTTTCCGCGATGGACAGATGGATACTCTCAAAGCTTAATTCTGCTGTAAAATCGGTTGACGAATATCTCGGCACCTACAAGATTACCGAGGCATCGCGCGTGCTCGAAAGGTTTGTTGACGACCTTTCCAACTGGTACGTGCGCCGCAGCCGTGAGAGATTCTGGGTGAAGGATATGCCCGAGGATAAGGTTAACGCATATATGACCCTTTACAACTGTCTTGTTACCGTTGCAAAAATCTCGGCACCTATGATTCCCTTTATGACGGAGGATATCTATCGCAATCTCGTATGCTCTGTTGACAAGAGCGCGCCCGAATCTATTCACCTTTGCGACTATCCCGTTGCTGACGAGGAGCTCATAGATAAGGCGCTTGAGGAAAATATGGACGAGGTTGTTGACGTTGTTGTTCTCGGAAGAGCCTGCCGCAACGCCGCAAACATCAAAAACCGCCAACCCGTGTCAAAAATGTACGTCAAGGCGGAGCGCGCGCTTGATGCAAGCTTCGTAGCGATAATCGCCGAGGAGCTCAACGTAAAGAGCGTTGAGTTTACGGATAACGTGCGTGAATTTACCACCTACTCCTTCAAGCCTCAGCTTCGTACCGTCGGACCCAAATACGGTAAGCATCTCGGATTTATAAGAGGCGCACTTGCTTCGGTTGACGGCAATGCGGCAATGGATGAGCTTGATGCAAACGGATATATCGAATTTGAAAACGCGGGCGAGAAGATACAGCTTACCAAGGATGACCTTCTCATCGAGATGACCAAAAAGGACGGCTTTGAATCCCTTGGCGACAAGGGCGTTACGGTCGTTATCGACAAGCGTCTTACTCCCGAGCTTATCGAGGAGGGTAACGTGCGCGAGATAATATCCAAGATACAGACCATGCGCAAGGATTCCGGCTTTGAGGTTATGGACAGAATCAAGGTTGCATTCTCCGGCAACGACACCGTAATTGCCATTGCAATGCGCAATTCCATTGAAATCGCCGACGAAACCCTTGCTGACTCCGTTTCCGAGGGTGTTCTCGAATTTTCAAAGGAATGGAACATCAACGGAGAAAAGGTTACCATATCTGTACAGAAGGTATAATAGCTAATTTAATGACAAAAGAATTAATGCACTTAACAAAGCCTAAGGCAGAGTTAGGTGCATTTTTCTTTAAAAATATAACGCAAGTTGACATTAAAAATGACTCTGAGAGGCACTTAATACCTCTCGGAGTCACTTAATATACGGTTAAAAACTATTTTTTCTCTAACAGCTCGCGTGCTTGATCTGCATATTCAAACATCAGATCTATAAAATCAGAACCGTCTTGTTCGTGCTTTTTTACCAACGTTTTGCGTGCGATGAAAATTCCCAAGCCTATACCCATAAGTATAATCTTCAATACCCAAATTCCTGCGGGATTTTCAACAAATCCTGTAGGAATTATTAATCCTATGGCGGCAAATATTATAGCCTTTGGGTAGGTCAATTTCAATTCAGCGCGAGCGGCCTTCTCATAAGATTCCAAGGCTAGCTTGTCGGCTGTTTCCATTTTTAGCTCTAAGGCATCGAGCTCAGCCTTGTGAGGAATATTGTCAGGCCGCTCCAGAAGTATGCTATATTCATTTCCAACTTCCGTCGTGGTTTTTACAGTCCAACCGAAGCTCTGTATTAGCCGAAGATTTGTATCCAGCCCCTTTTTGCTGTATTTTACAGTTTTATATTCGTTCATTTTACGCCCCTTGCTTATATGTGTTGTTCTCTTGCATAACCGTTTTTCTCCAGTGAATCCTTCAGCTTATCGTCCAAGCGAAGCACCTTTCTGAGCATATATCCGATAAGGGCATATACAAGAGAGGGAACATAGGTTATTGCCAAAAGCATAATTGCGGTCAACATATACTCGCCGATTTCGCCTGTTCCAAGCAACTGAAAAATTCCGATTACCAAGGCAAGTGCGGTTATTCCGAACAAAAGGAAAATAAGCTTTCTCCTTATCCAAGATTGGATAGACATTAAGAGCTCTACGAGTTTAAACAAAAGATTGCTGCTGTAAGGCTCTATCCGTCTAAAAACATTATAAATGGTGAATTTTTGTTTAACGGTCGCCTCCTGCCTATCAACATCAATTGTTACGTCGTATTCATCGTAGTAATCCGTTTCCATTCCTTTGTCTACCCAACCGAATGCTCGTCGCTCAAGCTTTGTTATCCATTCATCAAACGGATAACATTCGATTCTTTTTGTCTTGATTCTGTAATTTTTGCTCATATCGAATCTCCTCTAAAGTTAGAATTTATTGTTATTATATATCAAAAAAAGGATTTTGTCAATACTAATAACTAAATAATTAGTTATAGGTGTCTTGTTTTTAAGCTATAAGTGTTGTATTATAGCAAAAAATAAGGTGAATGTGAAAATGAATATTGATTACAAGCTTATCGGTTCGAGAATAAAATTGCAGAGGAACTCTCTGGGCATAACACAAGAAAAATTGGCGGAAAAATTGGACGTTTCGATCGGGTACGTCAGTCAGGTTGAGCGCGGAATAACAAAAATAAGCTTAGATTTACTAGGTAAAATTGCGGGCATTCTGCACTGCGACATAGCTTTACTGATAACAGGTGCTTCTGTTTTAGGCGAAAATTATTTGTTGGACGAAACGACGGCAGAGATTGTGAAATTAGATAACAAAAAAAGAAAGCTTGTCCTTGAGTTTATAAAGTTGATTTCGGAAATATGACAGGTATGAGCGAAAAGAAAAAGCAGAGTCGACTCTGCTTTTTCTTTTTTTGCTTGACAAATACCCCACGGGGGTATATAATATTAACAATAGGTTGAATAATGAAAAAGCATTTGTGAGGTAAAATATGAAAAAGGAATGCCCGATGTGCAAAACGAAAAAGCGAGAGGAATCCGAATATAAAAAGCTTATAAACAGGCTTAACAGAATAGAGGGGCAGGTGCGCGGTGTGCGCGGAATGGTCGAAAGAGATGCCTATTGCATAGATATTTTGAACCAGGTTGCCGCAATAACCTCGGCACTTTCGGCGTTTAACCGAGAGCTGCTGGCAAGT
Source organism: Clostridia bacterium (assembly GCA_017471825.1). Lineage (GTDB taxonomy): Bacteria > Bacillota > Clostridia > Oscillospirales > CAG-272 > UBA1740. The sequence continues at coordinate 12,265 of JAFURQ010000018.1, forward strand.
CATATAAAGGGCTGTGTTGTCGGGGATATAAGAGACGGAAGCGACGAGACGGTTGATGAGCTGCTTCTGACTCTTGACAGACTCATAAAATAAGGAGAAAAAATGAAGAAATATAACGTGACGGGAATGAGCTGTGCCGCCTGCTCTGCCCGTGTTGAAAGGGCGGTAAAGGGCGTTGAAGGAGTAACCTCCTGCTCGGTAAACCTACTCACAAACTCGATGACTGTCGAGGGCGCAGACGATGCGAGCATAATAGCGGCGGTTACCGCCGCAGGCTATGGCGCGAGCCCTGCTGACAGGGGCACCTCGGTTGTGACAGAGGATGAGCTCGACAGAACGGCAAGGGAAGAAAAGCGCAAAATGATTTATCGCCTTGCTTTTTCTCTTGCTTTCCTTATGCCGCTTATGTATCTGTCTATGGGATACGTTATGTGGGGGGCTCCGCTTCCTCGTGTTATGGTGGAAAATCCGCTGACGGTTGCGATAGCGGAATTGCTTCTTTGCTCCGTTGTTATGGTAATAAATCAGAAGTTTTTCATAAATGGGTTTAAGGGAGCGGTAAAGGGTGCGCCGAATATGGATACTCTCGTGGCTCTCGGCTCGGGTGCTTCGTTCGTTTGGAGCACGTATTTGATTTTTGAAATGAGTGTGACACAGGGCGCTTGGGGCGCGGCATCCGCTATGCATTATCTGCACGATATGTATTTTGAATCTGCCGCGATGATTCTGGCACTTATAACTGTTGGAAAGCTGCTTGAAACCGTGGCAAAGGGAAAAACAACCGATGCAATCAAGAGCTTGATAAAGCTCACCCCCAAAACCGCAACCGTCATAAGAGACGGTATAGAGGTGCAGATCCCGTCGAAAGAAGTTACACGGGGTGAGGTGTTTATTGTAAAGCCCGGCGAAAGCATCCCCGTTGACGGTGTGGTAATTGAGGGCAGCAGTGCCGTTGATGAATCCAATCTTACGGGAGAGAGCCTGCCTGTCGAGAAGAGCGCCGGTGCGAACGTATACGCCGCAACGCAGAACACCTCGGGATATTTGAAGTGCGAGGCGGTTAAGGTGGGAGAGGACACCACTATGGCGCAGGTTGTAAGGCTTGTATCAGATGCCGCCGCCACCAAGGCTCCGATAGCAAAGGTGGCAGACCGTGTCGCAGGAATCTTCGTTCCAACCGTTTTGGCAATAGCATTAGTGACAACAATTGTTTGGCTTTTTATATCTCAAAATGTAAACAATAGTTTTGGTTATGCACTCGAAAGAGGCGTTTCGGTGCTTGTTATAAGCTGTCCGTGCGCGCTTGGACTTGCGACTCCTGTTGCAATAATGGCGGCGAGCGGAATCGGTGCGCGCGGTGGAGCGCTTTTCAAAAATGCAACGGCGCTTGAAGCATTGGGAACGGTTAAAACCGTGGTTCTTGACAAAACCGGAACACTTACGGTTGGAAAACCCAAGGTTACTGACGTTATTGCGATTTCCGCTACGGAATCGGAGCTTATATCGCTTGCATATTCTATTGAGAAAAAAAGCGAGCATCCTCTTTCCCATGCAATTATAGAATATGCGGAGCAGAAGGGAGCCTCGGCGTATGACGTTAATGATTTTTCGGTCATAGTAGGCTCCGGTGTCAGAGCGGTGCGCGATAACATAGAGTTGTTTGGCGTCAGCTATAAATTTGCTAAGGAAGGCTTTTCGCTTCCCGAGCGCGCGGATGCGGAATACAACACACTTACCGCGGATGGAAAAACTCCGCTATTCTTTATAAGAGGTAGCGAGCTTGTCGGTATAATTGCCGTCGCGGATACACTGAAGGATGATGCCAAGGAAGCGGTATCACAGTTAAGGTCGCTCGGCGTTGAGGCGGTAATGCTGACCGGTGACAACGAAAGGACTGCCGCCGCGATTGCATCACAGCTTGGCGACGTCGAGGTTGTTGCGGGCGTTATGCCCGAGGGCAAGGAGGCGGAAATTCGCAGATTACAGGAAAGAGGCAGAGTGGCGATGGTAGGCGACGGAATTAATGATGCGCCCGCCCTTGTTCGCGCAGACGTTGGAATTGCTATTGGCAACGGCACGGATATTGCAATAGATTCCGCCGACGTTGTTCTTATGCACAAAACGCTAATCGAGCTTCCCACGGCAATACGCCTGTCACGCGCGACACTCAAAACCATACACGAAAATCTTTTTTGGGCGTTCATATATAATATCATAGGAATACCGCTTGCCGCCGGGGCTCTTATCCCCTTGGGTATTGAGCTTACGCCGATGTTTGGAGCCGCGGCGATGAGCATTTCGAGCTTTACGGTGGTTATGAATGCCTTGCGTCTTAACCTTAAAATCATATTCCCGAAAAAAGACAGCAAAAACCTTGAAAACTATGAGAAAACAAACAATTTTACCGTAAAGGAAGGAGAAAAAATGGAAAAAATATTTAATGTAGAGGGCATGATGTGTCCGCACTGCGAGGCTCACGTTAAAAAGGCGCTCGAGGCAATTGACGGCGTATCCGAGGCTATTGCAAGCCACAAGGACGCAAGGGTTACTGTTACTCTCGCCAAGGACGTTGACTCCGAAATTCTTAAGGCGGCAATAACCGATGCGGGATATACGGTAGTCTGAAGATTTGTTGTTTAAACGAACAGAGGACACAGATTTTTCTGTGTCCTCTGTTTTTAATTTTTGAAAATTTCCTTGAAGCTATCGAGTAAAATTCGGTAGTCGTCGTCCGAATAGCATTGGTGTGACGAGTCCTTGAGAATGTCAACACTTATATTTTCATTGTGACGAAAAAGCTCGGCTGATTTTATTGAAACGAGCTCATCATTTGCCGACTGAAATACCTGTGTCGGAACCGAAATCTTGGGTATCAGGGGACGGGTCCTGCGTATTTCAAGGAATAGCTCTATAAATCGCGGAGCCCACGGAATATATTTCCATAACCTTTTGTCAAGTGAGACACTGAGGGCGTTTTTTGCCGCGCGTTCTATCGGAACGCTTTCGTCGATTTTGTCGAAAACCGCTTTGATTGAATATTTTGCCGCTACCGGCTTTACGAATATGCGAAGCGGGCTTGCGAGAAGAAATACCGCCGCGACCTTCTCGGGCCTCCCCACCGCAAGCTGAATAGAGAAGAGCGTTCCCATTGAATGACCGACGAGAAATATTTTTTCGTATCTTTCGGATAGTCCGTCAAAAACTCCGTGAACCTGCTCTCTCCATTTATCCATCGACGTGGCAGAAAAGTCCTCCACACGACCTCCGTGTCCGTCAAGTAAGAGGTTATATATCGAAATATCTTCAGGCACGAGCTTAACGAAATCTGACCAAAAATTCGGTGTAGCAAGTATTCCGTGAACCATCATTACGGCGTATTTTGCGTCGGGTACGGTTCGTATGTATTCTGTATGTGTAATATGCTCGCTCATAGTTAACCTCCTTACGTATCTTACATTTATAGTTTACCGCTTAGTGAAATTTTTGTCAACAAAATTGCTCTGAATTAATATTTTTTAATTAATAGTATCGGTGCGCCGACATAAAGCCTTTGCTTTGCTTCAAAACATTATATAAAAAGTAATAAAATTCTATTGACAACCGAAATACTCTGTTGTATAATAATTAACATATCAATCAATTGTATTCTTGTATACAATCGCACGGGAAATTTAGAATCAATTGAGTGCTTGGCGGTTGCCGATGATTAAGCTTGTTAAAGGAAATGGGTTATAATATGATAATTGATGACAAGTATATATCTCTTGAGGAGAAGGTTTTTCTTGAACTCGAGGACGAAATTTTGTCAGGAAAATTGACACGGGGTACCACCTTGACCGAAATTTCGGTATCTAAGCGGCTCGGAGTCAGCAGAACGCCCGTGAGAAGTGCGTTGCATAAGCTTACAGAGGACGGTCTTGTACGACAGGTGCCGAACAGAGGCACGGTTGTGGTGGGTATCACCGAGGAGGACCTTGTGGATATTTACCGCATACGAGTTCGCCTTGAGGGGCTTGCATCTGCGATTGCCGCTGAAAAAATTTCGGACGAGGGGCTGAAAAAGCTTACAGAGTCCGTTGAGCTCGCCGAGTTTTATATAGATAGGAAGAATACGGAAAAGCTCAAGGAGCTTGATTCTGAATTTCACGAGACTATATACAAGGAAACGGGGAATCGGCTTCTTTGCAAAACGCTCTCCGAGCTGCACCGAAAGATAAAGTCATACCGAAAGCTGTCACTGTCCGTGCCCGGAAGGCTCGAGTGCTCCGTAAGCGAGCACCGCGAGATACTGGAGGCGATACAGGCGCGCGATTCGGAGGCGGCGGACAGACTCACCTCGCGTCACATCGAGGAGGCGCTTGCGAATATGATGAAGGCGATTGAAAATAACAAAAAGGAGTGCTGATATGGGATATACAATAGCTCAGAAAATAATTAAAAATCATCTTTTGTCGGGAGATATGACTCCGGGGTGTGAAATCGCCCTTAAAATCGACCAGACGCTTACGCAGGATGCCACCGGCACTATGGCGTATCTTCAGTTTGAGGCAATGGGAACGGATAGAGTGAAAACCGAGCTTTCGGTAGCATATATTGACCACAACACTCTGCAGGCGGGCTTTGAAAACGCGGATGACCACCGCTATATACAGACGGTTGCAAAAAAGCACGGCATCAGATTTTCACGCCCCGGAAACGGAATATGCCACCAGGTTCACCTCGAGCGCTTTGGCGCGCCGGGTAAGACGCTCATAGGCTCGGACAGCCACACACCCACGGCAGGCGGTATAGGCATGCTTGGTATGGGAGCGGGCGGACTCGACGTAGCGGTTTCGATGGGCGGCGGAGCTTATTATATAACGATGCCTAAAATCATTAAAATCAATCTCGTCGGCAAGCTTTCGGATTACGTTGGCGCGAAGGACGTTATTCTCGAGGTTCTCCGTATGCTCGGCGTGAAGGGCGGAGTCGGCTCGATTATAGAATACGGCGGTGAGGGAGTTAAGACACTTACCGTTCCGCAACGCGCAACCATCACCAATATGGGTGCGGAGCTTGGAGCTACGAGCTCTGTTTTTCCCTCTGATGAAATAACGCTTGAGTTCCTCAAGGCACAGGAAAGAGAGGACGTGTATGTTCCTCTTTGCGCCGATGAGGACGCCGTATATGATGCGGAATATACCGTTGACCTTTCGCTCCTGCGTCCCCTCGCGGCGTGTCCGCACAGCCCCGATAACGTAAAAGCCGTTGCAGAGCTTACGGGAATGAAAATCAATCAGGTATGCATCGGCTCCTGTACCAACTCATCTATGCTTGATATGTTAACGGTTGCGGCAATACTGAAGGGTAAGACCGTCCATCCCGACGTATCTCTTTCCATATCCCCCGGCTCGAAGCAGGTATATACTATGCTTGCCGAGTGCGGAGCGCTCGCAGACCTTATAAGTGCAGGAGCGAGAATACTCGAATGCGCATGCGGTCCTTGTATCGGTATGGGCTTCTCTCCGAAATCGGCAGGTGTGAGTCTGCGCACCTTTAACCGTAATTTTCTGGCACGCAGCGGCACGAAGGATGCGGAGGTTTATCTCGTTTCTCCCGAAACGGCGGCGGCATCGGCAATTGCAGGCGTTTTTGTTGACCCAACCACGCTCGGAGCCGCACCCGTGTTAAATTTTCCGACCAAATTCAAGATAAACGACAACCTCATAGAAATGCCCGCCACTCCCGATGAGGCAGGCGACGTGGTGGTTGAGCGCGGCCCGAATATAAAGCCTATTCCTGCTGGAAAGGCACCCGATGACAGCCTGTCATGCGAGCTCATTCTGAAGGTTGGCGACAATATCACCACCGACCATATAATGCCTGCGGGAACAAAGGTTTTGCCATATCGCTCAAACGTTCCCAAGCTCTCGGAGTTTTGCTTCACCGTCTGCGATAAGGACTTCCCTAAGCGCGCGACAGAAAAGGGCGGCGGAATAATTCTCGGCGGCTCAAATTACGGTCAGGGCTCCTCGCGCGAGCACGCCGCGCTTGTTCCGCTTTATCTTGGAATAAAGGCGGTCGTTGCAAAGAGCTTTGCAAGAATACACGTGGCAAATCTTATAAATTTCGGTATAGTACCCATGACACTTGCTCACGAGGAAGATTACGATAAGCTCGCAGAGGGTGACGAAATATACGTGGAGGGCTTCCGCGAGGCCATCGAAAAGGCAGGCACGGCAGTGCTCGTAAATCGGAAAAACGGCGCACGGGTGCCGCTTAATCTCAATTTAACGGCACGTCAGCGCTCAATTCTCCTTGCCGGCGGAATGCTCAATTATACGAAGAATAACTCGAACTGAAAGGAAACCTTAAAATGAACGATTACACCAAGGAGCTTGATATTGCCTGCGAAAAATTCAGGAAAATACTCGAGGATCAGCTCGCGAGAGTTGAGGCTATGAAGGCGCAGGGCGATTTCGTTGATTATTCGTCGCTTGATAAAATTATAATCGGTGTTTGCGGCGGTGACGGCATAGGCCCCATTATATCAAAGGAAGCAGAGCGCGTGCTTGAATTTATGCTCGACGATCTTGTGAAGGCGGGGAGGGTTGAGTTCAGAACTATTGACGGTCTTACAATTGAAAACAGGATAGCCTGCAACAAGGCGATCCCGGATGACGTGATGGCAGAGCTCAAGGCTTGCCATATAATTCTGAAGGGTCCGACAACTACACCTCAAAAGGGAAGCGGAATGCCCAATATTGAGTCGGCGAACGTGGCGATGAGAAAGGCGCTCGATCTTTTTGCAAACGTTCGTCCAGTGAAGGTTCCCGAGGAGGGCATTAACTGGGTAATCTTCCGCGAGAACACAGAGGGCGGATACGCCGTCGGCTCCTCCGGCTTCAACGTGACCGAGGATCTTGCGGTTGACTTTACCGTTACAACCAAGCAGGGCTCCGACAGAATTGCCCGTCTTGCGTACGATTATGCAAGGAAAAACAATATGGGCAGAGTTTCTCTTGTAACAAAGGCAAACGTTATTAAAACCACAGACGGAAATTTCCTCGAGGACTGCCATAAGGTCGCACAGCTTTATCCCGAGATTGTGACCGATGAATGGTATGCTGACATTATGACCGCGAAGCTTGTTGATAAAAAGCGCCGCCGCGACTTTAAGGTGCTCCTTTTACCCAACCTCTACGGTGATATCATTTCCGACGAGGCGGCGGAATTTCAGGGCGGCGTGGGCACCGCCGGCTGTGCCAACATAGGCAAAAAATACGCGATGTTTGAGGCGATTCACGGCTCCGCTCCGCGTATGGTAAACGAGGGAAGGGCGGAGTATGCCGACCCCTGCTCGATGCTTCGTGCCTGCGTTATGCTTCTCTCTCATATAGGACTTCAGGACAGAGCCGACAAGCTCGAGCGCGCTCTCGATATATGCTCGTTTGAGGAAAAGAAGCTTGTTATTACGGGTAGACCCGGCAATGCAACCTGCAAGGAGTTTGGCGAGTACGTAATGCAGACGCTCGCATCACTTGATTAAGTGGTACCCCGTGTAACGAAAATGCAAAAATCGCAAATAAAAATGTAAATAAAAGCGTACAAAAAGCGGCGGAGAAGCAGTAATTCTGTCTCCGCTGTTTTTTATTTTGCGCGAGAGCGCGTTTATATAAAATATATGCATATTTGCGAAAAACGAAGGACAATATTTGTGCAAAATGTAGATTAGGAGTCAAATGCATCGAAAAAGGTTGAAATTTTGACGGTCAAGTGCTAAAATATTACGTGATATAATTTTATTTTTATTTTGGAGCAAAAATATGAGAACAATTTCTTTTTCTCCGCCGGACATGACGGATCTTGAAGCACAGGAGGCAGTTGCCGCGATAAAATCGGGGTGGATCACCACAGGCCCCCGTACGAAAATGCTTGAAAAGCTCGTTGCGGAATTTTGCGGAACGACGCGCGCCGTTTGCCTTAACTCGCAGACCGCCTGTGCGGAGCTTACACTCAGAGTCCTTGGAGTAGGTCCCGGCGATGAGGTCATCACCTCTGCCTACACATATACGGCGTCCGCTTCCGTAATCGATCACGTCGGTGCAAAAATCGTGCTTGTTGACACTCAGCCCGACTCAACCGAAATGGATTACGAGGCTCTTGAGGCTGCAATAAACGAGAGGACGAAGGTTATCATTCCCGTTGACCTTGGCGGAATCCCCTGCGATTACGAGAAAATTTTTGAAATCGTCGAGCGTAAGCGCTCGTTATTCAAGCCCGAAAGCGATCTTCAAAGGGCTATCGGCAGGGTAACCGTACTTGCCGATACGGCACACGCATTCGGCGCAAAATACAAGGAGGCACCCGTTGGCTCGGTTGCCGATTTTTCTGCGTTCTCCTTCCACGCGGTGAAGAACTTCACGACTGCGGAGGGTGGCGCTCTTACCTGGCGCGAAATTCCCGGCATTAGCTCCGATGAGATATATAAGCAGCTCCAGCTTCTGTCGCTTCACGGACAGTCCAAGGATGCCTTGAACAAGGCTCGCCTTGGCGCTTGGGAATATGATATTATCGGCCTGTGGTACAAGTGCAATATGACCGACGTAGCGGCGGCACTCGGCATCTCTCAAATGAGCCGTTATCCCGATATGCTTGCGAAAAGACAGCGCATAATCGAGCGTTATGACAGCGCCCTTAAGCCCCTCGGTGTTCAGGTGCTTCCGCACTATACCGACGAGCACTCGTCCTCGGGACACCTTTACATTACGAGGATTCCCGGCATCGACGTGGAGCAGAGAAACGAGATAATCACCAAGATGGCGGAGCGTGGCATATCCTGCAACGTTCACTATAAGCCTCTGCCAATGTTCACGGCGTACAAAAATCTCGGCTTCGATATAGCCGATTATCCCAATGCCTACGATTTTTACAGGTGTGAAATCACCCTTCCCCTGCATACGACTCTTACAGATGAAGACGTTGAATACGTAATCGAAAATTACACCGACGTTCTCAAAGAATATCTGAAGTGAGGTAGGCGCGGTGTATAAGTATTTTTTCAAAAGACTGTTCGATATAGTCGTAAGCCTTATCGCGCTTCCGTTTTTCCTTCTCATATTCATTGTTCTCGCGCCTATTATCTGGCTCACGGACGGGGGCCCCGTCTTCTACGTGGCTCCGCGCCTTGGAAAAAAAGGCAAGGTTTTCAATATGTATAAATTCCGCTCGATGAAGGTCAATTCTCCGAACCTTCTTAATGCGGACGGCTCTACATATAACGGCGCTAACGACCCCAGAGTAACCAAGATAGGTAAGTTTATGCGTAAAACGAGTCTGGATGAAATACCTCAGATTCTAAACATCCTTTTCGGTCATATGAGCCTCATAGGACCGCGTGCGCATCTTACCACAAATTACAAGGGCTACGACCTGCTCGACGACGTGCGTAAAAGAAGGCTTGACGTACGTCCCGGCATCACCGGCTACAATCAGGCGTATTTCCGCAATTCCGCAACGTCCGAGGAAAAGCTCAAAAACGACGTCTACTACGTAGAGAATCTCTCCTTCTGGATGGACGTTAAGGTTTTCTTTAAGACGATAGCAACGGTTCTTAAGAGCGATAACGTTTACGTAAAGGCAGAGGCTCCCGTTGCCGTGGCAACGGTTGATGCAAACGGCGAGAGCCATACCACCGTGGTCGCATCCGCAGAGGAGGCTATTGCTGAAATCAGCGCTGAAAAGACCGAGGCGGTTGAGACTGCAGGAGTTTCCGAATAATGAAGAAGCTGCTTATTATCGGTGCTTCGATACTTCAGCTTCCCGCTATAAAAAGAGCAAAGGAGCTCGGATTTTACGTTGCGGTTGCCGATTATAATCCGTCGGCGGTCGGTATAAGCTATGCCGATGAGTATTTCAACGTAAGCACCATAGATATAGAGGGCGTGACCGAGGTGGCGCGAGCCTTTCGCCCTGACGGAATTATGACCCTCGCCACCGATATGCCGATGAGGTCGATAGCCGCGGCGTGCTCCGCACTCGGTCTGCACGGCATTTCCATGGATACGGCGATAAAATCAACCGACAAGGGCGAAATGATTAAGGCCTTTGCCGAAGGCGGAGTTGAGCATCCGTGGTTTTTCATTGCTAAGGACAGGGCTGAATTTGATACCGTTAAGCAAAGCGTAAGCTTCCCTGCGGTTATGAAGCCCACCGACAATTCGGGCAGCCGCGGCGTAGCTCTTGTGAATAATCTTGACGAGCTTGAGGACGCGTATTCTTATTCGGAGGATGCCTCGCGCTCGGGTGCGGTGATCATTGAGGAATATATGCGCGGCGATGAGGTCAGCGTGGAGATAATGGTAAACGGTGGGACCCCTTATGTGCTCGCCGTTACAGATAAGCTTACAACGGGCGCACCTCATTTCGTAGAAATGGGACACAGCCAGCCCTCGCGCCTTGCTCCCGAGGCAGTGGAGAAAATAAAGGATCTCGCCTGCCGTGCGGTGCTTTCCGTGGGTATAACAAGCGGTCCTGCACACGTGGAGATTATGAATACCGCGTCAGGTCCCAAAATGGTTGAGCTTGGAGCAAGAATGGGCGGCGACTGTATAACGACTCACCTCGTGCCTCTTTCTACCGGCGTTGATATGATAGAGGCAACGATACGCACATCTTGCGGACAGGCTCCGGATATAACCCCGAAATTTCAGAGGGGCAGTGCCATACGCTATTTTGAAGTTCCTGCGGGAAAAATCGTCGGAATCTCGGGCGTTGACGAGGCGCGTATGCTCAACGGCGTGCGTGAGGTCTCTCTCGTAAAGGGGATTGGTGATACCGTGGGCAGTATAGGAAGCAGCACCGACAGGGTGGGCTTTGTGATTGCCGACGGCGACAGTGCCGATGCCGCCGTGAAGGCGTGCGAGGCGGCGCTTGGACTTGTAAAATTTGAGATAGAGAAAACAGATATATGAAAAAGCTTTTGATTCTCGGCGGCTTTCCGCAGATGATTGATATAGTTATGACTGCGAAAAACATGGGGATATACACGGTAGTGGCAGACAACAACCCCGATTCGCCGACCAAACGCTTTGCTGATAAGGCGCTGAATTTGAGCACTGATAATATTGATGCTCTCGAGGCGCTTTGCCGCGACGAAGGCATTAACGGAGTTTTCACCGGCTTCGAGGATTTCAATATTCACATAGCCCGTGAGCTTTGTGACCGACTTGGATTGCCGTTCTACGCAACCCGTGAGCAGCTCGATTCGGTGACGAACAAGCATCGCTTCAAGGAAAAATGCCGCGAATACGGCGTTCCCGTCGTTGAGCAGTTTACCTACGGGCAGGCGGCTGAGCTTGGCAGGTACCCGTATATAATCAAGCCCACCGACAGCTATGGCAGCAGGGGTATAACCGTTGCGCATGACGCCGAGGAGCTCGATGCGGGGTATAAGGCGGCTATTGCACGCTCGCCGAGCAAAACCGCGATAATCGAGCGGTTTGTCGATTCGGATCACGGCACGGAGCTTTTCTATACCGTGGTGGACGGTAATATACACCTCACCGCTACGGCGGACAGATACACCGTGAAAAACGGCGAAACCACCGTTCCGCTTCCCGTTGCGGAGGTATTTCCCTCGCGCCATGCGGCAGAAATGAAGGAGTCCCTTGACGGAAAAATAAGGGAAATGCTTGCGGGAATGGGCATAAGATACGGTCTTGTGCTTGTTCAGGCATTATGGCAGGACGGAGAATTTTTCGTCTACGAAATGGCGTATCGACTTACGGGAGAGCAGCATTACAGGCTCGTGGAAAGGCAGAAGGGAATAAGCCTTTCGAAAATGATGATACGTCTTTCTCTTGGCGAGGATATATCCGAGTATGACACTCCGCTTGCAGACGACGTAAATTTCACCAAGCCCTCGATAAATCTGGCTGTTCTGCTCAATCCCGGAACAATCGCCGAAATATCGGGACTTGAAAGAGTCTATAAAATCGACGAGGTTATATCCTACAACCTCACGCACAAGGAATGCGATACTGTTAGTGCCAGCGGAGATTATTCGCATATGCTCATAAGAATAAATATGGTCGCTGAGGACTACGGCGCTCTGTGCCGCGCTGTCAAAGACGTAAATTCCTTTGTCAGAGTCATTTCCGACAAGGGAGAGGATATGGTTACGGTGCGCTTCGAGCTTCCTCGGGAGGAAAAATAATGGCGTATTTTCTTTTTAAATGCTGGCACGAGCAGCTCTTCTTTTCGGAAAGGAAGGATCTCACTCTTAAAAAGGCGAGGGTTGAAATCGAGCTTCAGCCGATAACCTCGGAAAATGCGCACCTTGTCAAGGAGCTTCGCGGCGAAATCTATGAGGGACAGTTCCTTTACCAACTTTCAATGGGAGATTTCGGGTATTATGCTATGCAGGGCGGAGCGCCAGTCGGCTACGGATGGGTAAAGCATCCGGGCTCGGACGATTATTTCTTCAAAATTTCGGACGGATGCCGCTATCTTTGCCGCTTCTTTGTGCACGAGTCAAAAAGGGGGCAGGGAATATATCCCGAGCTGATTTCCTCGCTTGTTGAGCGTGAGGGCGACTGCAATCGCTTTTACATAGCGGTTGAAAGAGGCAACGACGCCTCGGTGCGCGGTCTTTCCAAGCTGGGCTTCAAGCCCGTGAGGGAATACGGATTTGTTCGCGGATTCAAGCATACATTCAACAAAAAAACACTTAGATAAGGGAAATAAATATGACTGATATTCAGGGAAAAAGACTTCTTGTTCTCGGCGGAACCTCCGCATCCTATGACATAGTTCGAAACGCCAAGGAAATGGGAATATATACGATAGTTACCGACGACTGTCCCACCGAAGAGCGCGTGGCAAAGCAGATAGCGGACGATACCGCGCTTGTAAGCACCGCTGATATTGAGGGGCTTATGGCGCTTGCTGCCGAAAAGCAGGCAGACGGCGTATTTTGCGGACCGAGCGAATTTAATCTGCGCAACGTAATAGCGCTCTGTGAGCGCTCGGGGCTTCCTTGCTACACAACAACGGAAATATGGGATCGTTGCGCGAACAAGGACGTATTTAAGAGCTATTGCAGAAAATACGGAGTGGATTGCACTCCCGAATATGATATAACTCTTGAAACGGGCAAAGAGGAGCTTGAAAAAATCAAATATCCGATAATTATTAAGCCCGTTGACGGATGCAGCTCTGCGGGTATTACCGTGTGCCGCTGTGCCGACGAGGTGCCTGCCGCTCTCGATAAGGCGTATGCGGCGTCGAAATCCAAGAAAATAATTGCGGAAAAGTACATAGAAAACGGCGGAGAGATATTCAGCGTCCGCTATCTTTTGCGCGACGGAGACGCGTATCCGTATTTTATGATGGATACCTACGTTGCCGATCCGATACACAGAACCAGCCTTATAAGCGGCTTCACTCATGCGCCATCTAAGTACGCAAAGTATTATATGGAGAATATGGACGCGGCGGTAAGACGTATGCTTAAGGGCATGGGACTTCAGAACGGAACCGCATTCATTCAGTCGCTCCCCTGCGACGGAAAAATTTACTTTCACGAGATGGGATACCGCCTGAGCGGAGGTATGATGTTCAAGCTTACAGAGCCGCTTGTCGGAATTAACGATATGAAGCTCATGCTTCGCTACGCGGTTGGCGGCGAGGCAGTGACAGACGAGGAGCTGTCAGGGCTTGATCTCACCCTCGGCGGCAGAATAGGAGCACAGCTTATGATGCCCCTTGAGGTCGGTACGATAGGAAGAATAGAGGGTGTGGAAAAAATCAAATCGCATCCCGCGACGGTTGACTACATACAGTATTACGGCGTTGGCGATACCGTCACACCGAAGCATATAGGAACTCTCGGTCAGCATTTTTGCAGGGCAACCTTTATCTGCGATACCGAGGAGGAGGCTGTTGCAACCCTTGAATACTTCAGAGATTCCATTGTCGTTTACGACACTGAGGGCAACAGAATGAACAGACTTCTGTTTGACACTTCAAGACTTTCAAAATAACATCGGAGGATAATATGCCAATCGAATTTTTGTATTTTGCAGTGGTATTCGTTGTAGCTATCGTAGGCTTTTCGATACTGAAAAGGCCACTGTACGAATGTATGCTGTATGCTTTTATTGCGCTTGTTGCCGTAACGGGCACGTGGGCGAACATAGGCAGATATATATGGGATGCTATGACGGAGCCCACCCTTTACGTAATAATCGTTTTCGTTATTTCTGCGGCTCTTCTTTCAAGGACCTCGGTTATTGACGATTGCATAGCAATAATTCTGTCGATATTCGGCAGACTCTGCGGCGGTGCGGGCTTCGTTGCAATAATCGGAAGCACGTATATGGGCTCTCTTTCCGGCTCCGGCCCCGGTAACGTTGCAACCACGGGCGTGTTCACTATTCCCGCAATGATTCGCTCGGGATTTCCGCGTCACCTTGCGGCAAACGTTGAGGCACACTCCAGCACTATGGGAAATATGATTCCCCCTGCCGGAATGATTGCCATAGCCTTCTCTATTCTCGATACGATGTATCCCAACACCTATACCATTTCACAGTATTGGATAGTTCTTTGGGGAATTGCCATTTGGTTCATTCTACAGCGTATAATCACACTTTACGTAATGTGCAGATATTACAAGGTAGAGCCGATGAACAAGGAGGATATTCCGAGCTTCAAGGAATCGGTAAAGCGCGGCTGGCGTGCCGTTTTTCTCCCGATAATAGTTTTTGTTCCCTTCTTCATTACGAACACATTTGATGAATTCTTTACAGAAAGACTCGGTGGCGGTGCCTCTGCATTTTCAAGCAGCTTGCTTTTATTCATTCCGTCGCTTATAGTCATTTGCGGTGTTTTGCTGTCAGGCAAGGAAACGATAAAGAAAATGAGTCCTAAAGCGGTTACCGGCTTTGTTACAGAGGGAATGAGCAAGGTCGTGCCTACCTCGGCGCTCGTTATGTTTGCATATTTTGTGAGTAACGTTTTTGTCGACCTTAAGGTAGAGGTTGCAATAGGAGAATTTATCAGCTCGTTTAATATGCCGCTCTGGGCACTTTGCATCGTAATACCTCTTTTCACGGCGGTTATCGGTATGCTCCTGCCCGGCTCGACACAGGTCAAAATTTTCGGCGGAATCATTATCGCCATAATGGCGGCTGCAGGCGGCGACCCGATGATAGCCGCGGCAATGCTCCCCTGTATTTGCGGAGCAATGCACGGAGTTACCCCTCCGTATTGCGCTTGCGTTTACACGGGTATGGGTATAGCACAGTCGGAGCTCAAGCCCACGCTTGCAAACTGTATGATATGGGTTGTGCTTCACTACGCGCTTTCCGTAGTGGTTATGCTCGGTCTTTTGCCCATAATCGGCTTGGGTTAAGGAGGTAGCTATGCGCAAGAAAATATATAACGTATTGAACAAAATATACGGCATCACTATGACCGTTGCCTTTTTTGCGGGCTTCTTGCCCCTTATACCCTTTATCGTCGCTATTTGCATAGGCGGTCAGACGGGAGAAGCAATTTCGCTCTTTCTTTACAAGCAATATTATCCGTGGGTAATAGTTCTTGCCTCGATTGCCATTATCATCGGTCTTGTTGCTATGTATATAGCCAAAATCGATGCCCTGTCGGTTAAATCGGTCGGTACAAAGGCCGAGGACGGGGACAACGCCGGCGCGGATAACGCAGAGGCTACGGAAGATACAAAAGAGGAATCAAGCCCCGAAAAGTAAAACACTCTTTGCGGAGAAAAATAATGAAAATTCTGTTTTTTATCACCAGCAGTATGGAGAAGCCCTCGCCCTCGTGGCACTTGATGAAGGCGTTGCTTGAGGACACACTCAAGGCGGGCATCAGCGTACACGCAATACAAAGGCACTATAAGGAGCCTGTTTACGATACTCCGTTTCCGAGGGAGATTCTTGAGCACCCGAATTTTACCTATTCACAGATTGACAGCGATGAGGTTGACAGGAAGGCGTTTGTTAAAAGATATCTCGGCGGTATAGGCTATGCAAGACGTGCCAAGCGTGAAATAAAAAAGCACAATGATTTTGATATGGTGTTCGTTCAGTCGGCGCCTACCTCGCTTTTTTATCTCAACGCGGTCAGAAGCTGTGCAAAGGCGCGTCCTGTGCTTTACAACAGCCAGGATATGTTCCCCGGCAGTGCTATCTCAAGCGGCGTAATGAAGAAAAAATGGATGCAGAATATATTTTTCTTCCTTCAGAAATTCGCCTACAAGAAGGCAAACGTTATAACCGCAATATCCGAGGATATGAAGAAAAAGCTTATGGAGCAGGGAGTTTCCGAGGACAAAATACGCGTTATAGTTAACTGGTATGACGATGCCGCCGTGCGTGAGATTCCTTGGGTGGAAAACAGATTTGCCTCAAAATACGAGCTTTCGCAGGATAAATTCTACGTGCAGTACGCAGGTACGATGGGCAACGTTTTCAACCACAAGATAATACTTGACGTCGCCGAAAGACTGAAGGAGTATTCCGATATAGAATTTCAGATGATAGGCAACGGTGTAAACCGCGAGCCGTTTGAGAAGAGCGCAGAGGAGCGCGGACTTTCAAACATCGTTTTCTATCCGCTTCAGCCTCAGGACACCGTTGCGGACGTTTACAGCGCCTGCTCGGTATGCCTGATACCCTTGAAGCAGGGGGTCATAGGCAACTCGGTTCCTAGTAAGGCAGGACTCCTTATGGCGTGCGGAAGAGTTATAGTAAACTCGGTTGACAAGGATTCGGATTACTACGCGATATTCGAGAGGGAGGACATCGGCCGCTCCGCAGGCTGTGACGAGCCCGACCTGCTCGCAGAGCATATTCTTTACTACTACAAAAATCCCGATATAAGACGGGAAAGCGGTGAGCGCGCGAAGGAGTACGGCGGAAAATACTACTCCAGAACCTACAACACCGAAAAATATACAAGCTTGTTTAAGGAGATGGTGGAAAAATGAAAATAGCAATACTGGGATTTACCAAAATCTCCTATATGCCTTATTTGCATTTTTACCTTAACCAGATAGATCTGTCGGCAAACGACGTACACCTTATTTATTGGCAAAGGGATGAGAAGCCTGACGCGCCCGTGCCCGATGGGGTAACGGGACACGCTCTCGCCGAGAATATGGATGATTCCATTCCGCTCAAAAGCAAGCTCCCGAAGCTAAATAAGTACCGTCGCTTTGCGATAAAGAAGCTGAAGCAGCTTCGCCCCGATTTTCTCATAATCCTTCACTCGACAACGGGTATAACCGTGCTCGATTACATCAAGCGTCACTACAAGGGCAGATATATTCTCGACTACCGTGACGTTACCTACGAAAGAAACAAATATTACAAGGGAATGGTTGCCACTCTCGTTAACTGTGCCGCCATTACCTTCACAAGCTCCGACGGGTTCAGGAAATTTCTTCCCGAGGGCGCAGAGATTCTGACCTCGCATAATTTGACACGGGACGTGCTTGAAGCAAGGGAGCAGCATAAAATCAAGACCCCATCGGAGAAAATCCGCATCGCATTCTGGGGCCTTTTGCGCCACCACTCGCTGAATGAAAAAATAGTGTCTGCGCTGGCAGACGACCCGCGCTTTGAGCTGCATTTTTACGGACGCGCGCAGGGCAAGATGCTCGAGCTTGTGGAGAGTGCCGAAAAAGAGCACACAAATATTTTCTTCCACGGTGAATATCGCTCCGCGGACAGAATAGAGTTTGCAAAATGCACCGACATTTTGCACAATCTTTACGATAATTCGGACAAAACTACGCCCATAGCAATGGGCAACAAATATTACGACGGCGTTATCTTCTACATACCCCAGCTTTGTATGCCCGGCTCGCTGATGGCGGAGATGTCCGCCCGCGCCGGAGTGGGCTTTGCCTGCGACCCGGCTAAAGAGGGCTTCGCGGACGGGATTTACGCCTATTATCAAAGCATAGACCGCGAGAGCTTTTTTGCCTCTTGCGACAAGGAGCTTTCCCGCATTCTCAAGGAGGTTGAATCGGGCGAGCAGAAAATAAAAGAGGTTCTTGAAAATGCCGCAAAAGAAGGAAAATAAAAAACGCGCCTATCATCTTACCTCAGCGACCTGCACGGTCGAGGAATACGATAGGGTGATAATAAAGGAAGAATATAAAACTGCGCAGGCGGGAATAAAGTTCTTTCGCGTTTTTCTGGACGGATTTGCAAAAAACGGTGAGAAAATAACAGTATTTTCAAAGCGCCCGACAACGCGCGTAAAAAGCGGCAAGCGCTATATTCCGTCTAAAAACGAGGAAAAGGACGGGGTTCGGTACCACTATTGCAGACTTTTCAATTTCCCTGTTGTAAATAACGTTTATTCGTATCTTGCGGCGTTTTTCTGGTATATGAATCCCAAAAAATGCGCGAAGGGAGATCTTGTTTTTGTAGATCCCCTGAACGTTTCGATAGCCGCAGGCACTATGGCCGCCTGCAAGCTCCGCGGCATTCCCACCGTTGCTTTCATTACCGACCTTCCGACCTGCTATTGCTACGCGGGTGAGAAGCCGTCCGCGCATCTTCGCGCAAGCCAGAGGGTAAACCAGCGCGCAGACGGATACGTAAACGTAACGAAGTATATCGACGGGGTAATAAATCCGAAGGGCAAGCCGTCGGTGGTTATGGAGGGCTTTGTTTCCGAGTCACTGCGTGAGATGAGCGTTGCCATAGAGGATAAATATCCGAAGAAGGTGTGTATGTACACCGGTGCTATGGAGAAAATATACGGTCTTGATATGCTCGTTGAGGGCTTTTTGAAGGCTGATATTCCCGACAGTGAGCTCCACCTTTACGGAGCGGGCGGATACGTTGACGAGATCAAAAGGCTTGCCGAGGGTGATGACAGAATTAAATATTTCGGCTGTCGCGATAACGCCTACGTTGTCGATGCTCAAATGAAGGCAACCCTTCTTATAAATCCGAGATATTCCGATGCGGAATACACCAAATACTCGTTCCCCGGAAAAAATCTTGAATACGCCGCATCGGGAACACCCACTCTGACTACACCGCTTCCCGGTATGCCCGAGGAATACTATCCTCACGTGTTTATTCTCGAGGAAGAAACGGTGGACGGAATGGCAAAAAAGCTTACCGAAATACTTTCGACACCGCGCGAGGAGCTCTATGAATTCGGCCTTGCGACTAAGGCGTGGATGCTTGACAACAAAAACTGCCGTACGCAGATACGCCGTGCTATAGACTTTTTCAATAGCGTAAAATTAAAGTAAAAAACTCAAACAAAGGAATTTGTATGTTAATAAATAAACGTTGGCAGGGGGGCCTGTGGATAAGCATAATATGCATTTTGCTTTTGATGAATATTTTGAACTATTTTGAAATATTCGTGAGCAACATTATGCTTCTTATGGCACAGCTTGCCGTAATGCTTGTCGGTGCCCTGATAATAGCCCTTGCGTTGCCGAGAGTTTGGCGAATGCCGATAAACAAATTTTTCTTAACAGCGGCGCTCTTTTTTGCGCTTTCAACGATACCGTTTGTACTGAATACATCAAAATATGCCGATATAATGGTTGCGGCTGTCAACTATTCCTTCTGGTTCGTTTGTCTGTGTGTATTTATGATAATTTTCTCAAGCAGCACGGAAGACGACTTCAAGCTGCTGAACAACCTGCTCGTGTTCGTATTCTTTGTGTATTCTCTCATATATATCGCAGTTATATTGACTACGGACGTTGAAACAGAGGTTATCGGATCGATAAACTGCGTTTATTATCCGCTCTTGCTCTCTCCCCTCGTATTTTTGGTTGAGAAGCCGATAGTGAAGATTGCAATTACTACTGTGTCGGTTCTTCTCGTATTCGTATCGGGTAAGCGCGCGGCGTTTATTGCGCTTGCGCTCGCGCTCGTTATCCCCTTCGTTTTTAAGGCCTTCAAGAAATCCAACAGAAAAAGGATAACCTACGTCATTCTCGTAATTGCGGTTCTCGCGCTCGTTCTTCTTCTGTTTGACTGGCTTGCGCAAAATTATGATATTGAAATCTTCGACCGTTTGGCGAGCACCGCAGAGGACGGCGGCTCGGGAAGAACCGATATTTACGGCAAGGTTTTGGAGGCTATTAAGGAAAATAATATAGGCGAGCTCCTTCTTGGCAACGGCTTTAACACGGTGTTCTACGACGGAGTTTCGGGAACCTCCGCGCACAACGACCTTTTGGAGATATTCTACGACTACGGTCTGTTTGCTCTTATCGCCTACCTCGCATTTATAATAACGGCAATTGGGGTTTGTATATCTCTTTATAAAAAGGATAACAAATGCGCCGAGTCGGTACTCAGCGCAACGTTGATCTTCGCCGTTATGACTATGGTTAGCCACCTTGTAATCTATCCGACCTACTTTGTGTTTATCATTTATTTTTGGGTTCAGGGAATCAGGAGCTCTAAAAATCAGCAGGATGAGCTCACTATAAAGGAATAACTATGAAAATATTGCATATAAACTGCTCGGACGTCGGCAGTACGGGAAAAATTATCAGAGATATAAGCAAAAGGGCCGCAGAGCGCGGATATTCTTCTGTCTTGCTCTGCCCGAAGCTTACCGCGCCGACCGAGCCGTTTTTGAAAAAAGAGGGCGTATGTATGAGCCTTGAGCGAGGCTTGTACCGTCGTCTGACTTACGTTATCGGGCTTCAATACGGCTTTGCGCCCCTATCAACGTCAAAGATAATTAAGACGATAAAAAGAGAAAAGCCCGACGTGGTTCATCTGCAGTCGCCTAATTGCAATATGGCAAATCTCTATCGCATTTTCCGCTTTCTCGGTAAGCAAAAAATTCCAACCGTGATTACAAATCACTCCGAATATTTTTACACGGGGTCGTGCGCACACGCAAAAGAATGCGACAGATGGCACATCGGCTGCGGCAGGTGTCCCAGGCTTTTTGAGGCTTCTGGCTCGAAGCTTTTTGACAGAACACACCTGGCTTGGAAAAAAATGAAGCGTTCAATTTCGAAGCTTGACAAGGTGGTTGTGACCTCTGTATCCCCTTGGGTGCATTCGCGCTCGGTTACCTCTCCGATACTCGACGGTATCAAGCAGGTGACGGTGGCAAACGGCCTTGACACCGAGGTGTTCGGGGTAAAGCAAACGAATCTTCGCCGGACACTCGGTATTAAAGACAGCACCAGGGTAATTCTGCACATCACCGCGCTTTTTGACGTGAACGACACCGACTCCAAGGGCGGACGCTACGTTGTACATCTCGCTGAAAGGTTTAAGGGCGAGGACGTTGTTTTTGTGGTTCTCGGCAAGGCAACCGAGGAGAATAAAAAGGCTGTCGGAGAGTATTCAAACATTATGTATATCGGCTCGGTTTCCGACCAGAGCCTGCTTGCCGAGTATTATTCAATGGCGGACGTAACGGTTATTGCCAGCGCGCGAGAGACCTTCAGTATGCCCGTTGCGGAGTCGCTCTGCTGCGGCACACCGATAGTCGGCTTCAAGGCAGGCGGCCCCGAGAGCATAGCGCTCGCCGAGTATTCAGAATTTACAGAGCCCGGCGACGTTGACGGCCTTGAAAAGATACTCCGCTCACAGTGGCTTGAATTTAAGCGCTCGTCATCTGCACAGGAAATTTCCGAGGCGGCGACGAGAGTGTATTCGGGAGAGCTGATGGCGGACAAATATATTGAAATTTACGAGGAGCTTACCTCACAATGAAAATAGGAATATTTACGTTCCACAGCTGCTATAACTACGGCGCAGTGCTTCAGGCATTCGCTTTGAAAAGCTATGTTGAAGGCACGTTTGACAGTACAGTCGGTGTTGTGGATTATAAATGCTCGGGAAACGATGATTTACTGCATTATTCAAAAATCGAGCCTTCGTTTATAAGAAGCAATTCAAAGCTTAAAAGGCTTGGAAAAAAGCTTGTATACCGACTTTTTGTTAAGCCTGCTTACAAGAAAAAATGTATAAAATTCGAGAATTTCAAGCGCGCGCATCTTTCGATTACCGATGATATGGCAGGACACGATGCCGTTTTGCTTGGAAGCGATCAGATATGGAATCCGTCAATAACCAACGGATATCAGGACGTATATTTCGGCTCGTCGGTTAAGGGCGGCGAGGGAGCACGAATTGCCTATGCCGCAAGCTGCGGAAGCATCTCCGAGTTTTCTGAGGAAAACCGCGCGGAGCTCATCCGCCTCGTCGGTGATGTGGATTTTGTCGGCGTGCGAGAGAGCAGTCTTTGCGATTATTTAAAGGCTAACGGAATAAACGCCGTAAATACTGCCGACCCGACCTTCCTTCTGTCGAAGGAGGAATACGTGTCACTGCTTGGCTTGAAGCCTCGCCCAAGAAAAAAATATGTTCTCGAATACGTTCTCCAGAAAAACGATGCTCTCGACGAGCTTGCAAGCACTGTTGCAAGTGAGCGCGGCTGTGAGGTCGTCAGAATATGCGGCTACGTAAAAAGACAGCCCGTGGATAACGGAATATTCGATGCGGGCCCGATAGATTTTCTTGAGCTTATGATGGGCGCCGATTACGTGGTCACGAATTCCTTCCACGGAACTGCATTTTCGTTGATTTTTAAAAAGAACTTCAACGTCCTTATGCCCGACTCCCGCTCGTCAAGGCTTACCGATCTGCTGACTCGGCTTTCCCTGCTCAACAGAGCGGCAACCGACGGTGAGGTCTGCACAGAGGACATAAATTACAGTGAAGTAAATCTCGAGCTTGAAAAATTCCTCCAAGAATCGAAGGGATTTCTTAACAGCTCGATCAAAGGATAAATTTTATGAATCGATACCTTAAATTGCTCAAAAACTTTTTCCTTATGGTAATAGGGCAGTTTTCAAGCAAGCTTTTAAGCTTCCTTTTGGTTCCTCTTTACACTTATATTCTCTCAACCGAGGAATACGGACGCTTTGAGCTGATTACAACCACGGTAACTCTTTTGACGCCGCTTCTGACACTCGTAATAGCCGAGGGCGTTATGAGATTTTGCCTTGACGAAAAATATGACAACCGTCAGGTGCTCACCATAGGACTTGTTATAGTTTTGTGCGGAAGCCTTCTATTGTTCGCTCTTTATCCGCTCACTCTCGTTATAGAAGTTCTTCGGGGACACTTCTTCTGGCTTTTCATATTCTTCTTCTCATCAAATTTGCACACGGTAATGTCCCAGTACCTCAAGGGAACCGGCGACGTCAAGTTTTTCACTGTTTGCGGCGTTATCAGCACTGCGGTGACTCTCGGACTTAATATACTGTTCCTTGTAGTGCTTGATATGGGCATCGTCGGATACATGGCGGCGTATGCAATAGCTCACATCGTTATAGTGGGCGTTATCTGTGTAAAAATAAACGTTATCAAAAGTATAACCAATCCATTTAAAATAGAAAAAAGCACCTATCAGGAGATCTTGAAATACACCTGCCCGATGATACCGAATTCACTCAGCTGGTGGATTAACAACTCTCTTGATAAATATATGATAACCTGGATCATCAGCACCGCCGCTATGGGAGTTTATTCCGTGGCGTACAAGATCCCTTCAATCATAACGATTTTTGTAACGCTGTTTATGTCCGCGTTTCAGATTTCGGCGGTTGAAAACTTCGGCTCTGATGAATCAAAGCAGTTTTTTGGCAGGGTATACAAGTCCTTCTCTTCGTTTTGCCTTATAGTTTCCTCTGCACTCATACTCGGCGCGGAGCTGATAGCAAAAATACTTTATCAGAAGGACTTCTTCGCGGCTTGGCCTATGTCTTGCGTTCTGATATTTTCGGTTGTTTTTCACTCAATGTCGGGGTGCCTTGGAACAGTTTACACGTCGGCGAAGCGAACAAAATTCCTCTTCTATTCAACTGCAATCGGCGCGCTTATAAATATAGTTCTCAACTTTATACTAATACATAAGATGGGCATAATGGGAGCCGCCGTCGCGACTCTTATCAGCAACGTGTGCGTTTGGGTATTCAGACTGATAAGCGCGAGAAAAATGTTGAATTTCCCGATAAATATGCTGACGGATATTCTTTCATACGTATTTATCACGGTTGAAATCATTCTTGTGGTTACTGACAATCTCTACGCATTTCTTTTCGCGGTGCTGGCGTTTGTCGTTGTATGCGTAATAAACATTATGCAGTTCGTCAAATCGGGAATGTTAAGTAGCTTGAAATTGGCAATTGCCAAAAAGCCGAAGACCGAGGAAGGCACGCAGGATTAAATTAAAATTGATTATATAAATAATATGATAAAATAAGGAGAGCCAAATGTCACTTTTTAATGGAAAAACACTTTTAATTACCGGTGGTACCGGATCATTTGGAAACGCGGTTCTTAACCGTTTTCTTGACACGGATATAGGGGAAATCAGAATTTTCTCCCGTGACGAGAAAAAGCAGGACGATATGCGTCACGAATTTCAGGCTAAAATGCCGGAGGTTGCCGAGAAAATAAAATTCTACATCGGCGACGTAAGAAATCTTGAGAGCGTGCGCGGAGCAATGCACGGAGTTGATTACATATTCCACGCCGCAGCACTGAAGCAGGTGCCCTCGTGCGAATTTTTCCCGATGGAAGCTGTAAGAACTAACGTTATCGGCACGGATAACGTTCTCACCGCCGCTATTGAGGAGGGCGTAAAGAGCGTTATTTGCCTTTCGACCGACAAGGCGGCATATCCCGTAAATGCTATGGGTATCACAAAGGCACTCGAGGAGAGAGTTGCCGTTGCAAAATCGAGAAACACCGATAAAACAAAGATATGCTGTACCCGTTACGGCAACGTAATGTGCTCTCGCGGCTCGGTTATTCCTCTTTGGATAGACCAGATCAGAGCCGGCAACCCCATCACCATCACCGAGCCCTCTATGACGAGATTTATTATGTCGCTTGACGAGGCGGTTGACCTTGTCCTCTTTGCATTCGAAAACGGTGTGAACGGCGATATTCTCGTTCAGAAGGCACCCGCCTGCACAATTGAAACACTTGCAAAGGCGGTTACAGAGCTTTTCAATCCCGAAACCGAAATCAAGGTTATCGGTATTCGTCACGGCGAGAAAATGTATGAAACTCTCCTTACCAACGAGGAGTGCGCAAACGCGGTAGATATGGGCGACTTTTACCGTGTTCCGTCCGACAACCGCGGTCTTAATTACGACAAGTATTTTAAGCACGGCGATGCAGAGCGCAACACGCTTACCGAATTTAATTCCAATAACACCGAGCTTCTTGACGTTGAGCAGGTGAAGGAAAAGCTTCTCAAGCTTGAATATATCCGCGAGGAATTAAAAAGGAGCAGTAATAAATAATGAAGGCAATAGTTACGGGCGGTGCCGGCTTTATCGGCTCTAATTTAGTAAGACTTCTTCTTGAAAACGGCGCAAGCGTAAGGGTCGTTGACAACTTTTCATCAGGTCACAGAATAAATATTCAGGAGCTCGTCGACAAAGGACAGATAGAGCTTTTTGAGGGCGATATAAGAGATGCGGATTTCGTTAAGAGCACAGTAAAGGATGCGGACGTGGTCTTTCATATGGCGGCATGCGTCGGCAGACAGAAATCAATAGACGACCCGATTCTTGATGCAAGCACCAACGTTCTCGGAACGGTAAACGTGCTTGAGGCGATGGTTAAGAATCATATTCCCAAGGTGGTTTATTCCTCCTCTGCGGCAATCTTCGGAGAGCTTATTACTCCGACCATAGACGAAAACCATCCGCAGAATGCAGACTCACCCTACGGTGTAACAAAGCTCGCAGCAGAGAAAATGATTCTCGCGTATTCGGGCATATATCCCGAGCTTTCGGGCACCTGCCTTAGATATTTCAATATTTACGGCAAAAATCAGCGTTTTGACCTTTACGGCAACGTTATTCCGATTTTTGCAAAGCGCATCTATGCGGGTGAGCCAATCACGATTTTTGGCGACGGCTCGCAGACGCGCGATTTCGTTAACGTAAAGGACGTTGCTCGCGCTAACTATCTTGCGGCAATTGCAAGCACCCCGACCGACGTTTATAACCTCGGTAGCGGTAGTAGCATTACTATAAACGAGCTTGCGAGAATGCTTATTGAAATAAGCGGAAGAAAAACCGAAATCGTATATGCACCCGAGCGCCCCGCAGACGTAAAGCACTGTAAGGCAAATGCGGACAAGGCATACGAAAAGCTTGGCTTTAAGGCCGAGGTTGAGCTTTACGAGGGACTCGCAGAGTATATGAAGTGGTTCAGAGATAACTGCGTATAATATCGGATTTTATAACACAAAAACACGAAAGGAGGCCTGTATGTATAACGCAAACGAAGCTTTGTTTATGATTTTACGTTCCGAGGCTTGCGATGGCGAGCTTGATGAAGCAGTGCTTAAAAGCATAGCAGAAAACAGTGAGCAGCTTGATAAGCTTTATGCCTTGGCAAAATATCATGATATGGCACATATCGTTGGCGCGGCGCTTGAAAAAGCAGGTCTTCTTGAGGAAATGACCGAAACGAAAGCGAAGCTTTACAAGCAGCATTATGCGGCAATATACCGCTACCGCGGAATTGAGCACGAGCTTTCGGCGGTCACTGCTCTTTTTACAGAGTGCGGAGTAGCGCACATTCCGCTGAAGGGCTCGGTTATAAGAAAATATTATAAGGAGCCGTGGATGCGCACGAGCTGTGATATTGACGTACTCATACACAAGGAGGACATTGACCGTGCAGCTGTGCTCTTGACGGAAAGACTCGGATTCACGTATCACACCACCAGCTCGCACGACGTGGCGCTCTTTTCTCCCGGCGGAGTTCATCTCGAGCTCCACTATGATTTGATAGAGGACAGCCTCTTTGCAGGTCTTGGCAACGTTTTGGAAAACGTTTGGGAGCGCGCAACGCAGATAGATGAAACCTGCGGCTATGAGATGCCCGACGACCTCTTTTATTTCTATCACATATCCCATATGGCAAAGCACTTTATGGACGGTGGCTGCGGAATTAAGCCGTTGCTCGATATATGGGTTTTGCGCAACAGAATGGAATATGATGAGGAGGCGCGGTATGAGCTTCTTGAAAAGGGCGGAATGCTAAAATTTGCCGAGGCGGCAGAGCTTTTGTCTGAGATTTGGTTTGGAAAAGCAGAGCATATAGAGGAAACCCTCCTTATTGAAAATTTCGTTCTTACGGGCGGAACCTACGGTATGCCGCAAAACAGAGCAAACGTACAAAAGGTGTATCAGGGAAGCCGTTTCCGATATATAATGTCACGCATTTTTGTGCCGTATGATATTATAAAGTATTACTACCCGATTCTCCGCAAGCATAAGTGGCTCACGCCTTTTTACGAGGTTAAGCGCTGGCTCAAGGTTTTTTCAAGAAAAAACAAAGCGATAAAAGAGCTTCACACCGATGAAAGCGCGGCACAGTCATCCAAAATAATGCTTGATTATCTCGGCATTCCCGAAAGTGTAAGAGAAAGCAAAAACAACGACTAAATATAAAAACAAAGCACCCCGTGTCACTTTTTGTGACTCGAGGTGCTTTGTTTTTGTCAATAATTGTTTGCATTTATTATATCTTTTATAACCTCTCCGGCGATTATCAGTCCGACAACTGACGGAACAAAGGATATGCTTCCGGGGGCGTGGCGCGGAGTGCCGTCGTTTACTACGCGCTTTATGGGCTCTTCCTTGGAATATACCACCTTCAGCCCTTTGACGCCGCGCTTTTTTAATTCGGTGCGCATAACTCTTGCAAGCGGGCATACCGATGTTTTGTACAAATCGGATACCTCAAAGGCCGTGGGATCAAGCTTACCGCCTGCGCCCATAGAGGAAATGATCGGTATTCCCAGCGATGTTGCGTTGACTATCAGCTCGATTTTTGCGGAAACGGTGTCTATGGCATCAACTATATAATTGTATTTCGAAAGATCAAATTCTCCCGCGCTCTCCTTGGAGTAGAATTTTGGGATTGCGGTTATTTTTGCCTTGGGATTTATTTCCGAGGCTCGCTCTGCCGCAACCTCAACCTTGAGTCTACCGACGGTTTTATCGGTGGCTATGATCTGTCTGTTTATATTCGATACGGAAACCGTGTCGGAATCTATAATATCTATTTGCTCTATTCCGCTTCGTATCAGCCCCTCGAGAACGTATCCGCCGACGCCGCCAACACCGAAAATTGCGACACGGGTGGCACTTAAGCGCTCTATTGAGCCATCGCCGAGCAAAAGCTCCGTCCTGTCAAAGCGTTCGTCACGTGCGCCCATCAGAATTCGCCTCTGGCGATAGCCGTGATCAGATTGAAGCTGTCGTCAACTATGATGAAATCCGCGTCGTATCCAATCTCGATTTTGCCCTTATTGAGTCCCATAAGCTTTGCGGGATTTTCGCTTGCCATCTTTATCGCGGAGCTTGTCGGAATACCAAAGGATATTGCGGTTTTGACACACTCAAAAAGAGGAGTGGTCGAGCCTGCGAGCGCGCCGCTCTCGGTTCTTGCGGTTCCGTCCTTAACTATCATAAGCTGACCGCCGAACATATGATTTCCGTCGCCGAGTCCCGCACCGCGTATTGAATCGCTCACGAGAATGATTTTGTCCTCGCCCATAATCTTGTACAGCATTCTGACCGACGCCTGATTTATATGCTTGCCGTCGCAGATAACCTCGCAGAATACCCCGTCTGTATCGGAGGCGGCACCGATGGGACCGGGGGCGCGGTGATGTATGCCGGGCATAGCGTTAAAGGTGTGCGTAAGAGTCGTTGCACCCGCCTCAAAGGCGGAAATGCAGGTGTCGTAATCGGCATCTGTATGTCCTATCGAGATTTGTGCAGGGCATGCCTTGATAAATTCGATGCTGCCCTCTATTTCGGGTGCGAGAGTTACTCTTTTGACGTTCTTACAAGCGTTGAAAAAGTCCATCGAGGGTGGGATTATGTAGCTCTCGTTTTGCGCACCCTTGTATTTTGCGTTGATAAACGGACCCTCCATATGAAAGCCGGGTATGCTTGCGCCGTGACCGAAATCAATGCTTCTTGTGGTGGCGGCGGCAACGTCCTCAAGGCTCATCGTCATAGTGGTGGGATACCAGGTCGTAGTGCCGTTTGCGAGCTCCCAATCCGCCATTTCCTCGAGGTTGCCCTCCATAGTGTCAAAGCCTATGCAGCCATGGCTGTGTATATCTATAAGGCCGGGGAAAATTCGCGCTCCGCCGAAATCAACTCCGTCACCGTCAAGCTGACCGATGCTTACGATTTTTCCGTTTTCTACCGCTATATCGCATATTTTGTCGTTAAGGCTGATGTTTTTTATTAATTTCATATCAAAAAATCCTTTCGCCTTTTTTGTTAATTATACTCTAATATCATTCAAAAGTCAATAAAGCTATTGAACTTTATCGCCTTTTGGTGTATAATAAAGTCAATGCTTTCACCGAAAGGAAATTTATTATGCTTTCAAAGGTTTATTCATCCGGAGTTCTGGGCATCGACGGCTATGAGGTCGTCGTGGAGTGCAGCTCCTGGAACAGAATTCCGCGCTTTGATCTCGTCGGACTTCCCGATGCCGCCGTAAAGGAGGCGAAAAACCGAGTTCAGTCCGCCTGCGAAAATTCGGGCATCAAATTTCCGCCGCTTGATATAATGATAAACCTTGCCCCTGCCGACGTGAAGAAGGAGGGCAGTGCGTTTGACCTTGCGATAATAGTTTCGATACTTAACAGCTCGGGGCTTGTGCCTCATTCGACCGATTTTTCCGATAAATGCTTCGTCGGTGAGCTCTCTCTTTCCGGAGAGGTGCGCGCCGTGGGCGGCATCCTTCCTATGACGATTTCGGCGAGGGATAGCGGAAAGCGTGAAATATACGTTCCGTACGAAAATCGGGACGAAGCGGCTGTCGTTGACGGAATAGACGTTTACGGAGTCCAAAATCTCCGATCTCTCATAGAGCATCTGCGCGGAAATTCAAGGCTCGAAAAGACCGAAAAAAGTGACACGGGGTTCGACTTCACAGGAAAAAGCCTCGGAATCGACTTTGCAGACGTTCGCGGTCAGTACAAGGCGAAGCGTGCCCTTGAAATCGCCGCCGCAGGAGGTCATAACATACTTCTTATAGGCCCTCCGGGTGCGGGAAAATCAATGCTCGCAAAGCGCCTGCCCACTATTTTGCCGAACCTCTCGTTTGAGGAGGCGCTTGAAACGACAAAAATCCACTCTGTAACGGGTAATTTGAAGGGAAATCTGATTACGGCGCGTCCGTTCCGCTCGCCCCACCATACCGTGAGTGCAGTGGGCCTTGTCGGTGGCGGTACAAATCCGCGCCCGGGTGAAATTTCTCTTGCCCACAACGGAGTCCTTTTCCTTGACGAGCTTCCCGAATTTCCCAAAAGCGCAACCGAAGCGCTCCGACAACCCCTGGAGGACGGCACGGTAACCGTAACACGAGCAATGGCAAAGGTTACGTATCCTGCATCGTTTATGCTCGTGTGCGCTATGAATCCGTGCAAATGCGGATATTTCGGCGACCCTGCAAAGACTTGCACCTGTACCCCCGCTTCGATTAAGAAATACCTTGACAAAATCAGCGGACCCCTTCTTGACAGAATAGATATCGAAATAGAGCTCCCCTCGGTTTCATACGACGAAATTTCGGGTAGAACCGCACCGGGAGAGCCCTCGGAGCAGATTCGCGAAAGGGTCAACCGCGCGCGAGCCTTTTCAAACGCCCGCCTTGAGAAAAACGGTGACAAAAGAAGGCTTCCGAATGCTAAAATGACACCGGATATGATACGCAAGTACTGTACACTTGACGAGGAAGCGGAGCTTCTCATGCGCAATGCGTTTGACAGCCTCGGATTTTCCGCACGCGGTCACGACAGAGTTCTTCGCGTGGCGAGAACCATTGCCGATTTGGACGGAGAGGAAAGAGTAACCGCCGACCATATTGCAGAGGCTATTATGTATCGCTCGCTCGATCGAAAATACTGGAAACGTCAGTAATTTTCGGAAAATTTCAAAAAGCTATTGACAAACGGTCAAGCGGTGATTATAATTTTCTCATAACCGTTGAGGAAGAGTAGTACCTCACAAAGACCTTCAAAGAGAGCCGCAGGCGCTGTGATTGCGGTAGGGATATGTGAGCGAATGGACTTCTGAGGGTCGGGGTGAAGCGAGTAGCCTCGGACGGGTGTTGCCCGTTACAGCAACGGTGTATGACAGTACACTGACGAGGAAGCTTTGCTTTGAAATCGGGTGGCACCGCGATAAAATTGTTTTATTGCCCCGAGCGCACTTTAGGGCTGCGCTCGGGCTTTTTTAATTTGATTTTCACAGAAGGAGACGAAAAAATGAACAAGTACAAGGAGTTCGATAATTATTTGAAGGAGTTTCCCAATGAAAAGGGATATTTCGGAGAGTTTGGCGGAGCTTATTTACCGCCCGAGCTTGTTCCCGCATTTGAGGAGGCGGATAATGCATACGAGGCAATCTGTCACTCCGCACAGTTCATAAACGAGCTTCGCAGAATAAGGAAGGAATTTCAGGGAAGACCCACCCCCGTGTATCATTGTGAGCGTCTTTCACGCCTTTTCGGTAACTGTCAGATATACATAAAAAGAGAGGATTTGAACCATACGGGCGCACACAAGCTCAATCACTGTATGGGTGAAGGTCTGCTTGCTAAATATATGGGCAAGAAAAAGCTGATAGCCGAAACCGGCGCAGGTCAGCACGGTGTTGCAATTGCAACCGCCGCGGCGTATTTCGGGCTTGAATGTGACGTTTATATGGGTGAGGTTGACATAGAAAAGCAACACCCGAACGTAATCAGAATGAAAATGCTCGGCGCAAACGTAATACCCGTAACCGAGGGCTTAAAAACTCTTAAGGAAGCTGTTGATGCGGCGTTTGCCGCTTATATGAATGAGTACGATACCGCTATTTACTGCATAGGCTCGGCGCTCGGTCCTCATCCTTTTCCCAAAATGGTAAGAGATTTTCAGGCGATAATAGGAATTGAAGCAAGAGAGCAGTTCTTCAATATGACGGGAATAATGCCGGATGCCATTTGCGCTTGCGTCGGCGGCGGCTCAAATTCGCTCGGACTTTTCACTCCGTTCCTTGCTGACCCCGTTGAAATTTACGGTATAGAGCCGCTCGGCAGAGGTGAGTCAATAGGCGACCACGCCGCTACTATGAAGTACGGCAAGCGCGGAAGACTCCACGGCTTTGACAGCTACGTTCTTGCCGATGACGAGGGCGAGCCGCTCCCCGTTTACTCTATTGCGAGCGGTCTTGACTATCCCGGCGTAGGCCCCGAGCACGCCTATTTACGTGACACGGGTAGGGTCCAATACGCCACGGTGAGCGACGAAGAGGCAATGGAGGCGTTCTTCCTGCTCTCGCATTTTGAGGGCATAATTCCTGCAATAGAAAGCGCTCACGCCGTGGCATACGCCATAAGATATGCCAAGGAGCACAAGTCCGGCTCGATACTCGCCTGCCTGTCCGGCAGAGGCGACAAGGATATAGATTACGTCTATGAAAATTACGGCTGCGGCGAGCGCTTCCTCGAAAAATATCTCAAATAAACCAAAAATTCAAGACCGTTTCCACGTGGAGCGGTCTTTTTTATGTAAAATCGGGCACGTGCATTTTTGTGTAAAAGTGAGAAAAAAGTGGGCAAAATACCCAAATATTTATAAATGTATTGAAAATAAGGGGGCGCGATGGTATAATTATACTACTTAAAATAAATTTTTAGGAAATTTAGGAAATTTCAAAGGAGAACACAATGAAAAACCTGACAAAAATTCTCATTGCTGTTGCACTTGTTGCCTTGCTTCTTTGCTCGATAGTCGTGGTTATCGGCGCGGATAACACCGTCGAGTACAAGGGTAAAATCGGCATACTGCAGTCTCGCTATCAGAATGTAGTAAACGCTGTGGATGACAAGGCGGCAGACCAGGCAAAGATTTTGGCGGAAACGTACGATTACATCGCAAGAAACCCCGTGAATCCTGACGAGGATCCCGGCGTTGACGATGAGGGCAATCCCAAGCTTTCGTACAATGAAATCATAACGCTTATGTCCGCTCATTCCGTGAGAATCGGAAACCTTCTTTTCGATGAAATCGATAAGATTAAGGGCGCCGAGACGGATAAGATCGTTGCTATAAACGCGGTTTACGATCATATCAAGGCGTGCCCGACTCTTGACGGAGAAGAGGGTGCAGCAGAGCTCGCGGCAAAGCTTGAGGCAAAAAATGCAGAGGTGCTTATCAAATATTTCGATACCACCGAAGCGCTGGCGCAAGACAAAATTGCCGAAAAGCGAACCAATCTTTATGCTATATACGCACAGCTCGAGCTTCATCCCGTAGATGAAACCGTTGCGGAAAACGCTACCTTCCTTAACGAATGCAGCTTGCTTACATACGACGTGGCGCTTGCTTTTTACAATAGCTACACGCAGATACCCACAGTATGCCAGGGTAACGTAAACACCGAGTGCAGTTACTGCAAGCAGGTTATTAAAGCCGCTTCCTGCGACCACGTGGACGAAGACGACGATTTGCTTTGCGACAGCTGTGGAAAGCCGTATGAAAGAGCACACTATTTTGAAAGATACAATGCGGCGCTTCAGCTCGAGCGCTTCGTCGCTCTTTGCGACATAACGGCAGCAGAGGAATACAGAACGCTTAAAGGCAATATATCCGCCGCTGTTAATGACGTAAGTAAGGAATACGAGGCTAAGCGCAACACTCTTGACGAGCAGGCGAATTTTGACGAGTACGAGTACCTCGACTATTACGTCTACGATACCTTTGACAAGGATCCTACCTATAAGGGCATTGCAGAAAGCACAATGAAGGAGCTCTTTAAGTTCCATCATACCGACGCAAACTCGTACGTTGAGGAGAAAACCGATATTTATGGCAACACGTACCATAACGCCCATGCGCGCGGCGGTGTACACAATTTCATAGAGCCGTTTTACGCAACGGGTTATACGCTCGGTCTTGTTTACGACTTTGATATGCTTCTGAGCGATGACTTTGAATTCTCATACTTCGAAGCACGTGAGCAAAGCGTTGGAATTAAAAAATTATTTACATTGTCCGGCAAAACAGGAGAGGAGCTCTCTATAGTTAACAATCCCGAGCGCTCCGATTCAGGCGTTAAAAAGACGACCGTTACCGGTGTAATCGAGCGCGGCGTATGGACCCATATCACACTTACGTACGACAATGAAGAAAGAGTTGGTAAGCTTTACGTGAACTACGAGTACGTAATGGATATCGAATATCACAACACGTGGAAGTTCCAGGGCTTCAGAATGAACTTCGGAAGCAACGGAACGTATTCACAGGAAATCGGTATTGACAATTTCCAGTTTTTCCAGGGTCCCTCGTACCGTATCTTTGACAAGTTCTTCTCTATGAACGAGCGTCAGAAGTTCGAGTATTACGTTGATTATATGCTTGACGGTAACAAGAACAGCCTTGGCCGTAACTCAGCGTACAACAAGGCGAAGAGCCTCGTTTCCCAGTACCGCGCACCCGAGGGTCAGGAGGAGACCGACGAATACGTTATAAAGTTTGACTCCTGTAACTATAACGAGGATATAAAGATTCCCGCAATGGCGGAGAATATTCTGATTCTCCAAGAGATGGTGGCAGAGCTTGAAAAGATGGAGATAACCTCCGCAACCATCGCGGATCTCGATAATGCTATTGCCAAGATAAACGAATTCGTCAGTGCAAACGGCGAGCTTATCAACAAGGGCGACACCTCTGCCGGCGGTTACCAGGATCAGATGCTTATTGTTTACGGTGTGCAGGCTGATATGGTTGCGGTTGAAAACGTTGTAGCATTTGTAAATGCAATCACCAAATTCCACCGCGCGACCGGTTACACCATGATGACGAGATATTGGGATGCTGCTCGCGGAATCTATGAGGCGGCAGAGTTTGATCTTCCTGAAAACGCAGCTTTCCTCGCAAACGACCCCGTTGTTCTCGCTTTTGAAAAAGCTCTTAACGGAGAAGACGTTCTTCCCGAAGATGAGAGTTACATAGATATATTTGAGTATTACGCCAGTGTTCCAGAGAAGCTTCTTGCACGCGCTGAAAAGGAAAATTCCAAGAGAATAATCGACTGTATTAACTTCATTGTTTCTCTTGAAGGCTACGAGGCAACCAAGGAATTCTGGGATGCAAACAGTGAGTATATTGCAAAATATGCTACCGTCGTTCGCGATATAATTTCGTCCGGTGCTTACGACCCGACTCTTGAGGGTGTAGAGGAATCGATTGCTATATTTGAGGAGCTCGATTTCTACTTCTACAAGCTTCTTCAGCAGGAGCACATAGAGTACATTACTGCACAGCTCGACAAATACATCGGTGCAGAATCCATCATAGACAAGATGGGTGTTTGCGCAGTTGTTCGCGAATATATTGAAGCCTCCGACATAGCGCTTTACAACACCGATATGTCCGAGGAAATGATCGAAAGCATAGATAAAGAGCTCAAAAAGCTTGAAAGTCTTGTTTCGAGATATTACGTATACGAGGGTGAGATTGAGCTCCAGAAGGAGGATTACAAGAACATTCTCGAGCGTAATACGACTTACTTTATAAACACCATAGAGCAGATGGATACTGTTCTCACCTATAGCGAGCTTGTTCCTCTCTTTGAAAAGGCAACCTCTTACTATTACGGTATAGACGTTGAAGAGGAAGCAACACAGGCGGCTATCGAGAAGTACGTAGGATACCGTGAAAAGCTTGAAAGCCTTGAGGCGAACGGCGCTATATTCATCGGCTACGTTAATACTCTTGCGGATGCAAACGAGCTTACCGGAAGAGAAAAGCAGGATGCAATCTACGTTGCACTTGTTAACTGCATGAGCTACGCAACTCTTACCGACGTTGGCGTAGAGGGTGTTGCCGAAGCAAATGAAATTTATGAGGCGGCGCTCGCAGAATACAACGCAGAGCTTGGCGTTGTAAAAACGGAAATATCCGAAACGGCAAAGGTAACCTGTGCCGTAAGAAGCGACTGTATCTCAACCACCGTTCTTGCTATCATAGGCAAGATATTTGAAGACTGAAGGGGAGGTAACTGAAAATGAAAAACAATTTTTCGAAGATTATTGCGCTTATTCTTGCGCTTGCCTCTCTCGTATCTATGCTTACCGTTTTTGCGTGGGCGGATGAAACCGATACCGAGACGGATAGCGGAAGCAGAGAAGATATGTTCTTTGAGCCTGCGGAGCAGCTTCTTGTAAACCGTGATTTCGATGATGGCTGGAATGCTTATAACGGCGCCAATATGGATGCTATACCGACAACCCACAACATAACGGTTGACTATGAGGAATCCGAGGATTACAGCTACAACTATTTCGCGCGCTTTGAATACGGCGATGCCACTGATTCAGCATATCTTAACTACTTTTACGACGCACGTATGATGAACGCGGGAACCGAGGTTATCGGTCTTTCCATAAAGGCTGACGATGCTTGTGAGGTTGGTACTGTACTTTACATAACCATCGGTTCACAGAGCCAAAACAAAGAAACCGCAAACCTGCTTGTTGTTAAGAATTCTGCGCTGTACGCGCTTTCTGCAACCGCAGAGAACTATCTTTGCTCCCTTGCAGATAATGACTGGTACGACATTGACATCGTTTTAAACTGGGACGACAGAACACAGGCAACTCTTACCTATATGGTTGATGGCGAGGTTGTTCTCGAAACCGCATACGTTTACAAGAGATATGAAACCGCCGGTATTTACAATCTCTATCTTGGCCTTGATAAGCTCAATGCCAGCAACAAGGACGAGAGAATCGGAATGAGCTTCTGTGTTGACAATCTTCGTATGTATCAGGACGTTGAGGGACCCATCGACCTTTCCTCTTACGGCTACGGTATATGGGTAGATACTACGCTTGAGAAAACCGTTCAGATTCTTGAGAGCGCAAAGCAGCAAACGGCAGAGCGCGCGCTTGCAGAATCACTTGCTATGAAGCTCGGTGTATCAAGTGCTCTTATCGAAAATGAAAAGATAGACATAACAGACTATTTTATTCCTGCAATTATTGACGGCAAGGTAATGGTATCTCTCGAGCTTGTTCTCGCATATCTTGGATATCCTTACTACGTTCATTCCGATGGAAGCTCGTTTGATATAACACTCAGTGCAGATGCAAACTCATACATAACGGTAGGACGCCAGACCGCAACGGTAGCAGGCAAGCTTGTTGACCTTGACGTTAAGCCCGCATATGCGGAAAACACCAACGGCGATAAGGTTGTTGTTATTGCAATCAACGACATCGAGAAGATGTTCCCCGGTTGGCTCGTAACCTACGACGATATGGGTCTTATAATTGTATATGAAAACTTCGCCAAGGAAGGCGAGGATGCATCCAACCTTATTAACAGACAGGATAACCTCGACACCATGCTTGAGATGATGAAGAAATTCGTTTTCGATACAGTAACGGTTGACGAGAATGGCAACAGCCTCGAGGAAGAGGAGGCATATACCGCAACCGGTGAAAAAATCCTCGCCCTCGACGAAAATCTTGCACACCCCTATATTTTCGCAAACCAGAGCACCTTTGACAGCCTTGCTGACGTATATGCTTCGAGTGATGCTGATGCAAACCTCAAGAGCTACATTGCAAATATGCTTGCCAAGGCTGATGAGTATTACAGCGAGGTTGCTGACGAAAGCGGTGAAACCGTAACCATTAAGAAGGGAAAGAGACCGCTTAACGTATATCAGGACAACAACCTTCGTGATGATAAGGAAACCACAGACGATCCGATTCCGGACTCGGATGACGGCTACAACCCCAATCTCAACGCTCTTTACGAGATTGAGGAAGCAACCGAAAAGCTTGTATATCTTGCATTCGCATATCAGATAACAGGCGACGACAAGTATGCGGAGCTTGCATACGAGGTGTCCCTCGTGCTTGGCACCTGGGTACACTGGGGCCCCGGATACTTCGTTAACTGTGCTAATGCAGTAAACAATTTCGCAGTAGCTTACGACTGGCTCTACAACGCATACGTTGAAATCTACGGTGAGTCCTCTGTTGAGACACTTGCCCAGATTATCTATGATAAGGGCCTTGTACACGGCTACAACTCCTCCATAGGTAATTTCTGTAAGTTCCCGAGAACCTCCGGCCACGGTGACGTTTATAATACCCGTTCGGACTATTGGAACGCAATCGGTACCGCAGGTATGGTTATCGGCTCTCTTGCTATCGTTGGAACCGACGTATATGCGGAAAACAGCGAAGAGCTTGCATACCTTGTAGGTAACAACCTCATCAACCTTGCAAACTACGGTCTTGACAGATACGCTCCCGACGGATCATACATTGATTCCGTAACCTATTGGGCACAGGGC
Source organism: Clostridia bacterium (assembly GCA_017471825.1). Lineage (GTDB taxonomy): Bacteria > Bacillota > Clostridia > Oscillospirales > CAG-272 > UBA1740. The sequence continues at coordinate 50,717 of JAFURQ010000018.1, forward strand.
ACGAACGCATTTATGCAGCTTGTAATGGCTCTGGACAGCGCAACCGGCGATGACCACGGCTTTAAGGACGTATGGGGAATCAACTCCACCTTCTACTACGCTTGCTACATCTCGAACTCCGAGGGTGAGGCGTGGAATTACGGTGATGACGGTGTTGGAAGCATCGTATTCGGTGACTTGCTTACCGCTGACACTCAGATGTTCTACTATGCAGGTGCGATTCTGGGTGACGAGAATCTTATAGCTCTTCGTCAGAATCAGCTTGCAAAGGGCAAGGAAGCAACACTCTTTGACATTCTCTTCTATCCCACCGAGTCCGTTGAGAAGGAGGTAGAGCTTGAGCTTTACTACTACCTTGAGGGTATGGATACCTTCGTTGCAAGATCCTCTTGGGAAAACGGCGCACTCTACGTAGGCCTCATGGGCGGAGCAAACGCTCCTTCTCCTTACGCAAACGGACAGAGCGGTGACTACTACGGCCAGATAGACTCCGGTAACTTTATTTATCAGAATCTTGGTATAAAGTGGATTATCGACCACGGTAGCGATTATTACAGCGCAGACAGCTATTTCCGTGCTGACAGATATAAGTATTTCAGAAACAGCGGTGAAGGTCACAACGTTGTATTGCTTACGTCAAAGACGAGCGAACTTCCTTACGGTCAGTCTGTCAATGGCAAAGGTGTAATGTATGACACCTATATTGATCCCGACGGAAAGGGAAGCTACGCGATAATCAACAATTCCAATGCATACGGAATTTACTCCTCCGCAGCATATCGCGGAATGCTCGTTACCAACAATAACGAAACCGTTGTTATTCAGGACGAGATTGCAACGTCTACTCTGTCGAGCTTCGCATGGGTTGTAAATACCGCGAAGGAAATCGTAGTTCCCGAGAGCGAGCCCACCGTTGCATATCTTATCAATACAGACAGCGAGGGTAACGAAACCTATCTTCGTGCAACCCTTATTGCCTCAAACCCCACCTTCAGATTTACTGCTTATGATTCCGCTAGTACAGCTATTATGCCGGGCAAGACCGTGCTTGACGACGATTCTACCATGGGTATAGGCGATACCAAGCGCCTTGTTGTAAAGGGCGACGGTATTATGATATTCCAGATAGCTGTTGTATTTGAAGTGGTTGAAAGCCTTATCTCCGAAAAGGAGGTTGGTTACGAGTGGATTTCGCTTTCCAACTGGAACACCGCCTTCAACGAGGTAGAGGAGAACGATGGCGTTGCAAGACGCGGTCTCGCAGATAAAACCGATGTTCACGACGAAACTCTTAATGCAGAGATTCTTCTTGATTACGGAACGGCGTTCACTACCGATTTCGAGGAATTCTTCATTTCTCTTTGTACGGTAGAGTATACGCTCAAATCGCTCCCGATAGATAACCCAGAAATCTATGACCCCATTTATGATGCTAAGTATTATGATGCGTACGATGATTTCTTGGAGTACACGGAGCTTTATGCCGAATATGCGGATTCCGTTAACGGTACAGCCCGAGAGCTTGAGAATCTCTTCGATGCATTCTGCGGTGCATAAACAATTCTAAAAGCAAATATGCGCGTGTAACTGCACGCGCATATTTTAATATAAATAAAAAAGGATGCAAAGAAATTTGCATCCTTTTTTGTACCTAAAGGTATTTAATTATCTCTGGATTCTACCGGTGCCGTTACCGCCTGCAAGAGCCTTAACCTCATCAACGGAAACCATATTAAAGTCGCCCTCGATGGTGTGCTTGAGGCAGGAGGCTGCAACTGCAAATTCAACTGCATCCTGAGTGGAGTATCCCATAAGGCAGGAGTAGATAAGACCGCCGCCAAAGCTGTCACCGCCGCCAACGCGGTCTACGATGTGCATATGGTAGGACTTGGAGAAGCAGTAGTTTTCGCCGTCATAAAGGAGAGCCGCCCAATCGTTGTCGTTTGCGCTGATTGAGGAGCGAAGGGTGATAGCAACCTTCTTAAATCCGAACTTCTCAGCAAGCTGTCTTGCAACGGACTTGTAGCCCTCGTGGTTGAGCTTACCGCCTGCGATATCGGTGTTTTCGGCATCGATACCGAATACGTCGTGAGCATCCTCCTCGTTGGAGATGCAAACGTCAATGTATTCGCAAAGCTTCGTCATGGTTTCACGAGCCTGCTCTCTTGTCCAGAGCTTCTTTCTGAAGTTGAGGTCGCAGGAGATGGTTACGCCGTGAGCCTTCGCTGCCTTACAAGCCTCAAGGCAGATTTCAGCAACGTTTGCGCCGAGTGCGGGAGTAATACCTGTGAAATGGAACCAATCAACGTCGGTGAAAATTTTGTCCCAATCGAAATCGGAGGGCTGTGCCATTGCTATGGCGGAGTAAGCGCGGTCGTAAATAACCTTGGAGGGTCTTTGAGATGCGCCCTTTTCATTGTAGTAAATACCAACTCTGTCGCCGCCGCGAACGATCATAGACGTGTCAACGCCGTACTTGCGCAGAGCATTTACTGCACACTGACCTATCTCGTGCTTGGGGAGCTTGGTTACGAATGCGGAATCAATGCCGTAGTTGGCAAGAGAAACCGAAACGTTTGCTTCACCGCCTCCGTAAACAGCGCCGAACTTTTCAGCCTGAGCGAAGCGGAGATATCCCTCGGGAGCGAGGCGAAGCATAATTTCACCAAAAGTTACAACCTTCATAATTTAAAATTCCTTTCAAATATTTAATTATTTTTTATTAATGGCAAGCATATAATTTATCGATGGAGAACTAAACGGACACGCCTGATTTAATTTCATCAATACATATTTTGCAGATTCTTTTGTCTTTAAATTCAACTATCTGCTCGTCTCTGCCGCAGAAGAAGCAATAAGGCGCGTATTTGCGTATTATTATATTTTCTCCCTCAACGAAAAATTCAACCGGATCGTCACAGCTGATTCCAAGTTGGGTTCTCATTTCCTTTGGAACTACGATCCTACCGAGCTCATCTATTTTGCGCACGATTCCCGTCGCCTTCATCAGATGGTATCCTTTCGTGTATTAATTGATGTATACTTGCATAGCAAGATATTTCGAAAGCAAAATACACCATTCACATTTTAACACAGTAACACTTTAATGTCAAGCAAAATACCAAAATTTAGAAATTGAAAAAATATATGTTGAAAATTAATGATAAATACGAAATGATTTTCGCCTCGCTTCCAAGCAGGGTGACGAGTGCGATCAAAAGGATATGTGCCGCAAGGGTGGGCGGAGTCGGTGCGATTTCGGAGCTTCATATGTGTGTGGGCTCGCGGTCATCTCTTCTGCTCGGGCGCGAGAGGATATATCTTTTAACAGAAATTGCGCAGACAGATATGCAACAGACGGTGAATAAGCTCTGTAACGGTGCGATATATGCACACCGTGACACGATAACGGCAGGATACATAAGCCTCGATTCGGGCATAAGGGTCGGAATTTGCGGCACTGCAAGATATGAGTTGGGGCACATTGTCGGAATAAGCGACGTAAGCTCACTTGTATTCAGGATTCCGACGAGGGATTCATCGCTTCTTTCGGAGCTCGAGGAGGCTTGGAGTACGAGCAAAAGCGGTATGCTTATCTATGCACGGGCTGGCGTTGGTAAAACGACGGCTCTGCGCTCTCTTGTATCCTCGCTCGCGCAGAAGGAGGGCAGAATTGCCGTTGTTGACGAGAGATGCGAATTTTCGGTTGATGAGTGCCGTAAACTTGGCGTGACTCATTTGCGAGGATATCGTCGCTATGACGGAATGGAAATAGCGCTACGGACTATGTCTCCCGATATTATAGTGGTTGATGAAATCGGCTCTCGCAGAGAAAGCGACGGTATGCTTGACTCGCTAAATTCAGGCATCAGACTGCTTGCAAGCGCGCATTCGGAGTCTGCGGACGATGTCGTAAAACGCCCCGGAGTTCGAATTTTGATTGAAAACGGAATTTTCGACGTTTTGTTCGGAATATTTAACACGGATGGCACCTACAGCCATAAAATCGAGAGGTTAAAATGATAAAGGCGGCAGGAATATGTATACTTATATTTACATTATTGTATATTTCCTCGGAGACAGTAAGAAAGAAAAATGATGCTCTCTTGCTTTGCGAGGAGTTTTATAGATTTTTGTCGCACATGCGGCTTCAGATTTCCTGCTATTTGCGCCCCGCAGACGAGCTGTATCTCGGGTTTGAATCGAAGGCTCTCGACGATATTGGCTTCATAGGAGCACTAAAGGACGGATGCAGTATCGGAGAGGCGTATAAAAAAGCCGCGAGAAAAATAAGCCTGCCAACCGAGGTGGACAGAGTTCTGCTATCGCTATTCTCATCTCTTGGCGGCTCATATCTTGAGGAAGAAATAAAGCTGATAGACTCTCACAGGGAGGAGCTTTCCGTTCTTTTGGAAAGGGAGCGCGAGGAAAGCCCGAAGCGCGCTAAGATGATCAGAACGCTGAGTGTTGCTATTTCTCTTGGGATTATCATTTTCGTTATATAAAAATCACCCGCGGATTTCGCGGGAGGGGGAACGGAGATTATTTGTGGATATATCTTTTCTTTTGAAAATTGCCGGAATAGGCATGATAGTTGCCGTGAGCTGTCAGGTGCTTGCCAAGGTGGGCAGGGACGAGCAAGCAACCATGGTATCGGTCGCCGGTATAATTGTTGTCCTTCTTTTTCTCGTTCGTGAGCTCGGAGAGCTTTTTGATGCGGTGAAGGAAGTGTTTGGAATTTGATACTGAAGATTTGCGCTATCGCTGTTATTGTGTCGGTTACTGCCGTTCTCTTGCGTGAGTTTGGGTGGCGCGGAGTCCCGATTTTTGCCGTAATATCATTTGTTGGAATTCTGTCTGTTGCTGAGCCGTATTTGACGTCGGTTAAGGAGGTATTCTCGAGCTTTTCGGATGATTTCGGCATTTCAAAAACCGTTTCCGCCGTTCTTAAAATCATAGGAATCGGTTATCTCGGCGGAATTTGTGCGGACGTTTGCACAGAGCTTGGCTCAGCCACGGTTGCCTCGGGGGTTTCGCTCGTTACACGTCTTGAAATAATTGCTATATGCGCCCCGTTTTTTATCGATATTGTAAAACTTGGAACGGAGCTTATAGGATGAAAAAAATAAGGACTGTTACGGTCATAGCCTTTGTATGCCTCTTCTTCGGCATTTTCACTGTTACCGGCTTCGCCGAGGGGACGAGCGCCCCCGACCCCGAAGAAATTCTGGACGATTTTTCGCAGATTATCCCGGAAGAAATAGAATTGAATATGGATGACGATATCACCTCGGAGATAGGCTTTGAGGCTATCCTTCGTGAGATATACGCCGCATTCACGGACGAGAGCGGAAGGTTTATGCGATTTTTTCTGATTTTATTCGGCTTTTCCGTCTTGATTGCTGTGACCGGCGGTGCTTCGCTTACCGAACGGTCGGAAATCAAGGGCGGAGTCGAAACCGCCGTATATACGATAGCCTCAATATCGATATTTACTTCGCTTTACGAGGTGTGTGTAACCACGCGGGACAGTCTTGCTTCGGTAGTCGATTTTTTTGCCTCGGCAATTCCGATTCTGACCTTGATAAGCACCTCATCGGGAGCTGTAAGCACTGCGGCGGTGCAGGCGACGAATATGAATATCACCCTCGCGATGATTGAGAAATTTTGCACGGGTGCGCTCTTGCCGAGCGTTTTTGCCATTTTTGCCCTGGCGTTTGTCAGCTCCGTTGGCGAGGGCGGCACACTGTCTGTCGCAAGGGGAATAAAGAGCCTATTTATGTGGGGGGTCGGCATAGTTACCACCGTTCTTGCCGCTACCGTTGCCATGCAAAGCGTGGTCGCCTCAGCAAAGGATAATGCTATGCTTCGCGCGGCAAGATACGCCGCATCGGGTACCATACCGATAGTGGGAACCACGGTATCTGCCGCATTGTCTACCCTTGGCGGCGGACTTGCCTTCATAAAGGGAAGCGTCGGCGGTGCTTCGGTGGTCATAATTCTCATTCTTTCGCTTGTTCCGCTCGTTTCTATTCTGCTTTACAGGCTCGCGTTTTCGGCTTGCATAATCTTCCTCGAATTTTCGGGTTCCTCGGGGGGCGTGCGATGTTTTTCGGCGTTTAAATCGGCTCTTGATGCTTTGATAGCCGTATATTGCATGTCAACTCTTGTGTGCATTGTTGAGCTTGTCGTTTTCGTAAGAGGCGGGGTTAGCAGCGTATGAGCGAATACATAATATCGGTTATTGCCGCCGCGTCAGTCGTTGCGCTCGGCAGCTTTATCTCTTACAGTGGAAAGGGGGATAAGAAAACAGCGAGCGCCGCAATGTCTGTAATTCTTCTTTACACGGTAATTACTCCTATCATATCCTTCGTTTCGGATTTTACCCCATCCGACGTGGGCGATTTTTTCGATGAGCTACGCGTGCCCGAGGAAAAGGAATCGGAATATTACGATGTGGCGAAGGATGCCTTTTGCGATGGGATAAAAAAGATGGTTTGTGAGGAATTTTCTCTCTCGTCGAAAGACGTATCGGTAAGCGTTAGCGGCTTTCAACTGGAGGATATGAGGGCGCAGAGGGTGAAAATAATTTTAAGCGGGCGCGCCGCTTTGGCTGATGCTCGCAGAATAGCCGCATCCGTCACGGATGCAGGACTTGGCGAATGTGAGGTGGAGATTTTACTTGCTTGAAAAAATAACTTCTTTTTTAAAGGATAAAAAGCGCCCCGTCGTTATAATCCTACTGCTTGCTGTCGGCTTGCTTCTGCTGACGTTATCCTCCTGTCCGGAAAAAGAAACCGAGGAAGCGGTGGAGAAAACGCTGGAGGAATACAAGGCGGAGCTTGAGGATGAGCTGGAGAGCGCGTGCTCTATGGTGGGTGGAGTCGGCAAATGCCGAGTTATCGTTACCTTTGAGCGCGGCACCGAAAATAGCTACAAGGGCTCACAGCTGCTTGAAAGTAAGCCGCCGAGGGTGATGGGGGTAAGTGTGATATGCCAGGGCGCCGATTCCGCAAGCGTGCGCTCGGAGATAACCGAAATGATGACTGCGCTTTTTGATATAGGCTCAAACCGCGTTGCAATTTTAAAGCTTGGCGCCTGACGTCTTTTGCACGGCAGACAAAATAATTTCTTGCCGATAAATTCAAAAAACGTGAATATTGAGAGCCGCTCACACATAGTTTTAATCAGTAACAAAACAAGGAGAAAAGCATAGAATGAAAAACGAAAAAATCAAAAAATTCTTCTCATCCAAGGCTGTGAGAAGCACCGCTCTTGTCGTAGCGGTCATTCTCGTGGGACTCGCCGTTTATTTAAATTACCGCTGGTTCTACGATCCCATAGAATCTCTTAATTACGGGGATAACAATATGGAGAACAACTATTCGGACAGCGAGCAGACCGGCGCAGGCACTACCGACGGTGAGAACAATTATTTCACCGCAACCGCGCTTTCCCGCGAGCAGTCGAGAGATGAAGCAATCGACGTGTTGAAGCTGGTTGCAGAGGATGCCGAGGCAAGCCAGGAGGCGAAGGCGGCGGCAGCGGCACAGATCTCCAAGATCGCCGTTGATATTCAGAACGAGGCAAATATCGAAACTCTTGTGAAGGCAAAGGGCTTTGAGGAGTGCGTTGCCATAATTGCCGACGATGCGGTAAGCGTAATCGTTAAGGCGGAAAGCCTTCAGGCAAATGAGGCGGCACAGATTCTTGCAATCGTTTACGAAACCACAGGCGTTGACCCCGCAAACATCAGTATTATAAATAAATGATAGCGCGCCACGCATTGCAGGCTGACTTTACAATAAATTTTCGCTTCGCACGTAACATAGGCAAAAAAAGAATCGCTGAGAAAAAGGCGATTCTTTTTTTGCGTAATTCAGTCAAAGCATTGATTTTGGTTATTTTTAATAAAATATTGACGGAAAATTTGTCGCTTTGGCGATATGGAACAAACGAGTTAGCTATTGACTTTTCGTCCTTAAAAAGTTATAATTATATTAGTTTATTATAATTATTTTTGGCGAACGAACACAAGAAAGGCAAAAAGGTACTAAAATGAAAAAGATAGTTTGCTTGCTCCTTGCTCTTAGCTGTATGTTTGCGCTCTTCGCTTGCGGAGGCAACGAGGACGATACTCAGACGGCGTTTTTTGAGAAGGTGGAGAACTCCAATCCCACGAGCATAACGACACAAACAACTCATACTCGTCCTAACGGCGTTATTTATAACGGTCTGTATACGACGAAAATGACCGATAACGGTTTTATATTTACATACGAGTATCAGGATATGCTTCCCATCACACCCGGAAGTGACGCAACCTCTTCTCAGGAGACCAAATCGGGAACTATCGTATACGATGGAACCGGATACAGCATCGACGGCGCTGAAAACGTAACCGTGGCACCCGACGTTGCATATATGCAGATAAAGCTTGAGCTTGTCCCTGATCTTATCGGCGATTATGAAATGTCCGCTGACGGCAAAACTCTCACCGCAGAGCTTTCCGCAGATGACGTGAAGAATATCTTCGGAACGGAGATTTCCGCAAGCGTTGCAACCCTCAGCATCACCGTTGCGGGTAGCCGTCTTTCCGATGTTTCTCTTTCATATACCACAGACAACGGCACTGTAGTTGACGTTAAAACCGGATACACCTACGAAGCTGCACAGACCGATGCGCAGTAACGCAAAGATTGTGCTTTGAAAGGATAAAACGATGAAAAAGATTATTGCTATTGTTCTTGTGCTGGTTTGTTGCTTCTCGATTGCAGCTTGTAGCGATGACGACGCCGTAAACGGCGTTACCGCGACCGTAAGCTGCTACGAAAACAGCCAGCCCACCAAGGTTGAGGCAACCTCGGTTCAGATAATTATCGATGATGACGGAAACGAAGTCCAAAGACTTGAAGGAAGCTACCTTCTTGTTGCCGGCAAGACCGGAGGCAAGGTTGCCGCACAGAAGACCGTTGTTCAGCAGGAGCTTGATACAATTACCGGCGGTGCGGGCGTAATTATCACCGGTCCCATAACCGAAACAAAAACCATTGAAGAATACCTTGAGGGTATGGGTCGCCGTACTAATGGCGGTAACTGGCGTTCCAAGGGTCTTAACTTTGCACCCTCGATGGGCTCCATAGCCATCAATATTACCGATGCAAACGTTACCAACCCCGTTTATACCGAGGCTGAAAACAATAATAAGCTTACCTTTACAGTTGCGAACGATAAGATCGCAGAGGTTTTCGGCGCAGATAAAGAGGGCGTTCCCGCAATCACCGCAGATTCCGACGTAACGGTTGAAATCACCAACAACGGCGACGTTATAACAGGAATTAAGGTTTCCTTCACTATCGAGGCGTACGACGATTTCCCCACTCGTAACGTCACTATCGAAACCAAGTATAATTATGAGCCTCAGGTGTTCACAATTGAGTAATCCAAAGGAATAGGAGAAAAAGTAATGAAGAAGATTTTTGCAATCATACTCGCACTTACCTGCGCCTTTGCGATGTTCGCGTGCTCCGGAGACGATGCAACAGCATATCAGACCGATGCCGCAGATTTCATCTCTGCGATAGAGTCTACACAGGTTACGAAGCTTAACGTTACCGTTACCGCGGATACCGAGCTCGGCACCCTTACCTCTACCTATACCACCGAATATGCCGCTGACGGCACGAGCACCATGACCTACGCTATTGAGAAGTTCCTCGGTGCAGATGCAACCGAAGAAAAGGGCGTTGACGAGGGCACCGTTACCTGCGATGCAAACGGCAACTACTCCGACGGCGGCGCCGTTTCAGGCAAGCTCGGTGCAACCGGTGTTAGCTTTGATGCTGACAGCGAGAAAATCACACAGTATGAGATAAGCGGCGAAACGCTTACCGTTGTTGTTCCTGCGGCAGATACCGCGGCTGTTCTCGGCTATGAGATCGCAACCGATGCGATTATTGTAGTCACCAAGGCAGATGGTAAAATCACCGATATAACCCTTTCTTATACCGGCGTAACAGTAATTTGTAGCTACAATAAATAAAATAAATGAAAAGCAACCGCAGCACGTCGACCGTGTGCGGTTGCTTTTTTATTTATCTGTTTTCAATATATCGGAAAGCCTTCGATTAATGATACGGTGTTTCTCCTTGGGATTTTGTGCAGACTATTTCTTAATCAGGTAGAAATTAGTTCTGTAAGAGGTTGTGGCTCTTCCGCTAAGAGTATATTGTTCCGTCGTTGAGCGCGTTGATTGCGGCAGATCGCTTGCTTTACACAAAAGAATGCTGATATTTTGCGAGGTGTAATCGGTGAGCCCCTCTCTTGAATCAATGTGCTCAATCGGCACGAAGCCGAACTCCTCAAGACCTCTGTAATCGGTGAAGCCCGTAAAGAAAACAACTCCCAAAAAGATACCGTCACCAACGATAACGTCACACGCGCCCTCTTTCTTTTTCCAGATCTTCTCTGAGAGTGATTTTACCTCGTTGATTTCGTAGTTTATCGCTTTCTCGACTGTTTCATAGTCACCGTACTCCTCGTGAGAGTATCTTTCAATCTCTATCTTTTGCACCTTGTATTCGGTGGCGGATTCCATAACCTTGCTTGCCTCTTCATCCGAGAGCTCAACGTACTTGAGGCCGACGCCATCTACAATATAATCCGCCTCACCATCGTTGGCGAAAGTAACAAAACGACTTGCCATAACAGTATCCCTTTGATTCGATTTATTTATACACCAAGTATATCACACCGCTAAATACTTGTCAAGTTGAGGTAACGGCGAGATTTATATCAACCCTTGCATTCCTATGGAGCATACGCTCTGTTATTGCTCTCTTTCTATTACGGTCCCATTCGCATATGTGAATGCGTAAATTCCATCGATTATCGTTGACGGCAGTATAATTTTCTTTACGTGCTCGGGGACATGAATTAAGTTTAATTGCTTGTCATACTTTGCAGGGACAAAATCCGAGCCCTTTGACGGATGATGCCAGTCCGCCCATTCCTCGTGCGCGGGGATGAACGTTTGACTGTATCCGACGTGCGTAATCGGCTCACCGTTATACGTATCCGGCAGGCGTACGGTTTCGTCATTCTCATCGAATTTAATATCCTTGATGGATAGGACGTACGAATAATCGCCGCCTTTGTAGCCTATTTTGATTTTTTCTATTTCAAACGTAGCCATATCAAAACTCTCCTCGATATTTGTAGCCAATATATTGTATCACAACCTCAGAGATAATTCAAGTGCCGAAAGATAATTAATGAGCCGTTATCACAACGGCTGTTTTTTAAGTGTTTATCCCCTTTACAGTTCTGAAAAAACGTGGTAAAATGATTGCAACAAAAATACGAAAGGAAAAAATATGGGATTCAGTGAAAATTTTCTTTGGGGTGCCGCAAGCGCAGCTCACCAAGTAGAGGGCGCATATCTTGAGGACGGTAAATCACTCAACATATGGGATCTTTCAGAGGGACACGTTGCTTACGGTGATGACGGTAAGATTGCGTGCGACCATTATCACAGATATAAAGAGGACGTTGCTCTTATGAAGGAGATCGGATTAAAGAGCTACCGCTTCTCTGTAAGCTGGGCGCGTATTTTCCCGACCTCAGACGGCAAGGCGAATGAAAAGGGAATTCAATTCTACAAGGATCTTACGAATGAGCTTATAAACGCAGGCATCGTGCCGATATGTACTCTTTATCACTGGGATATGCCGCTTTGGCTTTATGAGCTCGGCGGTTGGGAGAAAGAGGAGAACATCAAATATTTCGTCAGTTACGCAGAGGAATGCGTAAGGGCTCTTTCCGACAAGATTGAGTATTGGCTCACTCTGAACGAGCCCGGTTCGTTTATTGAAGGAGGATACGACCTCGGATACCACGCTCCGTTCGTGCAGCGTTCCAAGGAGAGTATAAGGGCTATCACACGTATTACAATGCTTGCACACGGTAAAGCCGTCGTTGCAATGCGCAATGCGGCAAAGCGCCCGATAAAGATTGGCTGTGCGCCGTCATTCGGCGTGATTATGCCGCTTAATGAGACCGAGGAAGAAATCGAAAGAGCAAGAAGACTGACCTTTGATATGGATGAGCCGTATTATTCTACTCCGTGGTGGTCTGACCCGGTCTGCCTTGGCAAGCGCCAGTGGGGAACAGATTATCTGTCCGACGAGGATTTGAAGATAATAAACCAGCCTTTAGACTTTTTTGCCTTCAACTGCTATAATGCCGGAGGCTTCGGCGCGCCGAAGAATCAGTCAAATCCCCGTTGCTATCCCGGTTATCCGCGAACTGCAATGGATTGGCCGATTACGCCCGATTGCTTGTACTGGGGCGCTCGATTCTGTTATGAAAGATACGGTCTGCCCATTTTGATTACGGAAAACGGAATGGCAAACCTGGATTTCAAAATGATGGACGGAAAGGTGCACGACCCACAGCGCGTGGATTTCATCCACCGTCACCTGCTCGGACTCCGCCGCGCCGCAGAGGAGGGAATTGAGATAATCGGATATCAGTATTGGTCGATAATGGATAACTTCGAGTGGGCGCTTGGATACAGCCGCCGATTCGGACTGATATACGTAGATTATCCAACACAGGAAAGAGTTTTAAAGGATTCCGCATATTTTTACCGCGATGTAATCAAAAGCAACGGCGAAAATTTGTAGATGACATTTTTGGATTACAACCAAGCCTGTGCCTTGGATAAAAAAATAACGGCTTCGATGAGCCGTTATTTTTTTATGGGGAAACCTTTGTATTTTTGAATGGCTATATATAAGAGCTATAGCTTTTGTATTCCCACAAATTTTGCTTTATCCGCTTGATGTAGGATTCTTTTGAGCTATGCGGCGCCGTGCACACTCAATCACAGCAAATATTATACCGTGTGATGCTACGTATATCGGAGCCATAACCCAGACGGTAAGAGATGTGTCGGAAAGCAGCGGCTCTACTATATGAAAGGCATCGTTAACGCCAAATACAGACATAAGAAACGCACCTACGGTCAAGTAGCAGGTAAAGCCTAGTATCACGCAGTACCATTTTTTATACGTTATATCTATTTGTTTGAACATAATCAGTGCGATTACAGTGACCGCTGATAAGCTATGGTGCAATAGTCCGGTAAAGGTAGGAATATAGAAAAACGATTGATTTTGGCTGACAAATGTTGGGTATATTACTGTGGCTATTCCCCCGAACAGACCTAACAACCATAAAAAATGGAATACAGAGTTATTTCTTTTTCCAAAAAGCACCGCAAGAGAAAGTATCAGGCTCGTCATAGCGCAAAAGCTGTCGGGTACAATGCAGTACCAACGCGTTTCTTCATAACGAAAAACCTGCGATAGTCTATTTGTTAGAACCGAAACAAGCAGCAAAAATGCAATACATTTCAGTATTATCGCTTGAGCCTTTGGGGTTTTGCGTATTTTTTCATAAAAATCAGTCCTGCAGCACCAATAATCGCAGATACTATCATATAGATTATGTGTTCTTCACCAAAAACCTGTGGAACCATAAAAGATCTCCTTAACTTATAGTAGCTAACACTATAATAGAGCTTTTAAAACGGAAATTCAAGGTACACATGCGAAAAACAATAATATTTAATAAATCAATTCATATTAAAAAGGCAGTCCTGATATAGCGTACTCGCAGGGTGCTCCTGTAAGAAGTAAGCTTTGCGAAAATCGAACAATTTTAGCTTAGAGCTATGATGCTCGCTGTTCTTGCGGACCTTACGCTCTGTAAGAGATCAGTCTCTCCACTTGATATAGTCGTCATACTCCTCTTGACTGTGAAAGCGGGGCTCGTCGTAATAGGGATTGAGGTCCGTGTCGGGCTTCGGTACGATGTCCACGTGCCCACGATTTACCCGACCCGAATTGCTGTAATCGGTATAGTCGTAATCTCCCAAGCGATATTTACCCGCAGTGATGGGAAACGGAACGTACGCAACGCAGTCGAAATGGACGGCGTAATATCCCACTACGCGCCCCATTGATACCACGAAGTTTTCCGAATCCAGTGAGTCATATCTCGTCTGCCCATCGTAATCGTCGGGGTTTCGTCCCTCTTGATGAAGATCTCTCGCCTGCCACACCAAGCAAAGCGCCAGTATCTCCCCTTCCAGATTCGCGGAAATCTCTGCCTTCTCCATATTTGCGGCAAACTCTTGTCCTTGCTCCAAAACGTAGCATTTCATCGTTTCGTCTCCCTTTTTGTAAAGATTTGATTTATCGACAATTTATTATACCATGCCCCCTAACTCATGTCAAGAGTCGTTCGCGGCATAAAGCCGTCGGCGATGCAGAATAAGAGAGAAGTACAACTAAATCACGGCAAAGCCGTGGATGGAATCCGTAACCTGTTGCGGTATGGAATCAAAAGCGAAGGGAAGGGGGATATACAGCAAGCTGTGATGCCATGCAACGCGCGTTTTGCGCGTTGATTCCATACCAAGTCCTTCGGTCTTGAATAAAAGATCGACCGGTTATACTCCTTGTGAGCTTCAAGAACGACAGTTCTTGGGCGCTGTGCACCCATGCAAATCTTAGATTTGCGCTCACGGAGCAATCTGCGTGCGGCTCGCTTGTGCGAGCACAGACTCGCTCGCACTTGATTATGTAGCCTTCGGCTCAAACCGGTCGGGCATAAGCCAAGCCTAACGGCAGGACAACAAAAAGAGGTCAACCGCAAGGGCTGACCATCTAGGATTTTGCCCTGTGGGCAATATTTCTACTCCCTACGCCTTGAAAGCAAGCTTTCAGATCTTCGGTCGTGAAATGCGAACCTAACTTTGTGGCTCTGCCACAAAACTAGGTTTGAGGCCACGAGATGAGGCCAAAAACAAAAGAGAGATAACCGCAAGGGCTATCTCTCTTTTGTTGGTGGACCATCTAGGACTCGAACCTAGGACCGACCGGTTATGAGCCGGTAGCTCTAACCAACTGAGCTAATGGTCCATACAGAACTCTTGTATTATAGCAGAGAAATATGTACAAATCTTTAATAAATATTGAACAACTATTAAATTAAGAGCAAAGGTGATATATATTTTTGCTTTGATGTGGAGTAAATGGGCGAAATATGATAAAAAAATTCAAAAATATTCAAAAAATGCCTCTTTTTTGATATATATTTATTGACAAGTGCGTAACTATATGATATTATATAAATGTACATATATAAATATTTAAAATTGACATTTTAAAATCTATAAGGAGAAAAGACATGCCTGAGATTAAATATGAAGTAGTTGAAACAGTTGGAGTTGTCAGCGAAGGCAAGAATGGCTGGAATAAAGAGCTTAATCTCATCAGCTGGAACGAAAGAGAGCCCGTTTACGATATCCGTACTTGGTCTCCCGATCACGAGAAGATGGGAAAAGGTATCACTATTTCTGTTGAAGAAGCTAAGGTTCTTCGTGATATGCTCAACTCTCTCAACCTCGGTTAAGAAAAGAATAAAACGGTTGCTTAACGGCAACCGTTTTGTTTTTTACACGGCATTGATATTTGAGCATTTAAATTTACACGGGTTGCCATTATCAGATAAAATTAGGCGCAAAATGCAAATAACAATTTACATATTGCGCTGTTTAAAACTGTGCCGCTTGCTCTGATGCTTATAGGGTGAGGCGGTTATTCCTTGCTTCTGCACAATAGTGGCATTCGACGATTGATAACCGTAATTTTCTGTGCGATATTTGATATTTTCGCCTGTTTCTTTATTAACGCACTCGCGCGTGCATTGTGCACAAAATATTGGTTTAAATATTGTCGAAAATGTAGAAACTCTTTTTGCGTAATATCTCCTATCTTGACTTATTTATACTTTTGTGTTATATTTATGATTGATATAGTGGCGTGATTACCAGATGCCAATTGTGCATCCTGAACGGAGGCACTTTCGGCAGTAACTGCTTTGTAAGGCTTGGTTTTTTGGCGGCTTTTGTTGCCAACTGATCGCAAACGCTTCAGCGTTTTGGTTGTTGCCGAGTCATCGTGTCAGGATTCACAAAGCTTAACCCCAAATGCAAGCCGCTCATTTGGGAGAGAAATAAAGCGGCGAAAATTTTAGAAGGAGAAAAAACATGAAAAAAAGACTTATTTGTTTAGTCTTGGCGCTTACTCTTCTTGTTGGCGCGGTAGCTGTTCTTGCTTCATGTGGCGGCGGTGACGATGACGTTGTTACCGATCCCTGCGCAAACGGACACACTGACGCGGACAACAACGGTAAGTGTGACGTCTGTAAGACGGTTCTGCAGGAAGACCATGACTGTATCGATGAAGACGGCGATGAGTACTGTGATATCTGCGGCGACGAGTATTATGCGCCCGTAGAGATCATCGACTATCCTTGGGATAGCGAGACTCTTATCTTCCAGTTCACCGAGAACGACAACAACAAAGAACTTCCTTCCGGCTGTCACAGATACCTTGCCGGTGATGACGATCAGTACAACTTCACCATCGACAAGAACGTCAGAAGGAGAAATGCTGACGCAGAAAAGGCTACCAGCATAAAGATTCGTTATGCTGAGTACTGGCCCAACACCGACAACTACGGTTGGAGTAGCGTTATCGAAAAAATCGAAGATATAGTTAACTCCAAGGGTGTAAAGGATACTCCCGACGTGTACTGTAACTTCGTATACGACCTTGCAGGTTGCGCGGTTAAGGGTTATTTCGCAAACCTTAGAGGTACCTCTCGCGGTACCGGTGAGCTTGAGGGTCAGAACTACTTCCTCTTCATGGAGCCCGATTACAACGAGTCCGTTGATAACGGTGGTTACATGAACGCATGGATGAACTCCGTAACCCTCTCCAAACACAAGACATACCTTCTTGGCTCCGACTACTTCACCGACATGATTCGTGCATTCTTCATTATGCCCGTAAGCGTTTCGGTTCTTAACAAGGTTGGTCCCAAGGTAACCGGCGACTACGATGAGAACGGAACGTTCAACATCGATGACTTCTACGCTCAAGTTAAGGATATGTACTGGACCTACGACCTTCTTATAGAGTACTCCAAGGCGGCTCATATCGACGACGGTAAGAGTGAAACCGCTCTTACTTGGCTTGGTGACAAGCAGGTTGGCTTCGCAGTATCCAGCGGCGGTCTTGCTACCTGTGGTCTTATCTTCACTCAGGAGTTGGATATAATACGCTCTAAGTACAACGAGCAGAAGAAGGATAACGATTATTTCTACCCCACCTCTAACGATGCGCTTGAAGCATACAGCAGCGCTGTAAAGAAGCTCGTTACTGCCGAGGGTGTAGCTTATGTTGAAAAGGTTACAGACGCTAACGACCCCTATAACATTGACAAGTACGGTGGAACCAAGGACTTCCATGCTATCCGTAACAGATTCTCCGAGGGCGCAGTTCTCTTCGGCGATATCATGATGGTCGGCGCGCTTGAGTACGAAGAGTATCAGAAGATGGCTGACGACGGCGGATTTGGCGTAGTTCCCGTTCCGCTTTACGCAGAGGATGCAGCAGAGACCTATCTTACTCAGATACATAACGTTGCACGTCCCGGTGCTATTGCAAAGAACACTACTAAGTTCGTTCAGTGCACCGCATTTCTCAACTATCAGTCTACTCACTCTACCGACATTCTTAACGACTACTACAACACCGAGCTTATGGTAAGAATTGCCGGCGGTGCTAAGGGTACTGTTGAGATGCTTCAGTACGTACGTGATCACGTTCGTGACTCCTTTGACCAGGCTATGGAAGACGCTATGGCCGTATTCATTGGTAAGTCTGCACAGGAAAGAAAGATAACCTACATGTTCAGCACCGTTAACTTCGAGGTTGAAGATATCCGTGCAGTATACACTGCGGCTCTTCCTTCAAAGTATAAGGCTATTGAAGACGACCCCAATCAGTTGACAGACCTTCAGCAGCTTCTTAAGTTCTTCACAGAAGCAAAAGACTGATATGTTATTAATGAAAAGCGAAGCTTCGCCAGAGGCTTCGCTTTTTATTTGCGAAAGGTGCTTGAAAGAGCCTGAAAAATATGTTAAAATCAATACGATAAATTCTTTCCGGAGACAGATATGAAAATTATTCTCGCATCAAAATCGCCCAGAAGAAAAGAGCTCTTCAGCAAGCTCGCCGAAGAGATAGGCTTCGAATTTGAAATAATCACCCGTGAAACTGATGAAAATCTTTACGGAGAGCATCCCGAAACGGGAGTTGCAACGCTTGCAAGAAGAAAGGGCGCGGCGGTTGCCGCAGAATATCCCGAGGCGCTTGTCGTTTCCTCGGACACTCTCGTTGAGCTTGGCGGAGTGCCGCTTGGCAAGCCCACAGACGAGGCAGAGGCGGCGGATATGCTGCGTACGCTTTCGGGCAGGGCTCATAACGTTCACACAGGCATAGCTATTCATTATAAAGGAAACGTATATAGCGGAGTTGCTACGACCGAGGTTATCTTTAGGGAGCTTTCCGACGGTGAAATCAACGCCTACGTTGCCACGGGAGAGCCGATGGATAAGGCCGGCGCTTACGGCATTCAGGGTGAGGGCGGAAGGCTTGTGTGCGGCTATAACGGAGAATTTGACACTGTTGTCGGATTTAACATAACTCTTCTTTGCAGACTGATTGAAGAGGCGGTTGGCGGAGTTTCGTCCTTGAGAGGTGCGTGTGATGACTAAAAAAGAAAAGCGCGAGCGAATGGCTTTAATAGTCGAAAGACTGAAGGAGATATACCCCGAGGCTACCTGCGCGCTTGAATACGGCGGTGATCCGTGGCGTTTGCTTGTAATGGGCAGGCTTTCCGCGCAGTGCACCGATGCCAGAGTCAATATAGTTTGCCGTGAGCTGTTTTCCGTCTTTCCAACGGCTGAAGCAATGGCAAACGGAGAGCTTTCGGTAATAGAGAAAATAATCAAGCCCTGCGGACTTTTCAGAATGAAGGCGGCGAATATAAAGGAAGCATCCGAAATGCTCGTACGCGATTACGGCGGCCGTCTCCCCGACAGCATGGACGAGCTTCTCAAATTCCCGGGCGTCGGCAGAAAAATAGCAAATCTTCTTCTCGGTGACGTTTTCGGTCTTCCTGCCGTGGTGTGCGATACTCATTGTATAAGGATTTCGGGCAGGCTCGGTATGTATCCCGAAAAGGAGAAGAATCCTCTTAAGGTAGAAAAAATATTAGTGGAGCTTATAGAAGCTAGCGAGGGCTCCGATTATTGCCACAGAATCGTTAATTTCGGGCGTGATGTATGTACCGCGCGCTCGCCGAGATGTAACGAATGTCCGCTCTCTGACCTTTGCGAAAGGCACATAAGAGAAACGAAGGGACGGAGTGCGATATGAGAGAAAAAAAGAAAATTTCCTTGCCCGTAATTGTTGAGGGAAAATACGATAAAAATACTCTTTCACAGATTTTTGATGCTAAAATATTCACCCTCGGCGGATTCGGTATATTCAATTCAAAGGAGAAGCAGGCGCTTCTTAGAAAAATCGCCGAAAACGGAATAATTCTTCTCACCGATTCGGACGGTGGCGGACGACAGCTTCGCTCCTTTCTTCTCGGTATTTTACCGCCCGAGCGAGTGCATAATCTCTATATTCCGAGGATAGAGGGAAAGGAAAAAAGGAAAAAGCACGCATCGCGCTCCGGGGTTCTCGGGGTGGAAGGAATGTCCCCCGAGGTGCTCGAAAAAATCTTCGAGCCGTTCATAGAGGACGGGGGGCGTGTAACAAAAACAAGCGCAAAAAGCACAAAAACCATAACAAAAGTTGACTTTTATGAGGATGGCTTATCGGGGGGTGAAAACTCGTCTGCCCGTCGCGCCGCACTTTGCCGACTCTTTGATTTGCCGGAGGATATGACCGCAAAGGCACTTATAGATGCCCTGAATCTGCTTGTAGGGTATGACGAATACAAAAACGCGGTGATGTCCTTGACTCGCGTACAGATTTAAAATATATAATATTTTATACCAAAAACTCTTTACTTTTCTTCTGTTTTGTGCTATAATGCTTCTTTGAGGGAAACCTCATTGATATTCAGGATAATTAAAAATTATTATATGGAGGAAAAACCAATGGAAAAATCGATGGTCGTTAGAAAGAAAATTTCTATGGACGGTAACACCGCTGCTGCTCACGTTTCCTACGCGTTCACAGAGGTTGCCGGAATCTATCCCATCACCCCTTCAAGCCCTATGGCTGAAGTAACAGACTCTTGGTCTGCTTCAAACAAGAACATCTTTGGCGAGCCTGCGAAGAACATCTTCGGTCAGAACGTTAAGGTTGTTGAGATGCAGTCCGAGGCAGGCGCTGCAGGTACCGTTCACGGTTCTCTTGCTGCCGGCGCACTCACCACCACATATACCGCATCTCAGGGTCTTCTTCTTATGATCCCGAACATGTACAAGATCGCGGGCGAGCTTCTTCCTTGCGTAATTCACGTTTCTGCAAGAGCAGTTGCTTCTCACGCGCTTAACATCTTCGGTGACCACTCCGACGTTTATGCTTGCCGTCAGACCGGCTTCGCAATGATGGCGGAGACCAACGCACAGGAGATTATGGATCTCGGTGCTGTTGCTCACCTTGCTACCATTAAGGGAAGAGTTCCTTTCCTTAACTTCTTTGACGGCTTCCGTACCTCTCACGAGGTTCAGAAGGTTGCGGCTTGGGACTACAAGGACCTCGCTGAAATGACTGATATGGATGCTGTTCAGGCATTCCGTGACCGCGCTCTCAACCCCGAGCATCCCGTGCTTCGCGGCTCTGCAGAGAACGGCGACATCTTCTTCCAGCACAGAGAAGCTTGCAACCCCTACTATAATGCTCTTCCCGCAATCGTTGAGGAGTATATGGATAAGGTTAACGCAAAGCTCGGCACAAACTACAAGCTCTTCAACTACTACGGCGCACCCGACGCAGATCGCGTAATGATCGCTATGGGCTCTGTATGTGACGTTGCAGAGGAGGTTATCGACTACATGCTCGCAAAGGGTGAAAAGGTTGGTCTTATTAAGGTTAGACTTTACCGTCCCTTCGTTGCAGAGAAGCTTTCCGAGGCTATTCCCGCAACCGTTAAGAGCATTGCAGTTCTTGACAGAACCAAGGAGCCCGGCTCTCTTGGCGAGCCCCTTTACCTCGACGTTATCGCGGCTCTTTCCGAGGTTGGCAGAAGCATTAAGGTTGTTGGCGGCAGATACGGTCTTGGCTCTAAGGACACCACCCCCGCATCCATCTTCGCTATCTTCGAAAACCTTGCATCCGCTACTCCCAAGAACCACTTTACCGTTGGTATCGTAGACGACGTAACCGGTCTTTCTCTTGAGGAGAAGGCAGCTCCCAATACTGCACCTCAGGATATGATCCAGTGCAAGTTCTGGGGTCTTGGCGGCGACGGTACCGTTGGTGCAAACAAGAACTCCATCAAAATCATCGGTGACCACACCGACAAGTATATTCAGGCATACTTCCAGTATGACTCCAAGAAGACCGGCGGTATCACCATTTCTCACCTCCGCTTCGGTGATTCGCCCATCAAGTCCTCCTACTACATCAATAAGGCTGATTTCGTTGCTTGTCACAACTCCGCATATCTTACTAAGTATGATATGATTTCGGACGTTAAGCCCGGCGGAACCTTCCTTCTTGACTGTCAGTGGACCGATGCAGAGCTTGGCGAGCATCTTCCTAACAACGTTAAGAGCTACATCGCAAACAACGACATCAAGTTCTACACCATCAATGCTACCAAGATTGCTATTGACCTCGGTAACGCAAAGGTTAAGAACACCGTTCTTCAGTCCGCATTCTTCACCCTTGCGAAGATTCTTCCCATCGATGAAGCAATCGAGTATATGAAGAAGGCAGCATACAAGTCCTACATTAAGAAGGGACAGGCTATCGTTGACCTCAACTATGCTGCTATCGAATCCGGCAAGGACGCAATCCACGAGGTTGCAGTTCCTGCAGAGTGGAAGAACGCAGGCGTTGATGCTCCCGCCGCTAAGGCTCAGGGAACCAGAGCTGACCTCGTTGATTTCGTTAACGATATAGTTCTTCCCGTTGGCGCAATGAAGGGTGACAGCCTTTCCGTTAGCGCATTCTCCAAGTATGTTGACGGTACCTTCCCCCAGGGCTCCTCTGCTTACGAGAAGCGAGGTGTTGCGGTATCCGTTCCTCAGTGGAATCCCGAAAGCTGTATCCAGTGTAACAACTGTGCTTTCGTATGTCCTCACGCTTGTATCCGTCCCTTCGCTATGACCGAGGAGGAGGCTGCAGCAGCACCTGAGGTTACCAAGTTTGCGGCTAAGCCCGTAATCAAGACCAACTACAAGTTCACCATGGCAGTATCGCCCCTCGACTGTATGGGCTGTACTCTCTGTGTTAAGGCTTGTCCCGTTAACAACAATCCCAAGATGGGCACTGCAATCGAGATGAAGCCCATCGCTACTCAGCTTGATCAGCAGGCTGCATACGACTACGCAGTTGCAAAGGTTTCCGAGAAGACCGAGCTTGTTTCCGGCACCGTTAAGGGTAGCCAGTTCAAGCAGCCTCTTCTTGAGTACTCCGGCTCTTGCGCAGGCTGTGCTGAAACCTCCTACGCTCGTATCATCACTCAGCTCTTCGGTGAGAGAATG
This sequence comes from Clostridia bacterium, assembly GCA_017471825.1. Classification (GTDB taxonomy): domain Bacteria; phylum Bacillota; class Clostridia; order Oscillospirales; family CAG-272; genus UBA1740. The sequence goes on from JAFURQ010000018.1 coordinate 73,371, forward strand.
TACATCTCTAACGCTACCGGTTGTTCTTCCATCTGGGGCGGCTCGGCACCTGCTACTCCCTACACCGTAAACAACGAGTCCGGCAGAGGTCCCGCTTGGGGCAACTCGCTCTTCGAGGATAACGCAGAGCACGGTCTCGGTATTCACATCGCGCAGAAGACCATCCGCGAAAAGCTTATAGGAATGGTTCGCGAAATGGCTGCTTCCGATAAGGCTTCCGACGCGTTTAAGGCTGCTGCTGAGGAATACCTCAATACCCTTAACGACGGTAAGGCAAACGAGGCTGCTACCAAGGCTCTCGTAGTTGAGCTTGAGAATGCCGCAAAGGCAGGCTGCCCTGTTGCTACTCAGATTCTTGCTGAGAAGAGCTACCTTTCCAAGAAGTCCGTATGGATCTTCGGCGGTGACGGTTGGGCATACGATATCGGCTTCGGCGGTCTTGACCACGTTCTTGCATCCGGCGAGGACGTAAACGTAATGGTATTTGATACCGAGGTTTACTCCAACACCGGCGGTCAGGCGTCCAAGGCTTCCAACATCGGTCAGGTTGCACAGTTCGCGGCAGCAGGTAAGGCAATAGGCAAGAAGAACCTTGCTGAAATTGCAATGTCCTACGGCTACGTTTACGTTGCACAGATCGCAATGGGCGCTGATATGAACCAGACCCTCAAGGCTATCCAGGAGGCTGAGGCATATCCCGGACCCTCTCTCATCATCGGCTACGCTCCCTGTGAAATGCACTCTATCAAGGGTGGTATGCAGAACTGCCAGGCTGAGATGAAGAAGGCTGTTGAGGCAGGCTACTGGCAGATGTTCAGATACAATCCTTCTCTCAAGGCAGAGGGAAAGAATCCCTTCTCCCTTGATTCCAAGGAGCCTACCGCAAGCTATCAGGACTTCATAAACGGCGAAGCACGTTACACCCGTCTTGCTCAGGCATTCCCTGAAAGAGCACAGGTTCTCTTCGCAGAGGCTGAAGCATCCGCAAAGTCTAAGTACGAAAGACTTAAGAAGCTCGTTGAGTTCTACAACGTGTAATTAAGCTTCAAAAACAATAAAAAGACCGCCGCGAATATCGCGGCGGTTTTTGTTATGCCATCATCCTGTATTTTAGCGGAGTCATTCCCGTCATTTTCTTGAATCTCTGGATAAAATTATTGTAATCGGAGAAGCCGACAAGAAGGGCTATTTCTGCAACGGTGTGATCGGTTGTGAGAAGCAGATGCTTTGCTCGCTCCATTTTCTTCTCCAAAATGTAATGCTTTACGCTCGTATTGAAATTTTCACGGAAAATCTGATAAAGCCTTCCTCGGCTGATCATAAAGCTTTTGCATATCTGCTCTGCGGTTAAGGGCTCGCTGAGGTTTTCGTCTATATATTGCTTAATGCTCGCGGCAAGCTCATTTTCCTTAAGGAAAATAGCCTCAGAGAGCCAGAATTGCAAAATGCAGGATTTCAATATATTGCAGGTTGCCTCTACCTGCTCCTCGGTCAACACGGTGAGGTTTTCGTAAGCCGACACAAGCCTTTTTTTCTCTATACCGTTCTGCCTCGCGTACTCAGTGACGTCGTAGCACTCGTTATGAACGCGGTATTCGCCGAAGAGTATGTACCCTATAACAAGTCTTTCAAAGTGAATGGGGGTTATGGTTTCGCGTATTCCCGCGTGGCAGAGATAGGAAAAGGTGCGTCCGCTGCTCTGACAAAGGCGGCAGGATTCCTCATCGGAGTGCCTGCATTTTTCTGCGCGCTCGGGGCTCTCTCTGATAATATGGCAGAAATCTGTCAGGTACCCCTCGGGCGGATACGAGGTCAGAAATCGGAAGTCCTTATCAAAAATACTTATCGGCGTTTGCAGAAGCATATAAACATCCTCTAAAATTTTTGACAGCTTTTCCTTGTTATATCTTATATCCATAGTGTTTTTCTCCTGTTTTTTACAAAAACAATGTTTTAATATACGAATGCTATATATTTTTGCGAAATACTGTACTATAATAATTTTGGAAAGAATATTTTTACAAATTTGAGGGAGGAAATAATATGAAACTCAGCGAAAGCTTATTAAAAGAGGGCAACGGTATTTTGCGCCTGAAGCCCACGTGGGTACCGAGAAGCTTTTGCCGTCCCGGCAAGCGCATAAAGCTTCACCCGGACGATTATTACATACTCGGCCTTGAAAGAGGCGGTATAGACGAGCGTTGGTTTGCCTCTACCACCTGGGCGGAAAACGGCCCCGACACCCCCGAGGACGAGGGACTCAGCTACGTTGTATCCAAGGACGGCAGTGAGCAGATGTTGCTTCGCGACGTTGTGGAGGAGCTTGGAGAGAAAATAATAGGCGATTTGTGGGACAAGTATCATAAGTGGCCGATGTTTTCTAAATTCTTTGATAATGCAGGCCCATTGCCGCACCACATTCACCACCGTGACGAGCACGCGGCGCGAGTAGGAGCGGCAGGAAAGCCCGAGATGTATTTCTTCCCCGCGCAGATGAACAATCACGGCGGAGAATTTCCATTCACGTTTTTCGGATTGAATCCCTGCTGTACAAAGGAAGAAATTAAAAGCTGTCTTGAAAATTTCCACAAGGGCGACAACCGTCTTCTTGATTATTCGCAGGCTTATAAAATAGAGCTTGATACCGGTTGGGACGTGCCTCCCGGGGTTTTGCACGCGCCCGCAAGCCTTTGCACCTATGAGCCGCAGTTTGCCTCCGACGTTTACGCTATGTATCAGTCGGTGCTTTACGGCGGTCAGTGTGTTGGCGAGGAGCTGTTATGGAAGAATTGTCCCGAGGAAGAAAAGGGCAATTTCGATTATCTGATGGACGTTATAGATTGGGAGCTTAACGTTGATCCCGATTTTAAGAAAAACCGCTTTATGCGCCCGATAATAGACCGTGAGGACGAGGCACACAGGGAAGAGTGGGTTTGTTATAAGAGCAAGCTCGCTTGCGCAAAGCGCCTGACGGTATACCCGGGACAGACGGTAACGGTAAAGGATAGCGCGGCATACGGTATGATAATGCTACAGGGACACGGCACCTTTGGCGAGCATCCCATTGAAACCCCCGCGCTGATAAGGTACGGTCAGCTTACAAACGATGAGTATTTTGTAAGTGCAGACGCCGCCAAGGCAGGCGTTGTTATCGTGAATACAAGCGCAAGCGACCCGATCGTTATGCTGAAGCATTTTGCGGAAAATCCCGACCTTGAGAGGTTTTTTAAATGAAAAAATGGTATAAGGGTGTTTATCGCCGTCAGCTGACGGATATGCACATTCACGATCTGGATGACAGATTTTTATCAAGGCTTGATGCCGACGAGTACTATGAAAACCTCGTTATAGCAGGCATTCAAAGCCCGATGATATATCTTCAGTCGCATATAGGTCTGTGCAACTATCCGACGGAGAGCGCAAGGACGCACAAGCGCTTTCTTAACGGAGAAAATGAAATCAAAAGGCTTATAGATAAATGTAAGGCCGGCGGAATGAATGTCGTCGGCTATTACAGTCTTATCTTCAATAACCACGCCGCCGAGACACATCCCGAATGGGAAATGGTTCACTCGAGCGGAGAAACCTGGAGAGAGCAGGGACAGCGCTATGGGCTCTGCTGCCCTAACAACGAGGAATACCGCGAATTTGTAAAGGTGCAAATAGATGAGCTTGCGCGCGAGTTCAAAAACCTTGACGGTCTGTTTTTTGATATGCCGTATTGGGAGGTTCCGTGCTACTGTGACTCCTGCAAAAAGAAATTTAAAGAAGAAACAGGCAACGTTTTACCCGCAAAAGAGGACTGGAGCGATCCCAATTGGCTTCGCTACGTAAAAGCACGTCAGGATTTTATGGTGGATTTTGTAAAATTTGTAAGGGCATACACTGTAAAGACGATGCCTTGGGTAACCGTTGAGTTCAATTACGCGGCTGTAATAGGCTGTGATTGGCTCGGCGGCTCGACAGAGGGGATAAACGCCGAGTGCGAGTTCACGGGCGGTGACCTTTACGGTGACCTTTATGCTCACTCCTTTGCTTGCAAATATTATTACGGAGTTACCAAGCATCAACCGTTTGAGTATATGACCTGTCGCTGTGATAAAAGCCTTCGCGAGCACACGGTTACAAAGCCTCAGAGCGCGCTTGAGCACGAGATTCTGTTGACGGCGGCTCACCACGGAGCCTCGCTCATAATTGATGCTATCGATCCTGTCGGCACGCTTGACAGAAGGGTGTATGAGAGAGTTGGCGCCGCGTTCAAGCGTCAGCTTCCGTTTGAGCCTTATATGGACAAGGGTGAGCTATATGCCGAGGTAGGCGTATATTTTGACAGCAAAACGATGTTTTCGAAAAAGGGTGGCGACAGATATAACAGAACCTGTGCCATCGGTGCGGTTAAAAAGCTTATCGAATGTCATATTCCCACGGCGGTGATAGCAAACGGCGGTCTTGATAATCTTTCAAAATATCAGATGATTATCGCTCCGTCACTTCAGGATTTTGACAATGACGAGCCGTTGAAGCTTATCGATTACGTTAAAAACGGAGGAACGCTATATCTGTCTGGTGGCTCGGATTCCCGATTGATGAGGGAGTTTTTCGGCGCCGAGGTGATAGGCGAAACCTATTCGGACACAAGCTTTCCTTGCGTTCAGTTCGGAGCCAGGGTGTACATATCTCCGAAAGCCGAGGCAGAGCATCTTTTCGGCGAATTTAACAGGGAATATCCGCTACCTCTTACGTATTACTTACCAATCGTTAAGAACGCACGGGGTAGGGTTAAAGCTACAATTACTCTGCCATACGCCGATCCGGATAACAATTACCTCTTTGCATCTATTCACTCTTGCCCACCGTGGAAGAGCACTGAGCATCCTGCGCTTATAGAGAGCAAATACGGCAAGGGAAGGGTAATATGGTGTGCGGCAGAGCTCGAATATGACGACAGGGAAGCCTTTAAGACGGTATTTCAAAATATCGTCCTTGAAAACGTTAAGAAAAAATACGAGCTGAATGCAGGTAAGGCAATAGAGATGGTCGTATTTGAATCCGACGGTGAGGTGCTGGTGTCGCTGTGTGATCTTCAATATGACGAAACAAAGACGAGTGCAGACGTTACGCTTACGTTCAAAGCGAGCGGGCACCCAAGCAGAATTTACAACATAGGCGAAAGCAGATCGCTTGATTATACCTACGATTCGGATTCCGGCACCTGCACGGCAAAGCTTTCGGTAAAGGATTTCATTATGCTCGAAATTGCTTATTAAGTCATACCCGTGTCAATTTATATAACGAAAGCCGTCGCGACCGCGACGGCTTTTTGCTTTAAGGATTGCACGTGGCACAGGGCTTGTAGCCCTCCGCCATAAGCTCCTCTACGGTCTTGGTGCTGTGAGCCTTGTTCTCCTCGCTCATTTGGCTGACCCACTTGCAATCGGGGAGATGTATTTTCATTGAGTTGGTGTTCAGGACGTATTCTACGGGATCGCCGCTCTCACCGTCCTCCTCGCCTATAAGACTGTTAGCTCCGTTTGAGTAATCTATTGCTACGTCGGGCTGAACGTTATAGCAGAAAACGCAGAATTTTATTCCTGCGCCGTTGTCCTCTACCGAATATCCCTCGATAAGCGCGCCGGTGCAAAGAAGATTGTCGCCTTCGAAGACGGGGGTAACGCGATACATAACGTGATTGTTGTATTCTTTTATGTAGTCGGCTATCATATTTTCAAATGGCAGCATTCCCTCAATGTTGAAGAACTGTGTTCCCGTAATAAGATTTTGTGCGTTTGCATCTTCGTCTGTAAGCTGCCAACCGATAAGGTGACAGCGGTTATAGATATAACCACCGGGAACTATCGACTTGTCGTAGCTTCTCTGATACCATCCGCTCGGATAGACCTCGCTTATATCTCCGCGCGTATCATTCGCTGGCGGCATCAGGTCTTTGCCGAGGCACGCCATAGCGTAGCCGCATCTGCCGAGGCTGTCAAGAGCAGAGTAGAATTCATAAGAGGATGAAACAATCTCATCAGTTTTGAAATATGGGTTATTGCCGTTTATACTGACAAAGGCGCTTTTTCCGTCCCAGACCGGCACGAGTGAAATGTCAAACGAGTCGGTTGTGCTGTCGGGAGCTTCGGGTTGCTCTGGCTCTTCAGGCTCCTCGGGCGTTTGCTCGGGGTGCGTGTCAAGTTTTATGCGGCAAATGTCGCAAAATCCGTCCCCATTTGTATCTCCGTGATCGGTACATACGAAGGGATCGTTTGCCGGCACGTCACCGCAGGCGGTAAGCGATAGCGCTATCGCAAGCATCAGCGACAGCAGAAGTGTTAAAAGCTTGTTTGTTTTTCTCATTCCTATTCCTTTTATTCGAGATAGCTTTCGCCGGTTGCGTAATCAATGAATATTCCCGGCTGAACGTTATAGCAATAAACGCAGAATTCTATTCCCGCACCGTCGTCCTCAACTGAATATGCCTCCATAAGAACTCCGCTTGCGAGCAGATTGCTTCCGTCGAAGATGGGGGTAACGCGATACATAACGTGATTTTCGTAGTCTTTTACATAGTCCGCAACCATATTTTCAAACGGTAGCATTCCTTCGATATTTATGTATTTTGTTCCGGTGATAAGATTTTTCTTATTTGCATTCTCTCCTGTAAGCTGCCAGCCGATAAGATGACAACGGTTGTAGAGATAACCGCCGGGTACGATATCTGTGTCATATTTTGCCTGCTCCCAGCCGCTTGGATACACGCTGTTTATATCTCCGCGCTCCTCGGTAGGCATAATGTCGATTCCTATGCATGCCACGGTTACGCCGCATCTGCCGAGACTGTCAAGCTCCGAATATTCCTCAAATGACGTGCTTACTATTTCATCCTCAGTAAAAAACGGCACGTTCCCGTTTATCGGCACGTAAGCGTCATAGCCGTTAAATTCAGGAATCTCGTCCAGCGAAATGGGCGCGGTGTAGCCCCCACCGAGAAGCTCGTCGGCAATGTCAAGAATAACGTCACACGAGCAGACGGAGAAGCATACGAGAATTACCAGCAAAAGCGATAAAAGCCTTTTCATCATTTGATATATACCTCCTTGGTGATTTTTTCGTGAGAGGAGCCCTCAAAATCGTAGGAGTCCCCGAGCCTGAAGCCGACCTCAAGCGGCTTTATATCAAGCTTTACGTCGGAGGGGTAATGTCTGTTCCAATTATATATTACGAGAGTATCTATTTTATCCAAATGCCCGTAAAGAGGCAAATTTTCTACGAATACAAAGCTATCTTCCCTTGCGGACTCAAGCGGATTGCTGACGCAGATAACGCTTGCCTCGCTCTCCTCAAATAAAGACTCGGAATAATCGGAAATATAAATTGCCGCGTCGCCTGCGTGCCGCGCAATGTCATCTATCAGCCTGCGGTCACGGCTCTGGCGCCTTTTGTTGAACATCATACCGCCGCGCTCATCAATACAAACGAATACTGTCATAGCCTCTCCTCGTGAGCAAAAATAAATTATACTAATATTTTAACAGTAAAAGTCCTATTTTGCAATAATATTTTTTAAATAATATTGCTTTTAATTTTTTAATATTATTTTTAATATTACGTATTGATTAAAGGCGGAAAGTGTGATAAAATATATTGATAAAACCGAAAGGAGACGATTATGAAGAAAACGACAGTGTTGCTTTTAGCATTGCTTTTAATTTTATTACCCGTGCTGTCCTCCTGTGCCGAGAATGACGCAGAGAGCTATTCCTCCGTCATCCTTTCGAAATCGAATCTCACGCTCAGCGTCGGTGATCAATATACCGTAACCGCAGACGTTTATCCGCATCCGCAAACCCCCGTGGAGATAACGTGGTCATCAAGCAACGGTAGCGTCGTTACCTGCGATAGCGGCAAGCTGGTCGCGGTAGGTGTCGGTAACGCCGTAATAAAAGCGAGCATAGACGGAGGCAATTCCACCTCTCTTATGGTAACGGTTAAGGAGAGCACGGCGGGAGTGCGCAGTATGCTCGTTGGAGATACCGCCTCTCTTGTCGGCGGTGGCTATGACGCGCTTTTTGAAGAGGGCGAGGGGGTATGGATATCAGACAACCCCGAGGTCGCGACGGCGGATGACGGCAGGCTTACCGCATTAAGCGAGGGAAAAGCGAATATAAAAATAGCATCGGGCGAAAGCTCGGTTTCGGTTTGCACGGTCTACGTGTACGAGAGCGTTGAAGCCGCAGTGGATTTTGCGGATCTCGAAACTCCCGTCACGGTTGAATATTCAAAGGGCGGAACCGCCGCAGAAATTTACGGCTTCGAATGCGAAATAACCGATGACGGATATTTTTACAGCAATATGTCATACGTTAGCTTTACGGTTAAATACCGCAAAATTGCCGACGAAGCAGGTGATGACGGTAAGAGTGACTGTAACTTTACGGTAGAGCTTCACAGTGGGGAGACAGGCCACTGTAATACGTATTTACTAAAAATTAACGGAGCGAGCGTCGGCACTGAGGGCGAGTATTCGGCGGGCTTCTACGCGGATCTTTCAAAGGGACCACGCACCTTCTATCTCGTTGTCAAGGAGGTTGAATAATTGTGAATCTTATTAAACAAAATCTTAAGGAATCATTGAATTCCGTTTTTCCAATAGCGGCAATAGTTCTCGTTCTTTCCATGACGATAACACCTATAAGCGCAGGCGAAACCATCCTTTTCCTTATGGGTGCCGTTTTCCTTGTTTTCGGAATGAGCCTTTTTACTATGGGCGCGGAAATGTCAATGCAGCCGCTTGGCTCTCAGATAGGTGCCTCCGTGGCGAAATCAGGCAAGGTATGGCTTATTGCCTTCGTTGCCTTTATAATCGGTATCGCAATAACGGTTTCTGAGCCCGATTTGCAGATACTTGCGAGTCAGATTTCGGATATTCCCGGCATTCTGCTGATTTTGACCGTATCTGTCGGCGTCGGCCTCTTCCTTGTGATTGCCGTTTTGCGTATGATTTTGGGAATAAATCTTAATATCATACTTCTGATATTCTATATCGCAGCTCTTGTTATGTCCTTCTTCCTTCCCGAGAGCTTCCGCCCCCTTGCCTTTGACTCGGGCGGAGTAACCACGGGTCCTATGACCGTTCCGTTCATAATGTCGCTCGGCGCGGGCGTTTCCTCGGTTAAGAAAAACAAGGACGGCGGCGACGATTCCTTCGGTATAACCGCGCTTTGCAGTATAGGTCCGATAATCGCCGTTCTCGTTCTTGGCATCGTTGCCAACATAAAGGGTCTTACCTACGATACTCAATCGTTTATAGACGGTATTGCTCAGTTTGACGAAACGAGAGAGGGACTCCTTATTTTTGCGAAGGGCCTTTTGAAGTATGCTGAGGAGGTTGCGTTGGCGCTCCTTCCCATAGTGGTCTTCACCGTTGTATATCAGCTTGTATCGCGCGCTTTTTCAAAGCGTCAGCTCATCAGATTGGCGATAGGTGTGGTTTATACCTTCGTCGGTCTTGCAATATTCCTCACGGGTGCAAACGTAGGATTTTTGCCCACGGGCTTCACGGTAGGCTCGGCTCTTGCCGACATCGGCGGCGGAATCTTACTTGTGCCGATAGCAATGCTTCTCGGATTCTTTATAGTTCGAGTAGAGCCTGCGGTGTACGTGCTTAACCATCTTGTTGAGGAAATGAGCGCGGGCGCGATTTCGGCAAAAACCACAGGTCGCGGACTTTCCATAGGTGTTGCGGCGGCGCTTGGTCTTTCCGCAATCAGAATACTTACGGGTCTGCCGATAATGTACGTTCTTATCCCGGGTTACATAATAGCTCTCGTGCTTTGCTTCTTCGTTCCCCGTATTTTCGTGGGTATAGCCTTCGACTCGGGTGGAGTTGCAAGCGGTACTATGATGAGCGCGTTTGTTCTTCCGCTGTGCATCGGAGCCTGCTACACGTTGAATCCGGGAGCCGCAGACGCAGTAATAATGACCGATGCGTTCGGCTGCGTTTCATTCGTTGCAATGGCACCCATCATAACCATACAGATTTCGGGACTTATATACTCGATTAAGTCAAAGAACAGAAAGCAGAGCTTCATTTCCCGTACGGAAACCTTCGTAGAATATCCGAGAGAAAAAAGATAAAGGAGCCGCCCAATGAGAAAAAAACAAATAAAAAGAGCAAAGCTCCTTGTTGCTATAATCAATAAAGAGGACGAGGATCTTTTTACCGCATCCGTGAACAAGTGCTGTACTGCAGTGCATTTTTCAGGCATAGGACACGGTACGGCGCGTTCAAGCTATATGAAATATTTCGGCTTTAACGATATCGAAAAAAGAGTCGTGTTTTCAATAATTCCCGGAGTAATAGAGCATAGCGTGCTCAACTCTGTGGGAAAGGATCTCAGACTTTATCTGCTCGGCAGGGGAATCGCCTTTACAACCGCGCTTTCCGCAATATCGAGTATAGTCGAAGAAGCAGTTCTTTCCTCGCCGGATAAACCGGAGCAGGAAATAAAATCCACCGTAACAAAGAAGGAGAAAACTACTATGCACGAGCTTGTAGTGGCGGTAGTAAACCAGAAGTTTACCGATACCGCAATAGATGCCGCGCGCAGTGCCGGTGCAACGGGTGCCACCGTTTTTCATACAAAGAGTACAAACAATGCAAGAATCGAGGAGAGAATGGGTACGGCGCTTCCCGAGCAGACCGACACTATATTCTTCCTGACAAGCTCCGAATATAAAATGAAAATTATGGAGGCGGTGCGCGACAGCGCAGGACTCAAGACCGAAGGCGGCGCCGTTATATTTTCAATTCCCGTAGATGACCTTATCGGCATCGGAAGATTTGACGGAGAAATTCAGGAGGACTGATTCTCTCAAAAGAATAAGAGGTAAAAATGAGAAAGCTGTGCAGAATCATATTTTCGCGTTATGCGGTTTCTGCGCTTATGATACTTTTTTCGCTTGGACTTCTTTCTTATGTTATCTTTTTCGCGTCTGCATACTCTGTCTACGCGTTCGTGCTGATGAGCGTGCTCGACGTTTTTGTTATCATAAGCATTATAAATCGGGATATGAATCCCGAATACAAAATTCCCTGGCTCGTAATTGCTCTTGTCATTCCCTTTTTCGGAGCGGCATTGTACGTTATGTTCAGCTCACGAAGATTAAGCAAAAGGGAGGCGCGCTTTCTGCGCAGAATTAACGAGGCGGCTGATATAGCCGCCGACGAGGAGTTTGTTTTTGCTCCCGATATTAATACAGCGGTTGATTCGGTTGAGGATGGGTCTGCAGTAGGCAAGATTGTTTCATTGCTCGGCGACGACCCCGGAGCCAAGGCTTTTTCCGGCACGGAGTCGGAATATTTTCCGCTCGGCGAGCTGATGCTTGAGCAAATGCTGAAGGATATGTCGGCCGCGGAAAAATATATTTTCCTCGAATATTTCATTATCGAGGAAGGGAAGATGTGGGAAAAAATCCTTGCCGTCCTCACAGAAAGGGCGAGGTGCGGCATCGACGTACGTGTCCTGTACGATGATATAGGCTCTATGAAAACCCTTCCTGCAAATTTCCCAACCAAGCTCTCGCGGCTTGGAATAAAATGCCTGAGATTTTCAAAGGTAACCCCACGTGTGTCCGTCATACACAACAACCGCGACCACAGAAAAATCTGTGTTATAGACGGTGCTGTTGCGTATACGGGCGGTATAAACATTGCCGATGAATATATAAACGAGAAGGAGCGCTTCGGTCATTGGAAGGACGGCGGAATAAGAGTCAGCGGCTATGCGGCTCTCGGCTTTACGAAGCTTTTTCTTTCGATGTGGGACTTTACGGTAGGGGGCGTGTCAAATTATTCTGAATTTTTCGGTGCGCCGAGACCATCGGTATCGGGCGACGGCGGCTGCTATATTCCGTTCGGCTCGGGCCCTGCGCCCGTATATGCGAGGCATTCGGGAAAGCACGCGTTTCTTAATCTGATAAATCAAGCGCACAAATACGTATATATAACTACCCCGTATCTCATTATCGACTATACCTTAACCGAGGCACTGCGGTGCGCCGCTCTGCGCGGTGTGGAGGTGGTTATAATAACTCCCTCAAAGGCGGACAAGCGTTTTGTTAAGGTTATGACTAAAAGCTCTTATCCCGCGCTTATGGAGGTCGGGGTCAAAATATATGAATATACCCCCGGCTTCATTCACGAAAAGCTTTTGATTTGCGATGATTTATACGCCGTCGTCGGAAGTATAAACTTTGATTACAGAAGCCTTGTCCATCACTTTGAAGCGGCGCTGTGGATATACAAATCGCCAACAGTGATAAGGATAAGGGAGGAGTTTCAAAAAACTCAAGCCGTGTCCGCCGAAATTGACGTCGGCGAGGCAAGACTTTCCTTCTTTGAGAGGATAGTCCGAAATTTAATAAGGCTTTTCGCCCCGCTTTTATAAAAAACTTCGCTAAGTGCGAGCATCGCATTTGACCGGTCAATACTCTATGGGCTAAGCCCAAACCCATAACACAAGCAGAAAGAGAGAACGAATCGGTAAAACCGAAAAGTCCTCTCTTTTTCTGTTGGTTTAATGAAATCGTTGCGCGGCAACGATGAAATCCAAGACATGCCTTGGATGAAATCAAATCCGTCTAAATACAACCCTGCGAAGCAGGATTTCATCCACCAAAGGTGGACTTCATCCGTCAAAGACGGATTTGACTGCGTGATACTCCGTTAAGAGTATCACGCTAAAGGGTGCTGTTTTTGCCGTCATATAGATTCAATGGCAAATACTACGTATTCGAGCTTTTCGAGCTCGCGTGCTACGTCGTCGGGGGTGATGCGCTCACTGCCGTGTATATGTACGTTGGCTTCTATTCCGACGTTTTCGCTTTTTCCGCTTCTCGGCGGGGTTATCTGAATATCGCTCACAGAATATGCATTTTGCAATGCATCAATCGCCTCACGCACCATCGAGTCAGAGGTAATTTCCATATAAATTCCAAAGCGGTTATACCTTTTAGTAATGCGGTATTCGAGGCGGTGGAGAATGGTAATCGTAACGACTATGAATATAAAGGTGATGAGTGCGCCTGTATAAAATCCGGCTCCGAGAGCAAGACCGATTGCAGCGGTTGCCCAAAGTCCTGCCGCCGTAGTCAGTCCCGTTATCTGAAATCTACCCTTTATGAGAATGGTTCCGACACCGAGAAAGCCTATTCCCGAAATTACCTGCGCGGCAATACGCATCGGGTCAGTAGCCACACCGAGTGTATCGTACAGATAAAAACCGATCATAGCAGTGAGGGCTGAGCCTATAGATACGAGAATGTGCGTGCGCATTCCCGCCGCCCGTCCTTGCTTTCCGCGCTCAAGTCCGATGATGCCGCCCACGATAAGAGCCAAGGCAAGCCTAACGGTAACCGTGACGATATTGAATGATTGCATATAGTCAATGAAGGCTTCCATAATACCCCTCCTTTTTACTTTATACTATGATTTTACCATATATTCGTTAATAAATCAACTGATTTGTGTTAATTTATCCGTTATATTTTTGGGGTTTTACCGTGTTTTAACAAAAATACTATTGCATATTTAACAAAATTTTTGTATAATGTTTTTGTAAAAACAAAGTCAGATACTACGAGGGCAAAATGATAAGCTATCAAACCATTAAAAAAAATGAATCTGTAAGAGAGTATATTATAGCGGCGGACGAGTCGCTTAAAGCGCTCGGATACACCGAGCATAGCTTTGCTCATATAACGAAGGTTGCAGAGTGCGCAGGCGAAATTCTTGAGTCGCTCGGCTACCCCGAGCACACCGTTGAGCTTGCGAAAATCGCAGGTGTTTTACACGATATAGGCAATCTCGTCAATCGCTCCGAGCATTCGCAAAGCGGCGCGGTTATGGCGTTCAGAATACTCGATAATCTCGGTATGCCTGCGAAGGACATAGCCACAGTAGTTACGGCAATCGGCAATCACGACGAGGGCACGGGCATCCCCGTAAACGCAGTCGCCGCCGCGCTTATTATAGCCGACAAATCCGACGTACGCCGTACCCGTGTAAGAAATTCGGACTTTTCAACCTTCGATATTCACGACAGAGTAAACTATTCCGTAACCGAATCATCACTCGGCGTCTTTGCCGATAAAAAGCTGATAGAGCTCAAGCTCACGATAGATACCGAGATAAGCTCTGTAATGAATTACTTTGAGATTTTCCTGGGTAGAATGCTTATGTGCCGCAGAGCCGCAGAAATGCTCGGGCTTACGTTTGAGCTGAATATAAACAATCAACAGATAATCTGATACCACAAAAATAAAATAGATGCTTTTAAGCAGAATAAGTAAAAACGACGGCATAGGTTCCCCCTGTGGAGCCTATGCCGTAAATAATATATTCGCTCTTTTCTGAAAATTTAAATCTTCATACAAACGTCCCACGCCTGCCAGATAACAGTGCGAAGGTTTCCGACCTTGGAGGCATCTCCTACGACGTGAACCTTGCCCGATTTTTTTGCAAGGGGAGCGGGCTTGTATCCTACCGAGAGGATAACGCTGTCCGCCTCAATCTTGTAGCTTTCGCCGTCAGCACCCGCAACGGTAACTCCATCGGGAAGAACCTCCTGAAGCTTCGTTTCAAGATGAACGGGAACCTTGTTTGCCGTAAAGAAATCGCGCAGATAGCTTGTGTTTGCAAGACATATGTATTTTGAAACTATAAGATCGTTCTGCATTTCAACAATAGTGGGCTTTTTACCGCGCAGATAAAGCTCGTATGCTATCTCACAGCCTGTAAGTCCGCCGCCTACAACGACCACGCGCTCGCCAACCTCTTCCTTTCCGAGCAGGAAGTCAACCGCCTCAATAGCATATTTGTCGGCTCCCTTTACGGGGAGCTTGTTTGCTTTCGCTCCGGTGGCGATGATAATCTCGTCCGCATCAAGCACCGAGGCATCCTTTATCTCTGTGTTGAGCATTACTGTGATAGAGGGGTATTTCTTTATCTCGCGTCTGTACCAAGCAATAAGCTCGCGGTCCTTCTCCTTGTAGGACGGAGCCGCCGCGGCAATAAATACACCGCCGAGCTCGCCGCTCTTTTCGTAAACGGTAACTCTGTGTCCGCGCTTTGCAAGCACTATTGCACACTCCATACCGCCGATACCGCCGCCGACAACGGCAACGTGCTTTTTCTTTTTCGCGGGCTCGAGCTTGTATTTATCCGATTGCATAACTCTGGGGTCAAGCGCACAGCGCGCGATATGGCTCGCATCGTATATCGACTGCGCGTTGGCAACACCCTTATAGTGTGCCATATTAAAGCAGGCATTATGACAGCAGATGCAGGGGCGGATGTCCTCGAGTCTGTCCTCGATAAGCTTGGTGATCCATTCCGCATCGGCAAGGAACTGACGTGCAACGCCCATAGCATCGATACGTCCCTCCGCGATAGCCGCGGCTCCTACGTCGGGCTCCATACGTCCCGCACAAACGACGGGTATGCTGACGAATTTTTTGATATGTGAAACGTCGTCGAGGTTGCAGTTTTGAGGCATATACATCGGCGGATGTGCCCAGTACCACGAATCATAGGTTCCGTTGTCGGCATTGAGCATATCGTATCCTGCGTCCTCGAGGTATTTTGCCGCCTTTTCACTCTCTGTCATATCTCTGCCTATCTCGACAAAGTCCTCGCCGGGAACGGCTCCGACACAGAAATCCTTAACCTTGCTCGTTACGGAATAGCGAAGCGAAACGGGATAATCCTCGCCGCACGCCGCCTTTATAGCCTTGACTATATCGGTTGCAAAGCGATAGCGGTTTTCAAACGAGCCGCCGTATTCGTCGGTACGCTTGTTGGTGTAGGGCAGTGTAAATTGGTCGAGAAGATAACCCTCGTGCACTGCGTGAACCTCAACACCGTCAACGTCCGCCTCTTTTAAAAGCTTCGCGGTTTTTGCAAAGGCATCTACTATCTCCGCGATTTCCTTTTTCTTCATCTCGCGGCACATAACCTTGTCTGACCATCTCGACGGAAGGGGCGAGGGGCTCGCAGACTGATAGGGTATATTTATTATAGGTTTGATTATATCGCGTATAACGGGGGCGTTATGAAGCATAACAAGGGGTGTGGGTATTGCCCATGAGCGTCCCATGCCCGCGGTAATCTGCACGAAAAGCTTTGCTCCCGTTGCGTGTATTTCCTTCATAAACTCCTTGAGCTCTGCAAACATTTTTTTGTTTTTATAGAGCCATTGACCCATAAACGTGCTTTTTATAGGCGCAATTCCGGGAATAATAAGACCGACGTTGTTTTTCGCCTTTTCAAGAAAGAATTTTGCCGCTTCCTTGTCAAAGTGGTTTCCGGTATGCTCCATCCAACCGAAAAGTGAGGTTCCTCCCATAGGGCAAAGAACTATTCTGTTCTTAATCTCAACGTTACCTATTTTCCACGGTGTAAACAGCGCTTGATATTTTAAATCCATAATAGAATCCGTCCTTTTGTAAGAGTTAGACTTATTATATAATAATAACGGAGTTTTGTCAAGGCTCATATGTTTCACAAAACAGCCGATTTAACTGTCAATTTAACAAAAAACTATTTTTAAAAATATGCGAGGTAAAAATGGAAATACTCTTTATGATACTCCAGCTCCTTTGCGGCCTTTCTATCTTCCTTTACGGTATGGACGTAATGGGCGATGCGCTTAAAAAAACAGCGGGAACAAGACTTAAAAGCCTTCTTGAAAAAATGACCTCAAATCCCATTAAGGGATTTTTACTCGGTCTTGCGGTTACCGCGGTAATCCAGTCCTCATCCGCAACCACGGTTATGGTCGTCGGCTTTGTAAACTCCGGTACGATGACTCTTCTTCAATCTGTCGGCGTTATTCTCGGTGCCAACCTCGGTACTGTCGTTACCGCTTGGCTTACAGCGCCTGCCGCTATGGGTCAGCAGGAAATAGCAGGCGGCTGGACCGACCTTCTTAAAACTGATGCCTGGATGCCCATCCTTGCCGTGATTGGTATAATCCTCATAATGTTCGTGAAAAGAGGAAAGAAAAAGGATATCGGCGCCATTCTTATAGGCTTCGCCGTTCTTATGGTAGGTATGGAGCTTATGTCCGGTGCGGTAAGCGAAATCCCGAATGAAACCCTTGCATCAATCCTCACGATATTTGAAAACCCCATTTTCGGTCTTCTTGCCGGACTTATTCTTACGCTGATAGTTCAGTCCTCCTCTGCCTCGGTAGGTATTCTTCAAACCTTTGCGGGTGCAGGCGGAAATATGACCTTTGGTGTGGCACTTCCCATAATTGTCGGTCAGAATATAGGAACCTGTATCACCGCACTTATATCCTCAATAGGAGCGAACAAAAACGGTAAGCGCGCCGCAATAATTCACCTTTCCTTCAACGTTATAGCCGCCGTAGTCGTGCTTGCGCTTTACTATACCGCAAACGGTATCTTCTCGATCATAGATCCTATGATGGGCGTAAACGCATGGTGGATAGCTATAATTCATACGGTCTACAAAATCATCGCAATCGCCCTCATCTTCCCCTTCTACAAGCAGCTTGAGAAAATATCGCGCATTATCGTACGCGACAATAAGGAAGACGAGGAAACCGTCAACCTGCTCGACGAGCGTCTGTTTGAAACCCCCTCTATTGCAGTGGGCAGAGCAAGCGACGTTGTATGCTCAATGGCGGAAATATCACACACCGCATTAAAAAAGGCACTATTGCTTTTCAGCGGACCTTACGACGCTAAGATTGCGGACGAGGTGCGAGATCTCGAGGAAAAAGCGGACAAGCTCGAGGATGCGCTTGGCTCCTACCTTGTAAAGCTGTCGTCCTACGATATGGATGCAAAGGACGCTGAACAGATTACGAAGCTGCTTCATCTCATAGGCGACCTTGAGCGAATATCCGACCACGCAGTTAATATCGTGGAGAGCGCAGAGGAAATAAAGGAAAAGAAGCTTTCCTTCTCCGATGAGGCAAACAATGAGCTCGCAGTTCTTCGTGCGGCAGTATCCGAAATACTTGATATGACCTATAACGCTCTTATAAGCAACGATATCAAGCTCGCAGCCGAGATTGAGCCTCTTGAAGAGGTTATAGACGACCTTCGCGACAGAATCAAGCTCAATCACGTTTTGAGACTTCAGAAGAGCGAGTGCACAATAGAGCACGGATTTGTCCTCTCGGATCTTTTGACCAACTTTGAGAGAGTATCCGACCATTGCTCCAATATAGCCGGCTGTGTTGTTGAAATTTCTCGCTACGACGCGCTTGACGTGCATAAATACGTCGATCAGATGAAGCACGGCTCCGAGGAATTCCGGGAAAAGTACGGCTCATACAGAGCAAAGTACTCTATTACCGCGACCTCTGAAGCAAAAGGTAATCAATAATCAATAAAAAACAATGCCTGTGACGCTTTCGCCACAGGCATTGTTTTTTTATTGGCTTTTCTTTTTCTTTCGGGTGGCTATGCCGATCACTATCATGGAGAGGGAGATAATGATTATCGACGATACGATCAGAATAGCGCAGTTCATAAAGAAATCTTGGGGAAGGGCGGTTATGATGCGGTCCTCATATCTGCTGAAAACCCAGTTGTCCTTACCGGGAAAGAATATCGTGTGAAACACCTCAAACGCCTTGTCAAAATCGAGCGCCGCAAGCCCTGCCACCGTACCGAAAAGCAGAAGTATTGATGAACCGACGGTAAAAAGAATATTAAATCCAAACGGACGGCACAGCGTGAAAACGCCCTTGTTCTTCAGTATGAGAAGAGTAACCACAACGGCAAGCGACACGAGAAGCGCGATTATGTTGAGATCAAAGAGCGCCTTGCAATCCTCAAAATGACTCTTTCCGCTCTCCGAATATTCGAAAACTCCCGTACCGAACTCGTTGCCGGGTATAGTGAGATAATCAAGAAGCTCATCGTATGCGGCTTTTATTGTAGCGTAATCCTCGCCCGCCTTTTCGGTTATATCCAGCGTTTCTATCTGGATATAGTAGAACGGACGAAAATATATCGGAAGCCCGATAGAAAAGGTTATTATGAGAATGGCGGCCGCAACCGCGAAAAGTATCGAAAGAAGCTTGTTTTTCATATCTCTCACCTTTCTTGAATAGTGCTTATTCAGTATAACACAATATCGAGAAAAAATCAACCGCCGCGGTCTTAACCTTTTTTAGAACATCAGAATATTCTGTAACGAAGGGCTGCCGGAGCTTTTAAATATGGAAAAAGAGAAAAGGCTCTCAGAGCTTGGCGTGGGCGAAGCAGCGGTTGTACGCGAGCTTCGTGCGTCGGGCGGTATGCGCCGTCGCTTTTTGGATATCGGAGTAATCGAGGGAACGAGAATTTACTGTATAGGGCAAAGCCCCTTCGGCGACCCTCGGGCATATCTGATAAGAGGCAAGGTTGTTGCCGTGCGAGCACGCGATGCCAAAAGTATAGTAGTTTTACAGTAGGTCCGGGGGCGTGTCACAAAAAACGAGTTTTTTGGGGGATTTATGAAGAAAGAAAAGCAAGCACCTGAAGCAAGCGGGAGACCGTCCTCCCTAACGGTAGCACTCGCAGGAAACCCAAACGTAGGAAAAAGCACGCTTTTTAATTCCCTCACGGGTGCGCACGCTCACACGGGCAATTGGGCGGGGAAAACGGTAGGTCTGGAATGTGGTTCTCTCCGAGAACAGAGGGACGTGATGCTCGTTGATATACCGGGTACATATTCCTTGTATTCTCATTCCGAGGAGGAGAAAATAGCAAGAGATTTTATTTGCTTTGGCGGTGCCGATTTAACCGTGGTTGTTTGCGATGCCTGCGCCCTGTGCCAAAACCTAAACCTTGTAATTCAGATTTTGGAAACGGGGCGTCGCCTTGTCGTCGCCGTCAATCTTATGGATGAGGCGCGCCGTCGCGGAGTGACGGTTGACACGGAGGCGCTTTCGCGCGAGCTTGGTGTCACGGTTGTAGGAACGGTTGCACACGACAAAAAAACTCTTTTGAGCCTGACGGATGCGCTTTGCTCGCCGCCCGAGTCGAGCTATAGCATTTCCTATCCCGAGGCAATAGAGTCTGTCGTTGAAGACCTCTCTTCAATAATTCTTAAATATGAGCACTCTCCTCGATTTTCGCGCTGGCTTGCGCTTCGTCTTATCGATTCGGATGCTGAAATGCGAGAGAGTATTTTAGAGTATCTTGACGCCGATGAGGCGGGGGCGTGTGAAATTTTATCCGCTACCTCGAGCGCTCGTGAGGAGCTTCGCACAAAGGAAATCTCAGGCGAAAAATATAGGGATGTCATAGCGGAAACAATAGTTCGCGAGGCGGACAGAATAGCCGCGTGCGTGATTCGGGAAGAGAACCCTCGGAAAAGCGGCACCGATAAAATACTTGACAGAATTTTCACGGGCAGGCTTACGGCGTATCCCGTGATGCTCCTTTTACTTGCGCTTGTGTTTTTTGCTACACTTTCCCTCGCCAATTACCCGTCATCCTGGCTTTCCGCATTTTTTGCATATACGGAAGGGCTTCTGTTTGAGCTATTCACTCTTCTTTCCTTTCCGGATTGGTTGACCGAGCTATTGCTTTTTGGTCTTTACAGGACGCTCGGACAGGTGATAGCTGTTATGCTACCGCCTATGCTTATATTTTTTCCGCTTTTCGCGTTGCTTGAGGACTCGGGCTATCTGCCGCGCGTTGCATATAATCTCGATCGCCCGTTTTGCTGTGCGGGAGCCTGCGGAAAGCAGGCACTGACTATGTGTATGGGCTTTGGCTGTAATGCCGTCGGAATAGTCGGCGCGAGGATAATAGATTCGGGCAGGGAGCGAACGCTTGCAATACTGACAAACAGTCTTGTTCCGTGCAACGGAAGGCTTCCCATGCTTCTGACGCTTATCAGCGCGTTCTATATTTTCTTAACGGGCGGCGCACCGTCGTTTTCACTTGCCCTGACACTAACCCTTTTGGTTCTTGTTTCGGTTTTTGCGACCTTTTTTGCGACGTTTATTCTTTCGCGAACACTTTTCCACGGCGAAAAATCCTCCTTTACAATAGAGCTTCCTCCTTACAGACGTCCGCGAATTTTCAGTGTTATTTTCCGCTCGATAACGGACAAATGCGGAGCAATTCTTTTACGCGCCGTAGCCGTAGCCGCTCCCATAGGCGTGGTTATATGGGTGCTTGCAAATGTTAATATAGGCGGTGAGAGCATAATTTCTCACGTAGCCGCGGCGCTTGACCCGATAGGAAAAACCTTTGGGCTTGACGGACCGATACTCCTTGCGTTTATACTTGGAATTCCCGCGAATGAAATAGTAATTCCTATTCTTCTGCTGATATATTCGGCAGGAACCTCGGTCGGCGGAGAGCTTAATAATTTCTCCATAGCCGCATCGCTTGCCGCGTCGGGCTGGACTCCGATTACCGCTGTATGTACAACGGTTTTTGCCCTTTTTCATTGGCCCTGCTCAACCTCTCTGATAACCGTATATAAGGAAACCAAGAGCGTTCGTTTGACGCTGATTGCCTTTGCTGTACCTACGGTTATCGGGCTTTCTCTGTGCTTCCTTATAGCCCTTGCGGCGAAAATTTTCATTTAATATAAATCATTTGCGTAAATCGGCGTATTTTTATATGCCGATTTTTATTTATTAAAAATTGTTGACAAGTCAACAATTGTGTGCTACAATGAAAAGGTAAGACATTTGAAAGGGAGGATAGAGAAATATCACACATACTTGAAAAGCCTGACAGATTTGAAACCTTTATGCTCTTGATTGATTCGACACATAAGTGCATCAGCAAAGTAAAGCAGGACGTCGTAGAGGATGCCAGGATAAAAGGAGTACACACCTTGTGGGTTTACGAGCTTTCAAAGCATCCTGAAGGACTCACAGCAACCGAGCTTGCCAATATAACTGGCATTGACCGCTCACTTGTTTCACGGGAGATACGCTCTCTTGAGAAAAGCGGTTACATCGTTAACGTAAGGACAGGCAACAATCGTAGCTACAATTCGCGTATAGTTCTCACCGAGGATGGAAAAAGATTAGGTGAAAGATTTGCCGCCGTCGGTATGAAGCTTCAGGAAGCGGCAAGTAAAAACATATCTCGTGAAGAGATTGCGTCATTTTATTCGACTCTTGAAAAAATTTGTAAGAATCTTGAGGAAATATCTCAGGATCAATCCGAATAAAGAAAGGATTTTTTAATATGAAAAAAAGAGAGATTTTGCA
This sequence comes from Clostridia bacterium, assembly GCA_017471825.1. GTDB lineage: Bacteria > Bacillota > Clostridia > Oscillospirales > CAG-272 > UBA1740. The sequence continues at coordinate 95,636 of JAFURQ010000018.1, forward strand.
CGAAAAAGTAACCTATACAGATATGAGAGACCTCGTGGAGCGTGCGGGAGAGCTTTATGCTGACCGAAATGCTTATTCATTCAAAAGAAAAGCGTCGCAGAAGGAGCCAACAACGGTAACCTTCCCTGAGATGCGTGATGCCGTAAGAGGTCTTGCAACGGAATTTCTTGCGCGCGGATATAAGGGCAAGCACATTGCCGTAATAGGTAAGAACTCCTACGAATGGTATTGCAGCTACTACGCGATTCTTATAGCAGACGCAGTTATCGTTCCTCTTGACAGGGACTGGGCGGCGGCAGACCTTGCCGATACCGTTCTTAAGGCAGAGTGCGAGGTTCTTGTTTGCGACCCCGAGCTTGCCGACAAGGCGGCGGTTATTTGCGAGAAAACCGGCATAAAGGACGTTTTCTATCTTGCTCCTGTTACCGAGGAAACAGAAGCCGAGGAAGAAAAGGCGCCTGTCATCACCATCGGTGATCTTACCGAGGCAGGTAAGGCAAAATTTGCAGAATCGTCCGATGTATACTTCAACAATTCCATCGACGTAAATAAGATGTCCATACTCGTTTTCACCTCCGGTACTACCGGAAAGGGTAAGGGCGTTATGCTCAGCCAGAACAACGTTCTTTCCGATATGACCGAGGTTGTTCAGTACGTTGATTTTGGTAAAATTACCGTTGGCGTTCTTCCTCCTCACCACACCTTCGGCTCGAGTGTTATGATCGTTGGACACACCATTATCGGTGCCGAGATATACATTTCGTCGGGACTGCGCTATATTCAAAAGGAGCTTAAGGAGATAAAGCCTGAGCATATGGTTCTTGTTCCTCTTTATCTTGAAACCTTCTATCGCAAGATACTCGCGAACATAAAGGCGCAGAAAAAGGAAAAGCTTTTTGCTGTTATGACAAAGATAAGCAATTTCCTTTGTAAGCTTGGAATTGATCTTCGCAAGAAGCTCTTTAAGGAGGTTCGTGCGGCATTTGGCGGCGAGCTTAAGATGGCAATATCCGGCGGCGCACCCCTTAACAGAGAGATGGTAGATTTCTTTGAGGCTTGCGGCATCGGTACCTTGAATGGATACGGAATTACAGAATGTGCACCCATAATTTCTGTTAACCACACCAAAAACAACGTCAAGGGAAGCGTTGGCTTCGTTCTTGATGTTGAGGATCTCAAAATATCCGAGCCCAACGAGGACGGCGAGGGCGAAATCTGTGTAAAGGGCCCCAACGTTATGATGGGCTATTACAAGGACGAGGAGGCTACCGCCGAGGCGTTTGACGAGGATGGCTACTTCAAAACCGGTGACTACGGTAAGATAGGTAAGAAGGGCGCGCTCTTTATCACGGGAAGAAAGAAGAACCTCATAATTCTCTCCAACGGTAAGAACGTTTATCCCGAGGAAATCGAGAACGAGCTTAACACCGTTCCCGGCGTGCTTGATATCGTTGTTTACGAGGGACAGTCCAAGCGCGGCCTTCAGCACAACGCAATAGTTGCCGAGATTTATCCCGACGCGGAGTATATCGAAAAGAACGAGATAACCGACATCAAGGCACATCTTCAGCCCTATGTTGATGCATATAACCGCACTGCAGTTCCTTATAAGAAGATCACCGTTCTTAAGGTGCGTACCGAGGAATTCCCCAAGAATACCCTTCGTAAAATTATGCGCTTCAAGATAGATACAACAATAGACTGATATGACTGAGGAAAAGTTTTCAAGCAAGCAATGGTTGATCCTCATACTCTTCGGAGCAATCGGTCAGATAGCCTGGTCGGTTGAGAATATGTATTTCAACCTGTTTGTATTTGATGAGATTTCAAAAAATCTCGACGCTATAACTCTTATGGTGCAGCTGAGCGGAGTCGTTGCCACTGTGGTAACGCTCCTCGCAGGCACCCTGTCCGACAAATCCGGAAACCGTCGCCGCTTTATATCCATAGGATATATAATATGGGGTGTTACGGTAGCCCTGTTCGGCTTTATATCTCCCGAGCTTGTTGGCAAAATATTTAACACGGGTGAGGGCAAAGCCATTCAGATCGCACTTATCGCCGTCATAGTGGGCGACTGCGTTATGACTCTTTTCGGCTCGACGGCAAACGATGCCGCATTCAATGCCTGGGTTACAGATAATACCAACCGCCACAATCGCGGCACCGTCGAGGGTATCCTCTCAATTCTGCCGCTTATCGCTATGCTCATAGTTGCGGGCGGCTTCGGTATGCTTGTGACGGCAATAGGATACCCTATACTGTTTCTTGCGCTTGGTATCGTTATTTCCGCCTGCGGCGTTGTTGGCGTGTTTGTGATAAAGGACAGCCCCTCGCTCTCAAAATCGGGAAGCATGCGCGATATATTCTACGGCTTCTCCCCGAAGGTAGTGAAGCAGAACCCTGCATTCTATCTCACGCTTTTGATTATACTGATTTACGGCATAGCCTGTCAGGTGTTTATGCCATATCTCATAATATATATGCGTGAGTATCTCGGCTTTTCTGTTTTTGAATACAGTGCCGTTTTTGCCATCGCCATAATTCTCGGAGCTGCGGTAAATCTCTATTTAACCAGACTTTCCGATAAGTATGACAAGGCGAAGCTGATGTATGTTGCCGCACCGATACTTGCGGTGGGACTTCTTGCAATGTATTTCTCTCGCGATATGGCAAAGGGCGCAACTCTTGCACTGTTCGGTATAGCGGGCTTCGTTATGATATGCGGCTATATCTTCGTTTCTGCTCTTTCAAATTCGACTCTGCGTGATGCAACGCCAACCGAGGCGGTCGGAAAGCTTCAGGGAGTCAGAATGGTTTTCTCCGTGCTTATTCCGATGATAGCAGGTCCTGCGATAGGAAATGCTATAAACAGCGTGAGGAATATTCCCATAGCAGAGGATTCGGCAGATGCGATGACCACGGCGTATATGCCCGCGCCCGAGATTTTTCTCGTCGCCGCGATTATCACGCTGCTTATGCTTGCGGTAGTTCCGTTCCTTTCAAGGAGCATGGGTAAATCAAGCGAGAAGAAATAATATATAATAATAGGTAAAAAACGAGGCGTCGCCTCGTTTTTTGCTTTTTTGAAAAAATTAGAAATAAAAAAATATCAAAAATGTATTGACAAACACCACAGAAATATGTATAATAAATTTAGAATGGTTCTAAAAAAACAAGAATTATTCTAAAAAGGAGTATAAAATGACACGACAAAGAGCCGTAATTTTAGAAATTATCCGCTCTGATATGTGTCATCATACAGCGGAAGAAATATATGAGCTCTCTAAACTAAGGCTTCCGAAAATCTCCCTCGCAACCGTGTATAACAATCTGCGCGCACTCGAGGAGGAGCAAATAATTCGCCGCCTTGCGTGCGACGGTACAACAGCAAGATACGATAGCTCGTATATACCTCACGGACATCTATATTGTACTGCCTGCGGTAACATATCTGATTTTTCAATACCGGATTTCAACAGAATTTTAGGGGAGCACGCCGACTGTATGGTTGATTCATACGAGCTGAGCCTTCGCGGCATATGTAAGAATTGCCGCAAAAAAGAAATCGAGGCTGTATAAAAATACTGCGTCGATATTATAATTAAGTAATTATTTTAAAACAAGGAGAATAAAAATGGCACTCGAACTTAAAGGAACAAAAACAGAACAGAATCTCATGACCGCTTTCGCAGGCGAGTCGCAGGCAAGAAACAAGTACACCTATTTTGCATCGGTAGCAAAGAAGGAGGGCTATGAGCAGATAGCGGCAATCTTCCTTCAGACCGCAGAAAACGAGAAGGAGCACGCAAAGCTCTGGTTCAAGGCTCTTGGCGGACTCGGCGATACCGCGGCAAACCTTGCTGCTGCTGCAGAGGGTGAGAACTATGAGTGGACCGATATGTATGAAACCTTTGCAAAGGAAGCAGAGGAGGAGGGCTTCAAGGCTCTTGCATATCAGTTCAGAGCGGTAGCCGCAATCGAGAAGGCACACGAGGAAAGATACCGCAAGCTTCTCTCAAACGTTGAGATGCAGCAGGTATTCGAGAAGGGTGAGATGACCATGTGGGAATGCCGCAACTGCGGACATCTCGTAATGGGCAACAAGGCTCCTGCGGTTTGCCCCGTTTGCGCACATCCTCAGAGCTTTTTCGAAGTAAGAAAAGAGAATTATTAATCCTCAAATCTCCCGAGTTAAACTCGGGAGATTTTTTTATTTGCTTTTTTGTCATTTATATGTTAAACTATATCTAAAGTTGTATGGGTAGGTAAAAAATGACTGCTGACAGATGGATAAAAGAGAATACAGAATCTCTCTTGGGGAAAACGGTTGCGGTTACGGGAACGACGGGCGGACTTGGCAGGGAGCTTTGTCGCGCGCTTGCCGCGCTTGGAGCCTCGCTTATTCTTATGGATAGAAGCAAGGAGCGCTCTGCGCGCTTTCGCGACGAGCTTTCGGCAGAATACGGCATACGGGTGATATGTATAAACGTAGACCTTGAGGATATGGCGTCGGTTCGCTCTGCTACTGACGCGCTCGTATGCGAGGACGTGGACGTATTTATTCATAATGCGGGTGCATATAGCATACCGCGCCACAAATGCACCACAGGATATGACAACGTTTTTCAGATAAACTTCGTGTCCCCGTATTATATAATAAAAAAGCTTCTCCCGACGCTTCGTCTGCGCGGCGGCAGAGCCGTCGTGGTGGGAAGCATAGCTCATAACTATTCGAAAACAGATAGGGAGGACGTGGATTTTTCGACTCGTACACGCGCCTCGCTCGTCTACGGAAATGCAAAAAGATACCTTATGTTTTCGCTTGCGGAGCTATTCCGTGGCGAGAGTGAGGCAACACTCTCCATAACGCATCCCGGTATCAGCTTTACCGGTATTACCGCCCACTATCCAAAGCTCATTTTCGCCATCATAAAATATCCTATGAAGCTTATTTTTATGAAGCCGAAAAAAGCGTGTCTTTCGATATTAAAGGGCGTTTTTTGTGACACGGGTGAGGGTGAATGGATAGGACCGCGTGTTTTCGACGTGTGGGGTGTGCCAAAAAAGAAGCGCCTGTCAACAGCCACACAGGAAGAGCGCGAATATATCGGCATTACGGCGGAAAAAATATACGAAGAGCTTGATAAACAATAAAGGAGAAAGATATGAAATACGATTTTACCTTTCACAATCCCACGAAAATTTATTTTGGAAGAGATGCGATAAAAAATCTCGATGCCGAGCTTTCCGGCTTTGGCGAGTGTGTTCTCCTCGTATACGGCAGGGCGGCGATTAAGAAAATAGGACTTTACGACGAGGTTATCGCGTCGCTCAAGAGATGCGGTAAGCGCATCGTCGAGCTTGAAGGAATCAAATCAAACCCAACCTACCGTCAGGTGCTTGAGGGCGCGCGTCTTGTGCGTGAAAATTCGGTAGATTTAATTCTCGCGGTTGGCGGCGGCTCGGTAATCGATTGTGCTAAGGCAATCTCCGCCTCGGCATACTGTGAGGGGGACCCGTGGCAAAAATATTGGGTTGATTTTGCGCCTCTTGACAATAAAACTGTGCCCGTTGCTTCAATACTTACAATGGCCGGAACGGCATCCGAAATGAATGGCGGCTCGGTAATTACAAACGAGGAAAAAATGATTAAGGAGGGCAGAGTATTTCCTCAGGAGGTCTACCCCAAGTTCTCCATTCTTAATCCGGAGTACACATTCTCCGTTCCCAAAATTCAAATGGTGAGCGGCATATTCGATATTATGTCGCACATTATGGAGCAGTATTTTTCTGGAGACGATGACAACGTTTCCGACTATATACTCGAAGCGCTTATGAAATCGCTCGTGAGGAGTGCCGCTGTTGCTGTTGAAAATCCGACCGACTACGAGGCACGCAGTAATATAGTGTGGTGCGCAACTATGGCGCTCAACAAAATTACCGGAGTTTCAAAGCAGCAGGATTGGCAGGTGCACGGCATTGAGCATCAAATAGGCGCATACACCGATTGCCCCCACGGCATAGGTCTTGCCGTCGTTTCGGTGCCTTATTATAGGTATATCTGTAGGCACGGACTGCACAAATTCGTTCGCTTTGCCAAAAATGTGTGGGAAATTGATACCGAAGGCAAAACCGACGAGCAAATTGCAGAGGAGGGAATATCTGCACTTGCGGATTTTATAGCGTCGCTTGGTATTCCCACAACCCTGCGTGAGCTTGGCGCAACCGAGGAAATGCTTCCTAAAATAGCATGTTCCATCCCCTCCGAAAAGGGCGGATACAAGCCGCTTACAAACGACGAAATATACGAAATACTCAAAGCTTGCTTTTGATAAGGGAGTCAAATGAAGTATAAAGAAGAATTTCACAAAAGGTTTCTTGTGGGACTTACGATGAAAACCACACCGCGTGAGTTTGATAAATTTCTCGGGAAATATTCATATTACATTGAGCAGATATATTTCTCCATTCCTCTTGGAGAAAAATTTCACTCAAGAATAGCCGTTAAGCAAAGCTTTGAGGATGAGCAAAACGTTGCTCTTTTCTGGGAGCTTCTTGAAATAGCCAAAAAGCACGGGATAAAGCTCGATATGGTGCTGAACACGCTTGACTTAACCGAGCGTGACGTTGCGGATGCGTTTGAAGCTCTGCGCAATCACGGAATAACGCTTGACGTTATCACAACGCTCGACCAATACTACGATTTTCTCTTACCGCATATACAAGGGGAAAAGCTCTTTTGCAGCTATAACAACGCCCTGCGCGGTATCGGCGATATTGAAAAATTAAAGCACAGCTACGACTCGTACGTGCTGGGCAATTCGCTTATGAGAAGCATTAAGGTGCATAAATACGTGAGAGAGCAGCTTGGCAAGGAGGTTTGCCTTCTTATAAATAACGGCTGCTCCTTCAACTGCACCTGGTGCGGACACAGTGAGGATGGCTGTGAGTCGGCGTTTAAAAGAGGGATAGAAAAGCATACCGTTGAATATCTGTATGCTCATCAGGGCGTGTTCCCCGAGGAGCTTCGTAACGGAACGATCAGAATGGAATATATAAACACAATCAAGATTTCCAACCGTTCATCGGATATTAAGTATCTTAAAAGATGCCTTGACAGCTACATAAACAACAGACTCACGCCGTATCTTTGGATCAGCAGGCACAACTATTCGCTCTGGTGTAAGCTTTTGTGGTTTGCGCCGTATTATCGCACCATGAGCTTCAAGGCGGTAATGGCAGAAAAACAGAAAATATATAAGGCCTCTCTTGAAGAGGAAAAATAAAAAAGAAACAGACCGTTTTGGTCTGTTTCTTTTTTTATTGGTGTTACCCCGTGTTAAATTAATTGGTGAAATTCAACTCGTTATAAACCTTACCGTCGTCTGTGATTACCGAAAGAACACAGCCGGTGTAGTAGGATTTGTCGTTCCAGTTGCAAGCGGCAACCTCAACGGTAACCTCCTGCCCGGCAAATGCCTTGAGGAAGCCGTACTGATTAGCGCTTGAGCAGTAAAGCCTGAGCGTAGTGCCGCCCGAGGTAAGATAGATGTTTGTGTAAAATGCGGTTTCCTCGACGGTAACCGTTGCAGTAAGAGTATATACGGTTGTGGAATAGTCAACCGATACGTCAAGACCGTAAACGTCTGCGAGCGTTTTGTCGGTAACGAAGGTTGCGGTTGAATACTCGTGGCTTCCGTAGTTGTTCGCAAGAATTACCGAGTCTTTAAGGTAGGTTTGTCCTACGTGGTTGCCCGACTTTTCGGGGTTCTTGCTTATAGCTCTCGTGCCCTCGAGAATAACCTCGTGACCGATAGCGAGACCTTCGAATATGGTCTCGGTACCCATTACGGCGATAACTCCGCTCTCGTCAATGAGATAAAAGCCGCTCTTGTTTACGAGCGAGGGACCTACGATGCCCTTTACGATAACCTTTTCGCCGACGGGCGCGTCGATCGCCGTCTTTACGTTAACGAATTCGTATTCGCCCGCATCCTTAACGGTGATCACGACGTCCTCGGAATACGTGTTATTGCCGTGCGTGGCGGTAACCGTGACGGTAGCCGTGCCTGCTTCATTACAATGCATAACCACCCCGTCGGTCTCGTTTGCAAAGCTTACGACAGAGGTGTTGCTTGACGAGTAGGAGAGGGTTGCGTTTTCAAAGCCCAGGAGCGCGGAGGATACGTTAGTGATCAGCTTGAGCGCGGGGTCGCCCGAATACTCTGCGAGGAACTGGTCAACGCCATAGTATTTAACGGCAAATTCCGCCGCCTTGGAGGTATCAAAGGTATATCCGTCATAGCTTACAGCTACGGGAAGAAATCTGAAATAGCAATCAGTTGTTGTTGATTTTGCGTTAAGCGCGGTGATATAAACGGTGCAAATCTTGCCGTCAAATTCGTCGAGCCAATCAAAATCGGCGCCGTTACACATAGTGTAGGTGTAAACGCCCGTTCCCGACTTGCTTTCTGCATCATAGTCGAGATCGAAGAAGTAATAGTTGGTGAATCCCGTGCCGGGTACCTTTTTAACAACCGCGTTAACCTTATATATGAGGGTGGTAATATCCTGTGTAACGGGAGTTTCAAGGATTTCCTTGACCGTGCTCTCGGTTATCCAGGACTTGTCAAATTCATTGTCGGTTTTTTCGTTTTTAGCGAGTACGGTTACGTCTTCTATCTGATTACAGCCCTTGTAGCCGAACTTCTCGGCGTTGCTTGCCTCGGTATCGAGAACCCAATAGGTTTTTGTTCCGAGCAGGGTAACTCTGTTACCTATTGCTACGTCAGCCGCAACCTCGCCGTCGTAAACGTATATCGAGGAGGTTTTGTCAACGAGAATGAATCCCACGGGAACCTTTCCGTTGGCGTAAGTAATTCGTGCAACGACGCCGTTAATCTTGACCTGGTCGCCGATTTCGGCAGATCTTGCCTCTGCTATCGTCATACAGTCGAGTGTTTCCTCGTCACACTTGTCGCACTTGCAGTCGGCGTTTTCGTCGATATGCGTGCAGTCGCCGAATTTTGTGCCGCAGAAATCGCAAATTCCGTCATCGCCGGCATCGCCGTGCTCACATACGGGAGTGTCATCGCCGCAGGCTATTAACGATAATGCCAGAACGGCTGCGAGAAAAATCAGGAGAAGTTTTTTCATCACGTTCACCTCATATATTTTTGATATACTTTATTTTAAATCTTTTCGCACTAAAAGTCAACATAAAACGACAGTTTCTGCTCAGTTTGATCGTGTATCAGCATTTGTAGAAAATTATTATCGTTACTTGTTTGAAAACGACAAACGTATGACGATAAGACAGATGGTAGGACAAATAAGTTATGCTTTAACAGGAAATTTAACCTGTGAATACTTGAGCAATAATCATTTGAGAGAACCACTATTCAATTATAATTTTGCTAATTTATTCTTCGGATATAAGGGATTAACTCCTTGTAAAGAAGCCACACAAATAAAAGGTATATATCAAATAAGAACGCTGGCTCTAGATCGTGTAGCTTTGGATGTTGATTATAAACTTTTTGTAAGTCAGGACTTTTCTTGTTTTGATCCGATAATTGAAAAAGAATTAAAAGCACTGAAAGCGAAACATAAAAAACATTACGGATCAGGTGTATAAGGCTTATATCAGTGAATTCGTAAATGCCTTCATCCCGGTCTGGATTCAGTACAGAGACACACTTTTCAAAATTTAAGGAGGACTTATCATGAGTCAAAATATCAATATACTCTCAATGATCAACGCCGTTGAAGGCTTTAATCCCGAAGACTATGCGGTGGATTATACCGATCTTAACTCCAAGGAAACCCGTAAGCGTCTGCCTGTGATTGCACAGATCGCGTGGTTCAGACTCAAATATCCCTTGGGGAAGATCTCACTTAGAACCGAGCAGAAGGGGAATATCTTTGTGGCAACCGCAAGAATTCATCCTGACTACAAGGATCCTGTTGACGCGTATCTTGCCGAGGCAACCGCATCAAGAGCCAAGTGCGAAGATATCCCATCTGTAAGCCCCAGA